>JANNQO010000396.1:0-8011 GCA_031400795.1 Rubrivivax sp. | reverse complement strand
CGCGAAAGCAACGGCGAGTTGAGAAAGACGGGTTAGCTGGCCCCTGATGTGAGCGCTGCGCAAGAATGCGCCCTGCTTCAACAGCTTGAACAACTGAACGACCTTGCCACCTCCGTAAACTCAATGTCCTTCATGAGCAGTTGATCTACGAGTTGAGCGACATGAATGCTGCTGTGCCGATATCGCCCCTGGTCGCGCTGCGTGGGGCCAGCGTTCGCTACGGCGAGCGGGTCGTGTTGCAGCCGCTCCATCTGACCGTGCACCACGGCGAGCGCATCGCGCTGGTGGGCGCCAACGGCAGCGGCAAGACCAGCTTGCTGTGCGCGCTGGCGGGGCTCTTCGACGACTTGCCGCGCCAGGTGTTCGACATCGAGGGTTCGGGCGGTCGCAAGCCGGTGGCGGCGATGGTTTTCCAGAAACCCTTCCTGATGAGCCTGTCGGCACGCTGGAACGTGCTGCTGGCGCTGTGGCTGAATGGCGTGCCGCGCGCCGAGCGTGCCGCGCGCTGCGCCGAAGCCCTGGCGCGCGTCGGCCTGCAAGGCCAGGCGCAGCGTGCGGCGCGGGCCTTGTCCGGCGGCCAGCAGCAGCGCCTGGCGCTGGCGCGCGCGTGGGCGCTGCGGCCCGCGCTGCTGTTGCTGGACGAACCCACGTCGAGCCTGGACCCCGGTGCCAAGCGCGAGGTGGAGCGGCTCATCGTCGAGTTCGCGGCGTCGGGCATGACGCTGGTGATGAGCACGCACAACCTCGGCCAGGCCAAGCGCCTGGCCACGCGCGTGGTTTGCCTCGACGCCGGCGCCGTGGTCGCCGACCGCAGCGTCGATGCGTTCTTCAACCAGCCGCTGCCGCCGGCTGCGGCGGCGTTCGTGAAAGGTGAACTGCCATGGTCCTGAGACTACTGCGCTCACTGCTGCTGTTGTTCTTCATGACGTCGGCTTCGGCGCAAGAGCGCTTCATCGTGATGGCCTCGACCACCTCGACCGAACAGTCGGGCCTGTTCGGCCACCTGCTGCCGCTCTTCAAGCAAGCCAGCGGCATCGACGTGCGTGTGGTGGCGGTGGGCACCGGACAGGCGCTGGACATCGGCCGGCGCGGCGACGCCGACGTGGTCTTCGTGCACGACCCCGCTGCCGAAGCGAAGTTCGTCGCCGAAGGTTTCGCGGCCAAGCGCGTGCCCGTGATGTACAACGATTTCGTGCTCATCGGCCCGCAGGCCGACCCGGCGCGGGCGCGCGGGCGTGACATCACGGCGGCATTCGCCAAACTGGCCGCAGGCAATGCGCCGTTCATCTCGCGCGGCGACAAGAGCGGCACCTACGCCGCCGAGCTGCGGCTGTGGAAAGCCGCCGGTGTCGACATCGCCGTGGCCAAGCCCGCCGGCTACAAGGAGTGCGGCTGTGGCATGGGCCCGGCGCTGAACATCGCCGCGTCGCTGAACGGCTACGTGTTCGCCGACCGCGGCACCTGGCTCGCGTTCAAGAACCGCGCCGAATTGGCCGTTCTCGTCGAAGGCGACCGCAGCCTGTTCAATCCCTACGGCGTGATGGTGATGAGTGCGGCGAAGCACCCGCAGGTGAAAACCGCGCTGGCGCAGGCCTTCGCCGACTGGGTGGTGTCGCCCGCCGGGCAAGCGGCGATCGCGTCGTACAGGATCGGCGGCGAGCAGCTGTTCTTTCCGAGCGCGACGCAGTAGCCAAGCGGCAGCGCCGAGTCGACGCGCTGCTCCAAGTTGCCACAGTTCCCGGTTGCCGGCGGCGGGGTATTCGCCCGTTGGCGCGCTGGTCACAACGCGCCTACAACCGCACCATGTTGGATACCCACTCGCGCTGCCGGCCGCTCACCGCCGCTACCTTCGCGTGCATTGCGCTGTGCGCTGCCGCGCCTGCCCAGGCGCAAACCGACGATCAGCAGGTGGTGATCACCGGCTCGGTGGTGGAGCGTGCACTGCGCGACGTGCCCTACGCGATCAGCGTCGTCGACAGCGCGGCGCTGCGCTCGGCCGGCCCGCTCATCAACCTCTCGGAAGCGATGGCGCGCGTGCCCGGGCTGCTGGTGTCCAACCGCAACAACTACGCGCAGGACTTGCAGATCAGCTCGCGCGGCTTCGGCGCACGCGCAGGCTTCGGCGTGCGTGGGCTGCGCCTGTACAGCGACGGCATCCCGGCTTCGATGCCCGACGGCCAGGGCCAGGTGAGCCACTTCGCGCTGGCCGGTGCCGAGCGCATCGAGGTGCTGCGCGGGCCTTTCTCGGTGCTCTACGGCAACAGCTCGGGCGGTGTCATCGCGCTGATCAGCGCGCCGGTGCGGCAGGGGCAGGTCGAGGTGGCCGCCGACGCCGGCCGCTTCGGCCTCGGCCAGCTGCGCTTGTCGCTGGCCGCGCCAGTGGGCGAGCAGTTCGATGTGCGCGCGTCGGCCTCCGGCATGGAGTGGGAAGGTTTTCGGCCGCATGCCAGCGCGCACAAGAAGAGCGGCGCGGTGCGCTTGGGCTGGCGCAGCGCCAGCGACAGCGTGCTGCTGCAGCTGAATGCGCTGGACCAGCCGGCCGAAGACCCGCTGGGCCTGTCGCGCGCGCAGTTCGATGCCAACCCCAGGCAGACCACCGCGCAGGCCACGCAGTTCGATACGCGCAAGACGACGCGCCAGCAACAGGCCGGCGTGCAGTGGAAACACCGCTTCGGCGCGGCTGCCGAGAGCGCCGTCACGCTGTACAGCGGCGAGCGCACGGTGGCACAGTGGCTGGCGATTGCCGCGGCCACGCAGGCCAGCCCACGCCACGGCGGCGGCGTGATCGCTTTCGAGCGCGACTTCAGCGGCATCGACGCGCGCCTCACCTGGCGCGGCGAGTATGTCGACCTGGTGGCCGGTGTGGCCTCTGAGCAGCAGCAAGACGACCGGCGTGGCTACCTCAACTACAGCGGCACGGCTGCCGCGCCGACCTACGGCGTGACCGGTGCGCTGCGCCGTGACGAAACCAACCGCGCGCGCAGCCAGGACGGCTATGCGCAGCTCGAAGCGCGGCTCGCCGAAAGCGTTGGCTTGAGCGCCGGTGTGCGCAGCGGCCGCGTGACACTGGCAGCGCGCGACCGCTACCTCTCCAACGGCGACGATTCGGGCGAGCGGCGCTTTGCCTACACCAACCCGGTGCTCGGCCTGCGCTGGAGCGCCAGCAACGAACTGACCTTGCACGCCAGCGCGGCGCGCGGTTTCGAATCGCCGACGCTCGGCGAACTGGCCTACCGCCGCGACGGCAGCGGCGGCTTCAACCTCACGCTGGCGCCGCAGCGCAGCCGCCAGCTCGAACTCGGCGCGAAGTGGCGGCGCGGTGCTGCTTCCGTGGAGGCCGCGCTGTTCCAGGTCCACGTCGACAACGAGATCGGCGTGGCCAGCAATGCCGGCGGGCGGCAGAGCTTCCAGAACGTCGGCCGCACGCAGCGCCGCGGCGCCGAGCTGTCGGCGCAATGGCAGCTCGCCCGGCAGTGGCGCGCACTGCTCGCCGCTACCTGGCTGGACGCCACCTATCGCGACGGCTTCGCCACCTGTGCCGGCATCCCGTGCACCGTGCCCGACCTGGCCATCCCGGCGGGCAACCGCATCGCCGGGACGCAGCGCCAATCGGCCTACGCCGAGCTGGCCTGGCAGCCGCGCGCGGGCACCGACATCGGCATCGAGGCAAAGAGCGGCTCGGCGCTCTTCGCCAACGACGCCAACACCGAATCGGCGCCACGGCACACCTTGCTGGCGCTGCGCGCGAGCCACCGCTACACATTGCAGCCCGGCTTCACGCTGGACCTGCTGGCGCGGCTGGACAACCTCACCGACCGCGCCTGGGCAGGCAGCGTGATCGTCAACGACGCCAACGGCCGCTACTACGAGAGCGGCTCGCCACGCGCCTGGTGGATCGGCGCGCGGCTGGCCTGGAAGTTCTAGGGCCTGTTGATGCTGCTCAAAGATGGAGCAGCGGGCACGCGCCGCCGCTCCCATCGTTCGGGGCCTTGAGGGCAAACAACGGGTTGCCGCACACCCCCTGATCCCAGAAAACTCGCACTCCCGATGAAGAGCAACGCAGCGCCATGGGCCATAGCCCCCTCCCCCGCGTCCCACGCGGCGATGCCGCACGAGCCGCTGTGGTTGGAGTGGCTGGCGCTGGCCGGCCTGTTCGCCTTCGCCACCTGGCTGCTCGGCGTGCAAGGCGTGTGGGTCTTGCTGCTGCGCTCCGACCCCACCGGCATCACCGCGGTGATCATCGTCATCTTCGCCGCCGCCACGTTGTGGGCGGGCTCGCGTGCGCGAGAACTCGCCGCGCAACGCCGTGCGCTCGAGGCCGCGCGCCAGGGCGACGCAGCGCCCGGCTGGGCCAGCGACTACTGGGCCGCGCTGGCCGCAGCGCCGCGCGATGCCGGCGCGCCGCTGGACCTGCTGCTCGAACGCACGCACGGCCCGCACGGCACCGCCTGGTGGGTGAACGGCATCCAGTTGAAGCTCGGGCTGCTCGGCAAGGTGATCGGCTTTTCGGTCCTCGCGTTGCAGATCGGCCAGATGCAGAACTTCGACCCCACGCAATCACAAGAGCTGCTGAAGAGCCTGACGCAAGGCCTGGGCATCGCGCTCTTGACGACGATGGTCGGGCTGGTCGGCAACATCCTGCTCGGGTTGCAGCTGACCCGCCTGGACCGCTTCGCCGATGAACTCGTCAGCGCGGCGCAGCAGCACGGCCTGCGCGCCAGCGAATGAGCTGACATGCGCACGCGCCGACCTACCCGCGAGCCGGAAGTCGACCCGTTCTACGACATGTTGTTCAACATGCTGATCGCCTTCGTCTTCTGCTTCATCGTGGCGCTGCTGGCGATGAATCCGAAGTCGACCAAAGCCGGCGACGTGCCGGCCAAGGCCGAGTTCATCATCACGCTGGGCTGGCCCGACAACGACCCCAACGACATCGACCTGTGGGTGCGCAACCCGGCCGGCGACGTGATCTGGTTTCGCAACCGCGAGGCCGGCCTGATGCACCTGGACCGCGACGACCGCGGCCTGGCCAACGACGTGTTGGAAGTCGACGGCCGGCGCATCGTCAATCCGCTGAACCAGGAGGTGGTGACGATCCGCGGCATCGCGCCGGGCGAGTACGTGGTCAATGCGCACTACTACGAGTCCAAGGACGGGCCGGCCGACCCGCGCGCCGGCGCTGCCGTGGAGTTGACCATCTCGGTGATCAAGGTCAACCCGCGCGTCGAGGTCGTCTTCCATGGCCAGCAGAAGCTGGCACGGCGCGGCGACGAAGCCACGCTGCTGCGCTTTCGTGTGCTGAGCGACGGCAGTGCGGGCGGCGTCAGCAAGCTGCCCGCGAAGCTGGTGCAACAGCTATGAGCTTGGCGCTCATCCTCGCCTTCGCGGCGCTGCTGCTGATCACGCTGCTGGCGCTCTTGTGGTCGCGCTGGCCGGCGTGGATGAAGGCGCTGCTGCTGCTGGGCGTGACGGGCATGTACTTCTTCGGCTACGGCGCCGTGCACGAGATCTGGGGCATCCCCAGCACCGACGCGATGCCGGATCGTTTCATCATGCTCGCCTCGGTGATCGAAGAGCCGACGCAACGCGCCGCCGGCGCGATCTACCTGTGGGTGAGCGTGCCGCGCGAAGGCGGGCCGATGCTCGCACCGCGCGCCTACAAGTTGCCGTACACGAAGGAGCTGCACACGCAGATCGACGACGGTGTGCGCAAGGGCCGCGACGGCATCAGCCAGATGGGCGTGGCCGAGATCAAGGCCGGCAAGGGGCTGGGCAGCGGCTGGCTGAAGCCGGGCAACGACGAGCAGGAGATCAAGATCCGCGACCTGCCGTCGCCACAATTGCCGGAGAAGTGATGAAGCACCTCCGTCAGGCCGCCGGGCCGCTTCTCTCGCTGCTCGTGCTCACCGCCTGCGCCGAGCGCGCGCCCGACGACGCGCTGTTCCCGCTCGCCGAAGGCCGGCGCTGGATCTACGACGTGAAGAGCGTCTACAACGACGGCGAGCGCAGCGAACGCGACCGCCTCACGCTCACGAATCGCGGTGCCGAGCGGCTGGGCGAAGCCACCGCGTGGCGGCGGCGCAGCGACAGCGGCATCGAGTACTGGCTGCAAAGCGATGCCAGCGGCATCTACCGCGTCGCCTCGCGCAGCCCGGTGCAGCGCACGCCGGTGCCCGACGAGCCGCGCCGCTACGTGCTGCGCGCGCCGTACGCGGTGGGCACGCAGTGGGAGGCGCTGACCACCGCCTACCTGCTCGAGCGGCGCAACGAACTGCCGCACGCGCTGCGCCACTTCGTCAAGCCCTTCCCGATGGTCTACCGCATCGAGGCAGTGGATCAGAAGGTGCAGTCCGCCGCCGGTGATTTCGAACGTTGTTTGCGCGTCGCCGGCCGCGCCGAGATCCGCCTCTATGTCGACGCCATGTTCCAGTGGCGCCAGATTCCGCTCACCACGCTCGAGTGGTACTGCCCGGATGTCGGGCTGGTGAAACTCGAGCGCAGCGAACCGTCGCCGACCAAGTTCATGGTCGGCGGGTCCATGACGATGGAACTCGCGTCATGGCGTTAGTGTTTCTTCCATCAACAGGAGACTTGCAATGAAGTGGTTCCCCTCCACCCTGGCGCTGGCCGCGGCAGCCGCTCTGGCCGCACCGGCGTATGCGCAGAACTGGCCCGTCTACGGCGGCGACAGCGGCAACACGCGCTTTTCCAACGCCAAGCAGGTGAGCACTGCCAACGTGAAGAACCTGAAGGTGGCCTGGGCGCTGCAGCTGGGCACCACGCGCTCGCAGGAATCGACGCCGATCCTGGTCGGCGACACGCTCTTCGTCACCTCGTCGTTCGGCCCGAAGAACACCTTTGCCGTGAACGCCAGGACCGGCGAAGTGAAGTGGACCTACCAGCCCGACGTGCCCAAAGGCATCGACCAATTCGCCTGCTGCGATGTCAACAACCGCGGCGTGGCCTACGCCGAGGGCAAGGTCTTCGTCGGGCGGCTGGACGCGCATGTGGTGGCGCTGGACGCCAACACCGGCAAGGAACTGTGGAAGACGCAGATCACCGACTACACCGCCGGCGCGGTGATCACTTCGCCGCCCACGGTGGTGAAAAACCTCGTCATCACCGGCTTCGGCGGCGGCGAGTACGGCGTGCGCGGCGCCATCGTGGCACTCGATCAAGCCACCGGCAAGGAGGTCTGGCGCACGCAGACCATCCCGCAGGGCAACGAGCCCGGCGCGGACTCCTGGAAGGGCGACTCGGGCAAGCTCGGCGGCGCGGTGGCCTGGCACATCGGCAGCTACGACCCGAAGCTGAACCTCGTCTACTACGGCACCAGCAACCCGGCGCCCTGGTCGGCCGCAGTGCGCGGCAACGACAGCTCCGACGTCGGCAAGTTCAGCAACCTGCACTCGGCTTCGGTGCTGGCGCTGAACGGCGACACCGGCAAGATCACCTGGCACTACCAGTTCACGCCGCATGACGCGTGGGACTACGACGGCGTGAACGAACTCGTCTTCGCCGACTTGCCTTTCGACGGCAAGAAGTTGCCGGTGATCATGCAGGCCAACCGCAACGGCTTCTTCTACGTGCTCGACCGCGCCAGCGGCAAGCTGCTGTCGGCCAAGCAGTACGTCGACGGCGTGAACTGGGCCACCGGCATCGACATGAAGACCGGCGCGCCGATCGAGACCGCGGGCAACGCGAAGCGCCCGGGCATGAAGCGCAAGGCGGTGGACGTGTGCCCGAACCTGATCGGCGCGAAGAACTGGATGCCGATGGCCTACAACCCGCTCACCGGCCATGTCTACATGAACACGATCAACCTGTGCATGGACATGGAAGGCATCCAGGGTGAGTACAAGCGCGGCGCGTTCTACCTGAACGTCAACTTCGACCTCGGCAAGGCCGGCCCGGGCGGGCACCTGGGCGGCGTGAAGGCCTGGGACCCGGTGGCGCAAAAGCAGGTCTGGTTCAACAAGGACGAGCTGTTCTTCGGCGGCGGTTTGTTGAC
>JANNQO010000395.1:0-64080 GCA_031400795.1 Rubrivivax sp. | reverse complement strand
GGTTCGCGCACCTGCGGAAAGTACCGCTTCACCGCGGCCAGGATCAAGGCCGCGTCGTCCACCGACAAGGTGGTCTGCGTGACCACGGCCACCCGTTCGGTCTGGCGAAGCTGCACACGCGCCACGTCGTCCACGTCCTCGACGAGGTAGATGCCCTCTTGCAACTGCCCCATCGTGCCTTCCACCTCGGGGTGGCCCTTGTGGCCGATCATCAGGAACTCGTAGCCCTCGCGCGCCAGCTTGGCCACCTCCACATGCACCTTGGTGACGAGTGGGCAGGTGGCGTCGAAGATGTTGAAGCCGCGCGCCTGCGCCTCGTCGCGCACCGCGCGGCTCACGCCATGCGCGCTGAAGACCAGCGTGGCGCCCGCGGGCACATCGGCCAGGTCTTCGATGAAGATCGCGCCCTTGGCTTTCAGATCGGCCACCACGTACGTGTTGTGCACGATCTCGTGGCGCACGTAGATCGGCGCGCCGAAGCGGGTGATGGCGCGCTCGACGATCTCGATCGCACGATCGACCCCCGCGCAGAAACCGCGCGGTTCGGCGAGCAGCACTTCGTCGAGCATGCCGGTCATCACAACACGCTCAACAAGCGCACTTCGAAGTGCACCGGCTGCCCGGCCAACGGGTGGTTGAAGTCGAACAGCAGCGCGTCGCCGCCCACCTTGCGCACCACGCCGGCATAAGCGCCCTGGCCACCCGGCGTGGGGAACTGCACCACGTCACCGACTTCGTAGCCGGCCTCGGGGTCGCCGAACCGATCGAGCAGCGAGCGCTTCACCCGTTGCAGCAGCTCCGGGTTGCGAGCCCCGAAAGCCGCGCCGGCGTCGAGCTCGAAGCGCTGATGCGCGCCTTCGGGCAGGCCCACCAGGCGTGCCTCGATGGCCGGCGCGAGCTGCCCGCTGCCCAGGGTCAGCGTGGCCGGCTGGCCGCCGAACGTGTTCACCACATCGGCGCCATCAGGCCCCGCCAGGCGGTAGTGCAAGGTCAGGAACGAGCCTGGCTGGACGAGGTTCAAGGGGGGGCCTGCTCACGTCGAATAGACTGCATTCATTCTATGCGGCGGCCCTGTGGCGGCCGAGGCGTCGCGATGCCGATCAAGGACCTGCCCGAGGACATGCGTCCGCGCGAGAAGCTGCTGCGCCACGGCAGCGCGGCGCTGGCCGATGTCGAGTTGCTGGCGCTGCTGCTGCGCACGGGGCGGCAAGGGCACGATGTGTTCGCGCTGGCGCAAGAGGTGCTCCAGGCGGTGGGCGGATTTCATGGCCTGCTCGCGGCGGGCGACCGTGAACTCTCGGCGATCCGCGGCCTGGGCCCGGCCAAGAAGAGCGAGATCGCCGCGGTGGCCGAGATCGCGCGCCGCGCACTCGCGCAGCAGATGCGCGAAGCGCCGGTGTTCGATCATCCGCAGAAGGTGAAGGACTACGTGGCGCTGCGCCTGGCCGCGCAGCCGCGCGAAGTCTTCGCGGTGATCTTCCTGGACAGCCGCATGCGCCTGATCGGCGACGAAGCGATGTTCCACGGCACGCTGTCGCAAGCCAGCGTCTACCCGCGCGAGATCGCGCGGCGCGCCTTGCAGCTCAACGCCGCGGCGGTGATCGTCGCCCACAACCACCCCAGCGGCGTGGCCGAGCCGTCGGCCGCCGACGAACACCTCACGCACGCCATCCGCGATGCGATGCGGCTCATCGATGTGCGGCTGATCGACCACCTGATCGTCGGCCAGGGCGTGGTGGTCTCGCTGGCCGAGCGGGGCGCGTTGTGAAGCCTCACGCGATGACCGGCCTCGGCGAGCTGGCGGGGCTGCGCGATCAACTGGCGCAGCGCCGGCGCGATGCCGAGCAGGCCGTCTTGCGTGAACGCGCAGCACGTGAGGCCCGTGAGCGCGAGCGACGCTACTTCGCCGATGCCGTGGGCCCGGTGACACCGACACGCTCGTTGCCTGCGCCGCCTCGCACACCGCCGACACCCGAGCCGCGCCAGCGCCAGCAAGATGAACGCGATGCCTTGCAGCAGGCGCAGCAAGGCGGCGTGGACAGTGCATCGTTGCTGCTCACAGACGGGGCGCTGAGTTTTCGTCGCCCCGACATCAGCGAGGATGTGTTGGTGCGGCTGCGCAGAGGCCACTGGGCGATCCAGGCCGAACTCGATCTGCACGGCATGCGCCGCGATGAAGCGCGCCTTCAGCTCGCCGAGTTCGTACGCCAGGCCTCGCGCCGCGGCCAGCGCTGCCTGCGCGTGGTGCATGGCAAGGGCACCGGCTCACCGGGGCGCGAGCCGGTGCTCAAAGGCAAAGTGCAGCGCTGGCTGGCGATGCACGCCAGCGTGATCGCGTTCGCGCAGGCCAGCGGCGTCGATGGCGGCGCGGGCGCGGTGATTGTGTTGTTGGGGGATGGGGTGGCGGGCAACGTTTGAGGTGACGCGACGCGGCTACTCCAACTTCCCAATCCGCCTCACCGCCTCCGTCATGCCCTTCGCATCCGCATCCCAATAAGCCTGAAACTCCAGCGCATCCAGATAGTCGACCGGACTGCCGGCGCGCAGGATGGTCTGCACCACGGCCGGGTCGGCGGCGACCTTTTTCGCAGCAGCGCGCAACCGAGCGACGATGTCTTCAGGCGTACCCGCAGCGATGAACAGCCCCGACCATTGCGCGAAGTTCACGCGGTGGCCGAGTTGCGTGAGGCTCGGCACCTCGGGCAGCGTGACCAGCGGCTTGTCGCCCCAATGCGCCAGCGCGCGCAGCTTGCCGGCGCGGATCTGCTGCGCCACCGTGGCCGGGCCGCTGGCGATCGCGTCGACCTGGCCGCCAAGCAGCGCCAGCACCGCCGGGCCGGCGCCGGTGTAGGGGATGTGCGTCATGCGAAAGCCCGCACTGGCCTTGAGCATCTCCATCGGCACATGCATCGTGCCGTAGTTGCCCGAGCTGCCGTAGTTGTACGCACCGGGCCTGGCCTTCGCATCGGCGATGAACTCGGCCAGGTTTTTCCACGGCGCGTCGGCGCGCACCACGAATACCGTCGGGTCGGCGGTGAAGCGCGCGATCGGTCGGAACTGCGACAGCAGGTAGGCCGGCTTGCGGCCGAGCATCACATCGGCCTCGGGCAGGATCGAGATCGACGACAGGCTGAGCAAGACGGTGTAGCCATCGGCCGGCGCGCGTGATGCTGCGGTGATGCCGAGCGATCCGCCGGCGCCGGCCTTGTTCTCCACCACTATGGTGGTCTTCAGTTCCTTGCCCAAGGCTTCGGCCACCGGGCGCGCCACCGTGTCGGCCACGCCGCCGGGCGGGAAGGGCACGATCATCGTGATCGGTTTGTCGGGCCAGCTCGACTGCGCCTGCGCGTCTTGCCCGGTCGGCACGGCCAACGCGATCAGCAGCGCAACGGCCGTGCACAGCCGCACCATCAAGTCTGCACCTTGCCCAGCGACAGGATAGGCCCGGTCGGCGCCCCGGTGGGCGAGCCGCCGGCGGGCTCGAGGCTGACCGCGAACGCCGCGGTGCCCTGCAGCAGGTTGGCGCGCAACACCGTGGCGCCGCGCTCGGGCGAGACCAGGCCCAGCGACTTGGGCGCGCCTTGCGCCGGCACGGCCCACAACTCGAGCGCGCGCGTGGCCGCGATGGCCGGCACATCGACGGGCTTCAGCACCAGGCTGCGGCCATCGGCACCGAGACTGGCCACGAAGCGTGCCGGCTGCATGCCGCTGGCGGCATCGGGATTGGCGCCGAGCACGATCACGATCGGCGGCTGCGACTCGCCACGCTGGCCGAGCAGCACCGCCATTGCGAACATCGCGGCGAAGGCCAGGCCGGTGGCGCCTTGCCACAGCGCCAGGCGCTGTTGCCAAGGTGTCGCCAGGCGTTGCCTCCACGAGGTTGCAGCCGGCTTGGCCAGTGTGGCATCAGCGAAGACTCGCGACTGCACGCGCTGCCACACGCGCGGCGGCGGTGTCACCGGCTGTACCGCCTCGGCCATCGGCAGCAAGCGCCGCTCCCAGGCCGCCACCGCGCTGCGCAGCGTGGCATGCGCCGGCAGCAGCACTTCCAGCCGGCGCCTCGCCGGGCCACGAAGCGTGCCCAGCACGTATTCGGCGGCAAGCCGGTCTGCGAGTTCGGGGCGGCTGTAGTCCATGGTCAGCCTGGGGTCGCTGTCGAACGCTCGAGGCAGCCCTTCAGCGCCTGCAAGCCGCGCCGCACCCAGCTCTTCACCGTCCCCAGCGGCTGGTGCAGGTGCTCGGCCACCTCGCTGTAGCTCTGGCCCTGGTAGAAGGCCAGCGCCATCGCCTGCTGTTGTTCGCCGGAGAGCTGGCCCAGGCAGCCGCGCAGCGCGCGCGCCTCGGCGGCTGCTTCGAGTTGTTCGAGCGGTCCGGCGTCCTGGCTGGCGAACTCCTGCAGCAGGTCGCGATCGTCGTCGTCGCTGTCGCCGGGCAGGCTCGCGCTGAGCGTCATCGGCTGCGTCTGCTCGCGGCGCAGGCTGTCGATGGCGCGGTTGCGCGCCACGCTCGAGAGCCAGGTGAGCGGCTGGGCGAGGCGGCCGTCATAACTGGCGGCAGCCTTCCAGACGTTGACATAGACCTCCTGCAAGATGTCCTCGGCGCGTTCACGATGGCGGGTGATACGCAGAATCATCCCCAACAGATGCGGCGCGGTCTGCTCGTACAGCCGTGCAAATGCCGCACGATCGCCCAAAGCAGTGCGCGACAGCAACTCCGCCACCTGCCGGTTGCGGTCGGCGCGGGCGTCGGCGTCTAGGGGAGGAGTGGCAGGCGGCACGCGGCGCATTGTGCCGCGGGAACGCCGCGCTCTACTTCGCGAGCAGCCGGTTCACGCCGTCCACGTCACCCGGGTTCAGCTGGCCCGAGGCCTGGCGCAGTTTCAGGCCGTTGAGCAGCACGTCGTAGCGCGCCTTGGCCAGGTCGCGCTGGGTCGAGAACAGATCACGCTGCGCATTCAGCACGTCGAGGTTGACGCGCACGCCGACTCGGTAGCCAAGCTGCGTGGCTTCCACCGCGAGCTTGTTCGACGACTCGGCAGCTTCCAGCGCCTTCACCTGCGCCAGCAGCGACTGCACGCCGAAGAAGGCCGAGCGCGTGCCTTGCGCCACGGCGCGGCGCGCAACCTCCAGGTCGTTGCGCGACTTCTCTTCGAGCACCAGTGTTTCTTTGATGCGGTTTTGCACCGCGCCGCCGGAGAACAGCGTCCAATTCAGCTGCACGCCGATCGTCGCGTTCTTCGTCACGCCCGGCAGCGAGGCCGAGCTACCCGAGTTGTGCGTACCACCCAGCGAGGCGATGGCATCCACCGTCGGCGCTTCGCCCGCGCGCGCCTTCTCGGTCTCGAGCTTGGCCACGTCCAGCCCGAGGCGTGCGCGCTGCACGCTCGGGTGCTGGGCATCGGCGCTGGCCGCCCACTCCTCGACGTTGGCCGGCACGACGCTGGGGAGCACCACCGGCACCGCCAGACCGCGCGGCTCCACGCCGTTCTTGCCGACCAGCGTGTCCAGCGCGATGCGCTTGGTGCGCAGGTCGTTGTCGGCCGCCAGTTCCTGCGCGGTGGCGAGGTCGAAGCGTGCCTGCGCTTCGCGCGTGTCGGTGATGGTCGCGGTGCCGACCTCGAAGTTGCGCTTGGCCGATGCCAGCTGTTCGGTGATCGCCTTCTTGTTGCTCTGCGTGGTGGCCAGGCTGTCCTTGGACGCGAGCACGTCGAAGTAGGCCTGCGCCACGCGAACGATCAGATCTTGCTCGGCTGTCTCGAGATCGGTGCGCGATGTCTCCAGCGACTTGCGCGCCTGCGCCACCGTGGCGTCGTTGCCGCGGTTGAAGAGCGGGTACTTGCCGCTGACCGTGGCGCCGATCGCGTTGCTGTCACCCGAGCCCAGGCGCGGCAGGTCGGTCTGCGTGGCCGTAGCGCTGGCTGAAAGGATTGCCGAGGGCTTCTTCAGCGCTTCGCTCTGCGCCACGCGGTACTCCGCGGAAGCGGCTTGCGCGCGCGCGGCCAGGTAGGTGGCGTCGTAGCCCCGCGCCGCGTCGTACAGCTCTTGCAGGCTTTGCGCCGAAGCCGCGGCGCTGGCCGTAAGACAGAAAGCCGCGATGCCGGCCAAACGCAGAAGCGTCAAATGCATGGGAAGGTCCTCGACAAATTGGTGTTCTCTCGGCCGGCGCCGCGGTCGGCGCAGGCGCGTTTGTACCGTTCGCCATGCCACGCGCGCAGCCCCGTTGCGACGAGGCGCCCGTGGATAGCGCCGTTCGGGCGTTTGTTCGGGATGGGCTGCAAGGTTCTCGTGATCAGAAGCGGAACCGCGTCGGCTCGGCAAAGCCTTGCAGGCGCGGCGCGACGGTATCGAACAGGTCGGTATCCGACCAGGCCGCCTCGTTGCGGCGCGTGAACAGGCGCGCGCGCATGATCGGCTCGTCACCGACGATGGCGGCCAGCCGTCCACCGACCTTCAGTTGTTGCAGCAGCGCTTGGGGCACTTCGGCTACCGAGCCCGACAGCAGGATCACGTCGAACGGCGCTTTGGTCGGCAGGCCGGCCGCGCCCGCCGCGGCACTCACCTCATGCACCTCGACGTTGAAGACGCCGGCATCGCGCAAGTTCTGGCGCGCGCGCAGCACCAGTTCACTGCGGCATTCGAGTGTGGCCACCTGCATCGCGCGGTGGCCGAGCAGCGCGGCCATGAAGCCCGAGCCGGCCCCGATCTCCAGCACCTGCTCGTGGCGCTGCACGTCCAGCTCTTGCAGCAGGCGCGCTTCGACCTTGGGCTCGAGCATCGTCGGGCCGTGCGGCTCGCCTTCGATCAGTGGTACCTGCGTGTCGACGAATGCCAGCGAGCGAAAGCCAGGCGGCGCGAATTCCTCGCGCCGCACCGTCGCCAGCAACGACAAAACGCCCTGGTCGAGCACCTCCCAGGGGCGGATCTGCTGCTCGATCATGTTGAAGCGGGCGAGGTCGGTGTTCATGGCGTTCGGTGCTCGAGGAAGGCGCGCGAATTCTAGGAGCGTCAATCGGCTGCCTGCGGCTGCGGGGCGGGGTCATGGCGGCCGAATCGCCGTCGAGCCCAAGCCGCCAGATCATCCAGATAGCAGTAGATGACCGGCACTACGACCAGCGTCAACAGCGACGAAGTGATGACACCGCCGATCACCGCCTGCCCCATCGGCGCGCGGTGCTCCGAACCTTCCGACAGCGCGAAGGCCAGCGGCAGCATGCCGAAGACCATCGCCAGCGTCGTCATCAGGATCGGCCGCAGCCGCACGCGCGCAGCGTGCAGCAGCGCTTCGGTGCGCGCCATGCCGGCCTCGCGGGATCGGATGGTGAAGTCCACCAGCAGGATCGCGTTCTTCGTCACCAGGCCCATCAGCATCACGATGCCGATGATCGAGAACATGTTCAGCGTCGAGCCGAAGAAGAAGAGGGCCAGCACCACGCCGATCAGCGTCAGCGGCAGCGAGCTCATCAGCGCGATCGGCTGCAGGAAGCTCTTGAACTGGCTGGCCAGGATCATGTAGATGAAGACGATGGCCAGCATCAGCGCACCGATCGCGTAGCCGAACGACTCGGTCATGTTCTTCGTCTGCCCGCCGAAGCTGTAGCGGTACCCGGGCGGCCAGGCGACCCCGTCGAGCACCGCGCGGATGTCGGCCGAGACCTCGCCGCTGCTGCGCCCCTGGCTGTTGGCGTCGATGTTGATCTCGCGATTCAGGTCGCGCCGGTTGATCTGGTTCGGCCCGGTCGACGGTCTGATCGTGGCCAGCTGCGACAGGCGCACGATGCGCGCGCTGCCGTCGGCGTTGCTGCCGGCCATCAGCGGCAGGTTGTTCAGATCGGCGGTCGCGTCGCGGCTCTCCGGCGCCAGGCGCACGGTCACGTCGTAGTTCTCGCCGTCGCTGGCGCGCCAGTTGCCCACGGTCTGCCCGGCCACCAGGCTGCGCAAGGTGCTGGCCAGCATGTTCACGTTCAGCCCCAGGTCCGAGGCGGCATCACGCTTGACCTCGATCGCCACGGTGGGCTTGTTCGGCTTGAGCGTGCTGTCCAGATCGACGAGGCCGGGGATCTCGCGCAGCCGCGCCACGATCTGCCTGGACAGTCGTTCGAGTTCGGCCAGGTCGGTGCCCTGGATCGAGAACTGCAAGCTCTTGTTGCCGCCCAGGTCGGTGACGCCGACATTGGTGACGGTGATGCCGGGCACGCGCAACAAGCGTTCGCGGAACACTGCCGAAAGCTCGTGCGCCGAACGCTGGCGGTCTTTGCGGTCGACCAGCCGCACGTAGGTCGAGGCGTAGATCTTTCCCTGCGTGAAACCGGTGTTGATGGTGGTCACCGTGTAGCGCACCTCGGGCAGCTCGCGCAACGCCGCGTCGACCTGCTTGGCGCGCGCTTCTGTGACTTCCAGCGACGAGCCCACCGGCGTGTAGAAGGCCACGCCGGTCTCGGAGAAGTCGGCCTTGGGAACGAACTCGGCGCCGATCGAGCGCAGGATGACGAAGCTCGCCAGCAGCGACAGCACGGCCACGCCCAGCGTCTTCAGCTTGTGCTCGAGCGACCAGGCGAGGATCGTCTGGTAGGTATCGCCCAGCCACACGGTGAGGCGGTCGAAAACACCGGTCACGCGGCCGATGGTCTTGTCGTACAGCGTCACCGGCGGCCCGCGGTGCACGCCGTGCGCCTGCGGATCGTGCCAGACGCTGGAGAGCATCGGATCGAGCGTGAAGCTCACGAACATCGAGATCAGCACCGCCGCGACGATGGTGATGCCGAACTCGTGGAAGAACTTGCCGATGATGCCGCCCATGAAGCCGATCGGCAGGAACACCGCGACGATCGATAGTGTGGTGGCCAGCACCGCCAGGCCGATCTCCTGCGTGCCCTCCATCGCCGCATCGTGCGCGCTCTTGCCCATCTGCAGATGGCGCACGATGTTCTCGCGCACCACGATGGCGTCGTCGATCAACAGCCCCACGCACAAGCTCATCGCCATCAGCGTGATGTTGTTGATGGTGAAGCCGAACATGTGCATGAAGAGGAAGGTGCCGATCAGCGCGATCGGCAGCGTCAAGCCCGTGATGACGGTGGAACGCCACGAGTTCAGGAACAGGAAGACGATCAGGATGGTGAGTGCCGCGCCTTCGATCAGCGTGCGCTGCACATTGGCCACGCTGATGCGGATCGAGCGCGAGTTGTCGCGATTGACTTCGAGCTTCACACCAGGCGGCGCGAGCTTCTCGGCTTCGGCCAGCACTTTCTTCAAGCCATCGACCACCGCGATGGTGTTCTCGCCCTGGCTCTTCTGCACCGACAGCAGCACCGTGCGCTGGCCGTTGTACAGCGCGAGACTTTCCACCTCCTGCGGGCCGTCGACCACATCGGCCACTTGCCAGAGCTTGATCGGCAGCCCGGCGCCGCCAGCTGTAGTGCCGACCGCGCCGCGGCGCGCCACCACGATGTCGCGGAACTCCGCCGGTGTCTTCAGCCGGGCGTTGATCTGCACCACCTGCTCTTGTTCGCGCGAGCGGATCGCGCCCAGCGGCTGCTCCTGGTTTTCGCTCTTCAACGCGGCGATGACCTGGTCGGTGCCGATGCCCAGTGCTTCCAGCTGCGCCGGGCGCAGCCGCACCTGGATCTCGCGCTTCAGCCCACCCACCACCGTCACCGAGCCGACGCCGCGTACGTTCTCCAGGCGCTTTTGCAGCACCTGCGTGGCCCAGGTGGTGAGTTCCTGCGCGCTCTTCTTGCCGTCGCTCGCGAGCACCGCGACGTTGAAGATCGGAATGCCGGCCGGGTCGAAGCGGAAGATGCGCGGGTCCTTCACCTCGTCGCGCAACAGCGGGCGGATCAGCGCCACCTTTTCGCGCACGTCTTCGGCGGCCTTGCGGCCGTCGATGTCGAGGTTGAACTCGGCGATCACCACGGCGGTGCCTTCGTAGCTGCGCGAGGTCAGCGCCGAGATGCCGGCCACGGTGTTGACGGCTTCTTCGATCTTCTTCGTGACCTCGCTCTCGACGATCTCGGGGCTGGCGCCCGGGTAGTCCATCTGCACCACCACGGTGGGCACGTCGATGTTGGGGAACTGGTCGATCGACAGGCGCTGGTAGCTGAAGAGGCCGAGCACGACGAAGGCCAGCATGACCATCGTGGCCATCACCGGGTTGGCGATCGAGACGCGTGTGAACCACATGGCGCGGCTACTTCGATGACGGCAGGCGCACGGCAGTGCCGTCGCGCAGGCTGCCCACGCTGCCGCGCAGCACGGTCTGGCCTTCGGTGACGCCGGCGCTGATTTCCACCGCCGGCTCGGCCGCGGCGTCGAGCTTGGCGTCGCCCTTCAGGCCCAGCGTCACTGTGCGCTGCAGCACCTTGCCGGCTTCGGTCACCAGCACATACGGCTTGGCCTGTTCCAGGCGCACCGCGCTGACGGGTACGAGCAGCGCGGTCTTACGTTCCAGCGCGATCGCGCCGCGTGCGAAGAGGCCCTGGCGCAATCCGGCGCGAGGCTCCAGCGCCAGGTAGGTCATCACCGCGCGGGTGCCGGCTTGCGTGCTCGGGTTGATGCGCACCACGCGCGCTTTCACCGGCTCGGCCAGGCCGTCGATGTCGAGCAGCGCGGTCTGCCCGACGCGCACGCCGGCCACGTCCTCGGGCGTCAGCGCGGCTTCGAGTTCGATGCGCGACAGGTCGACGATCTCCACCAGCCGCGCGTCGATGCCTACCCGTTCGCCGGGCTGCACGAAGCGCTGCGAGACCAGGCCCGCCAGCGGCGCGCGCAGCACGGCGTCGCCGACCGACTTGCGCGCGATCTCGGCCGCCGCGCGCGCGGCTTGAAACGAGGCGCGCGCGCCGGCGGCGCTGCTCTGCGAGGTCTCCAGCGCGTTTTGCGAGATGAAGCCCTGGTCGACGAGGGCCTTGTTGTTGGCGAGCGTTCGTTCGGCGATCTCTGCTTGCGCCTTCGCGGCGGCGGCCTGGTCTTCGGCCTGGCGCAGCCGCCACTGGTACTCGGTGTCGTCCAGGCGCGCGACGATCTGGCCGCGCTGCACCGCGTCGCCTTCGCGCACCGGCAGCTCTTTCACCTCGGCAGCCACCTTCGCGCGCACCATCGCACTGTCGATGGCGCGCAAGCCGCCGGAAATAGCAAGCATGGTGCTCAACTCGGCACGGCGCACGGTGGCCAGGTCGGTGGTGGCGAGGTCCAGCGCCAGCGGCGCGCTGGCCGCGGCGTTGGGCGCCGCGGGCGCGCCTGCGCTGCTGCGGGTGCTCATGAATCGCCACCCGAGCAAACCCGCCACGACGAGCAGCAGCGCGACGCCGGCGCCGATCTTCGCAGTCCGATTCATGAGCGCTTCCTGCGCGCCGGCGCGGCCTCGCGCACCTGCAAGCCACCCAGCACCAGCTCGAGATGCGTCTTCAACATGTCTTCGTAGTTCACCGAAGCGCCCTGCACCGGGCAGGCGCCGAACGAATGCTGGTGCAGCGCCATGAAGATCATCGGCGCGATCAGCACCTGCGCCACATCATGCACCGGCAGCGAGCGGAATTCGCCGCCGTCGATGCCACGCTGCACGACACGGGTGAACAGCAGGTCGGCAGGCACGATCACCTCGTCGGCGTAGAACTGCGCCAGGTCGGGGAAGTTGCGCACCTCGGCGATCATCACCTTGTGGATGCCCGCGGCCGGCGTGTTGCCCACGCGTTGCCACCACACGTGCATCAGTTCGGCCAGCAACGCCGCCGACGTGCCTTCGAAGCAGGTGACGAGCGCCATGCCCTCCTGGATCAGGTTGGAGATTTTCTGCCGCACCACCGCCTTGAAGAGTTCTTCCTTGCTCGGGTAGTACAGGTACAGCGTGCCCTTGGAGACGCCGGCGCGCTGCGCCACTTCTTCGGAGCGCGTGGCGGCGAAGCCCTTTTCGACGAACAGCGCGAGCGCGGCGTCGAGCAGTTCCTGCGGGCGCGTCTCTTTGCGGCGCTGGCGGGTGATGGGGGGTGCGACGACGGACATCTCTACTGACCAACGGGTCAGTAATGTAGCTGCTCGGGGCGGGGCGGGTCAAAGCCGGGGGTTCGGTCAGGCCAGCCAGCGCTGCAGTTGCGCGACCACGCCGCGGCTCTCGAGCAACTGCATGTGGTTCGTCGCCTGGGCAATCCACTGCCGATCCTTCGGGAAGCCCAGCGCCCGGGCAGCGACGGCATGGCGGCCCAGCGCGCTGTCCACCGGCACCAGGCCGTCGCCGAGCCAGCGCCCTTTCACATGGGCGGCTTGCTGGCCCAAGCTGGCCGCCACGGCGTAGCAGCGCACGGCCGGCGGCAGGGGCACCGGCACGCGGCGGTCGGGGCTGCGTGCGAAGCGCTCGCGCCCGAGCCAGTCTTCGTCGACCAGGTTGCCGTATCGCAGATCGGTGATGCCTGCGCTGCGCACCTGGGTCAGGCGGGCGAAGGGCGCCGCGTAGGGCGTCGCGCCCAGCATCAGATCGATCCACTGCCCGGCGCGTTCGAGCGGCGCGCCATGGTGCGGCGTGCCCAGACACACGAGGTCGGTGATCAGCGCGGGCCAGCGCTGCCGCGCCAGCGCACCGTGGTGCAGCGCGCTGCGCGCCACCAGGCCGCCCATGCTGTGACCGAGCAGCGCCACGCGTTCGGGCGGGCGATCCCGGCCGCCGAGCAGCGCCTCCAGCAGCATCGCCAGGTCGCGCCCGTTGCTGGAGACATGCCGGCCGCTGTTGTAGCGAAGGTAGAGCGGCGCATAGCCCAGGTCGCGCTGCAGTGCCTGGCCATGGTCGTGACCGGCGCGGGTCCATTGCCGATCGTTCATGCACAGGCCGTGCAACAGCACCAGCACGCGGCCCGGGGCCTCATCGTCGGGCAAGGTGTCCACGGTCCGGCCGGCGCTGCGCAAGCTCATCGCAGTTGCCAGCGGATTGGCGGTCCTTTCCAGGTAATCGCCGAGCACGCCGTTCAGCGCCGCCACCACGGCCTCGCGCTCGCTGCCCGGCAGCTCTGCGCTCAAGGCCGGCGGCAGCATGGCGAGCAGCGCGTCCAGGCTGCCTCCCGCCAGGCGGGTGACGCCGCGCACGGTCTTGTAGACCAGGCCGGTGATGCCGCCGGTGCGGCCTTCCAGCGACGGAGCCTTCACGCCGGGCAGGCGCGCGATGCGTTCGTGCATCGCTTCGACGAGGTCGGTCACGCCCGCGGTAGCGGCGACGGCCAGGCGCACGGCGCCGCGCAGATC
This sequence comes from Rubrivivax sp., assembly GCA_031400795.1. Taxonomy (GTDB): domain Bacteria; phylum Pseudomonadota; class Gammaproteobacteria; order Burkholderiales; family Burkholderiaceae_C; genus Rubrivivax. The sequence goes on along the minus strand of JANNQO010000395.1, from coordinate 50,857 downwards.
GGTGCTTCGCGTCATCTTGCGAATATGGCAGTTCCTGGCGCGCCGGCCCGATAGCCGGGCAAACCCCGACATCGCCGCGCGCCGCCGAACGTGATGACAAGCATGACCTGGATCATTTCATGTCGCACAGCGCTCGCTTGGGTTGCCGCCGCTGCGCTGCTGGCGGCTTGTGCGATGGTGCAATCGCCGCGCTCGATCAACTTGTCCGAGGCCGAGCTGCAGCAGCTCGTCGACAAGGCCTTCCCGCTCGATCGCCGGCTGCTCGACGTGCTCGAGGTCAGCGTCACCACGCCCAGGCTGCGTTTGAACAGCGAGCGCAACCGCATCGCCACCGAGCTGCAGGTGAGCACGCGCGACCGCCTCTTCGGTGGCCAGTGGTTCGGCCGCCTGGCGCTCGATTCGGGCCTGCGCTGGGAGGCCAGCGACCAAACCGTGCGGCTGGCCCAGGTGCGCGTGACCGAGTTCAAGCTCGACGGCGGCGGCAGTGGCAGCAGCAGCCTGGCGCGCACGCAATCCGAACGGCTGGGCGCGGTGCTGGCCGAGAAGGTGCTGGAAGACTTCACCATCTACCGCCTCACGCGCGAACGCGCCGCGCGGCTGGAGCGCGCCGGGGTGATGCCGGGCACGGTAGCGGTCACCCCGCGCGGGGTGGAAGTCACGTTGCAGCCCGCCGCAAGGTGAAGTCCGGCCACTAACATCGCTGGCTTCGCCTGTTCGGCGGCCGTACGCCGCCACCCTGCATGGACCCGATCCTGCTGCTGAAAGCGGCGCTGATGGGCATCGTCGAAGGGCTCACCGAGTTCCTGCCGATCTCCTCCACCGGCCACCTGATCCTCGCCGCGTCATTGCTGGATTTCACCGGCGAGAAGATCAAGGTCTTCGAGATCGCGATCCAGACCGGCGCGATGTTCGCGGTGGTCTGGCAGTACCGCGAGCGGCTGCTCGCCACCATGCGCGGCATCACCACCGAGCCCGTCGCGCAGCGCTTCGCGATGAATGTGCTGGTCGCCTTCATGCCCGCCGTGGTGCTCGGTCTGTCGTTCGGCAAGCTGATCAAGAGCCACCTCTTCCACCCGGTGCCGGTGGCGCTGGCCTTCATCGTCGGCGGGCTGATCATCCTGTGGGTTGAGCGCCGACACCGGCGCTTGTATGGCGAGATGGACGTGCAGGGCCAGCGCCGAGCGCGTGTCGAGACGGTCGACGACATGCGTGCCGGCGATGCGCTGAAGGTCGGCCTGATGCAATGCCTGGCGCTGATCCCCGGCACCAGCCGATCGGGGGCCACCATCATCGGCGCGATGGTCTTCGGCTTCTCGCGCCAGGCGGCCACCGAGTTCAGTTTCTACCTCGGCATCCCCACGCTGATGGGCGCGGGTGCCTACTCGGTGTGGAAAGAGCGCGGCGCCCTCTCGATGGCCGATGCGCCGATGTTCGCAGTGGGCCTGGTGTTCGCTTTCGCGAGCGCGCTCGTGTGCATTCGCTGGTTGATCCGCTACGTCTCCACGCACGACTTCAGGGGGTTCGCGTGGTATCGCATCGTCTTCGGTGGCCTGGTGCTGCTTACTGCCTCCACCGGCTGGGTCACGTGGAGCGCTTGAACATCAAGTCCCACACGCCGTGGCCGAGCTTCAGCCCGCGCGCTTCGAATCGCGTCAGCGGCCGGTAGGCTGGGCGCTCGGCATAGCCCGCGGCGCTATTGACCAGGCCCGGCGTGGCCGTGAGCACCTCGAGCATCTGCTCGGCGTAAGGCTGCCAGTCGGTGGCGCAGTGGATCAGACCGCCGGCTTGCAGACGAGTCACCAGCCATGCGGTGAAAGCCGGCTGGATGAGCCGGCGCTTGTGGTGCCGCTTCTTCGGCCAGGGGTCGGGAAAGAAGACCTGCACGCCGGCCAGCGACGCCGGTGCGATCATCTGTTCGAGCACCTGCACGGCGTCGAAGCGCACGATGCGCACATTGCCGAGCTGCTGCTCGCCGATCAGCCTGAGCAGCGAGCCGATGCCGGCCTCGTGCACTTCCAGGCCGATGAAGTCGACCTCGGGCCGCGCTGCCGCAATCGCCGCCGTGGCCTGCCCCATGCCGAAGCCGATTTCGACGATGCGCGGCGCGCGGCGGCCGAACACCGCGTCCCAATCGGGCACCTGGTCCGTGAACGGCAACACGAACCGCGGCCCCAGTTCGGCCAGCGCGCGCACTTGTCCGGAACCGAGCCGGCCGCCGCGCAGCACATAGGACTTCAGGGCACGGGGCGGGGTGGGATGAGGTCTCACTGGTGTACCTTCGTGCTTCGCACTCCGGCATTCGCACTTGGGGCGGCCCGGTGCGCTCATGGCGGGGTCGGCGGCAGCGCGCCGAACTTGAGGCTGGGCAGCGGCAGCGGCACGCCCTTGATCGACCGATCGCGCGGCGCCGTTGCCGCCTACGCTCGTTGCATGCGAAATTCTGCCCGATGGACCGGGCTCCTTCTGCTGCTGTTGCTCGGGTGCGGGGCCGCCGCCCAGGCGCCGCTGCCGCGCGAGCTGCAGCGCGCGCTGGCCGGCAGCGGGCTGCCGATGAGCAGCTTCGGCGTGCACGTGCAGGGCGTCGATACGCACCAGGCGCTGGCCATGCTCAACGCCGAAGAACCCTATGTGCTGGCCAGCACCGCCAAGATCGTCACCACTTTGGCGGCGCTGGACCTGCTCGGCGCTCACTACCGCTGGCGCACGCATGCTTTGATCAACGGCCCCATCGTCGAGGGCCGGCTGCTCGGCGACCTGGTGCTGGTGGGCGGCGGCAATTCGCGCCTGTCCAGCGCCGAGCTGCACGGCTGGATGCAGCGCATGCGCGAGCAGGGCCTGGTGGAAGTGGCCGGCGACATCCTCGTCGACCGCTCGGCCTTCGCGCTGCGCGACGACGACCACCGCCACACGCCGGCACCGGGTGCGAACCGCCCGCAGCATGTCTGGCCCGCCGCACTCACGCTCGACCAGGGTGTGCTGCACGTGCAGGTGCAAGGCACGCGCCAGCCGTGGGCCGACGTGCAGACCATGCCGCCGCTGGCCGGCGTGCCGCTGGTCAACAAGGTGGCGATGCGCGGCGGTTGTGCCGCAGGTGCGCGCTGGGCGCAAGACAAGTCCGGCCAGGCACAACTCATCGTCGAGGGCCGTTGGGCTGCGGCGTGCGGCCCGCGCGAACTGGCGCTGGTGCCGCCGCCCGAGGCCGACTACCTGCCGCATGCCGTGGCCGGCCTGTGGCGCGAATCCGGTGGCCGGCTGCGCGGGCGCGTGCGCGAAGTCGATCTGAGCGGCGGCGACGCGCAACGCAGCCGCTTGCCGATGACCCGCGCCGACGGCGAGGTGATGCAACCCTGGTCGACGCACCTGTCGGACCCGCTACCGGTGCTGCTGCGCGACATGAACAAGAGCAGCAACAACCTTGCCGCACGGCATCTCATGCTGTCGATGTCGCATGGTTTTCCGCTCAAGCCGGCATCGATGGCAGCCGCGCAGCACAGCGTGCAGGGCTGGCTGATGCGCCAGGGCCTGGCGGCCGGCGACATGGTGCTGGAAAACGGCTCCGGCCTGTCGCGCGAAGAACGCGGCAAGCCACGTGCGCTGGTGCAGTTGCTGCTCAATGCCTGGCGATCGAAGGATGCACGCATCTTTTTCAATTCGTTGCCTGTGGCGGGTGTGGATGGCACCTTGCAGCACCGCATGCAGCATGGCCTGGCGACAGGCCGCGCGTTCCTGAAGACCGGCACGCTGCTGGATGCACGCGCGCTAGCCGGCTACGTGCAAGGCGCCAGCGGCCGCTTCTATGCCGTGGCGGCACTCGTCAACCACCCCCATGCGGCGCGCGCCACACCGGCGCTGGATGCGCTGATCGAGTGGGTGGCCAAGAACGGTTGAGACGCGGTTCGGTTCAGGGCAGACTCCGCGCCGCACCGCTCGGGTGCAGGAGGTTTCGACATGTTGAAGCGACTTGCCGCATGGGTTGCCGCGTTTGTACTTGCGAGCTGCGGGGGTGGGGCCGGCGACGCTACACGAGGGGCGACGCCAGCCGCGGCGGTGGCCGAGTTGCGTGCCACCGCGCAGGCACTTGCCCCGAGCAGCGCGACCTCAGCCGCGGCCGCGGACCAGCTGATGAACTTCGGCGAATCGGTCTACGGGCAGTACTTTCCGGGGCACAAGGCCACGCAGTCGTTTCCGCCGTTCCTTTATCGCTACTACCCGGAAACAAACGTCTACCTGGGTGTCGTGGTCACCGACGGGGCCGGCTACCCGCTGGGCGGTGTCTACGTGATGGGCGGTGCGTTTGGCAACTCGCCGCTCTTCGTCGGGCCGCTCACGGCCTTCATCACGCCCGACCCCGGCGGCGCCAACAACGGCTGCTACGACTTCGCGCTGTTCGGCACGGCAGGCACGCGACTGGTGGTGGACTACGAGACCAGCGGCGGTACGCCGGCCACCTCGACGGTGGTGGTCGTGGTCGGTGGCCTTGTCACGTTCGAGGGACACGAGGCGCGCGAGGCCTCGACAGCGACGACTGAGCGCACGAGCGAAGGCACGTTCACCGGCAGCGGCCGCATCTACAGCCAAATCACCGGCCCCGCTGAGATCACGACCTACGGTTTCACCTCCATGCTCACCGGCACTCTGGCCGCAAGCACGTTCACGGTTGCCACCCGCGCGGTCGCGACTCCGCCTTCGGTCGACCGGACGTTCGGGCTGGCGGTGGGCGAGTCGATCACGCAGACCGAGACCCAGATCAGCACCACCACGACACTCGGTGTGCCGGGCGCCTCGGAGAAACCGCAGGTGTCCACGGATCGCTTCAACTCGACGATCAAGTTCCTCGGCCGCGAAACCATCACTGTGCCTGCCGGCACCTACGACACTTGCAAGTTCGAAGAGACTTTCGAGGGCAATGCCAGCAACACCGCCACCTCGTGGGTGATTTTCGGCAAGGGCATCGACGTGAAGATCGTGAACCGCAACGGCGGCAGCGTCGAAACGGAGGTGGCCACTTCGGTGACGCTGAACGGCAGCCGCCTCTGATCCGGGGGGCAGAATCCGGTTTTCACTGCTCGCAGGAGCGCTGGCTGTGCCCAACCCATCCACCATCGCCGACCAACGCCGGAGCTTCCGTGCACTGCACGACAGCGGCTGCTTCGTGATCCCCAACCCCTGGGACGTGGGCAGCGCGGTGTGGCTGCAGGGGCTCGGGTTCAAGGCGTTGGCCACCACGAGTTCGGGGTTCGCCTGGTCCCGTGCACGGCCCGACAACGGCATCACGCGCGAGATGGCGCTGGAGCACCTGGCCGACATGGTGGCAGCCACCGACGTGCCGATCAACGCCGACTTCGAAAGCGGTTTTGCGAACGATGCCGCGGGCGTGACCGAGAGCGCGCGGCTGGCGGTGGAGAGCGGCGTGGCCGGCCTGTCGATCGAAGATTCCACCGGCGACAGCGCCGCGCCGCTGTTCCCGATCGACATCGCCGTGGAACGAATGCGCGCTGCGCGCCGCGCCATCGATGCGGCGGGCGGCGACACCTTGCTTGTCGGCCGTGCCGAAGGATTCATCGCCGGCCGTCCCGATCTGGACGAGACGATCGCGCGGCTGAAGGCCTATGCCAACGCCGGCGCTGATTGCCTCTACGCGCCGGGGCTGCGCAGCGAAGAACAGGTGCGCGCGGTGGTCGCTGCGGTGGCACCCAAACCCGTCAACTTGCTGATCGGCGCGGCCAGTGCCTGGACGGTGGCCGACATTGCCGCGATGGGCGTGCGCCGCGTCAGCGTGGGCGGGGCGATGGCGCGCACGGCCTGGGCCGGTTTTCAGCGTGCCGCCAGGCTGCTCGCCGAAGAAGGTCGCTTCGCCGGTTTTGCGGATGCCGCGTCGGGTGCCGAGATCAATGCGTTCTTCCACAAATCCAGCAAGCCCTGACGAATCGCCATGCGACAACTGTCGGCCCGGCTGTTGCTGTGCGCGCTCGCCGCCTGCGGCGGTGGCAGCAGTGAAGTGAGCCTGACGATCGATGACGCGCCGCGCTTGGCCGGCCGCAGCAGCGTGATCCTGACCGGCAAGTCTTTCGTTCCGGACGGATCGAGTTGCCCGGCTTCAGCCGAGTTCGTGCGCATCGGCACGCTCGGCGCGCGCCAGATCAGCCTGGTCGCCGGCGACAACCCGATCACGATCACGATGGTGGCCGGCACCCGGCGCTCGGCGGCGACGGTCACGCTGCGGCCGGTATGAACGAGCTCCGCGTCAGCGATTTCGAGCCGCAGCAGACCCGCGACCTGATGCTGATGTGGCGTGCCAGCTTCGAGCAGGGTGTCGGCGTGGTGGACCCGCATCCGGTCGAAGAGCAGATCGAGTACTTCGAACAGAAGGTCAGGCCGTGCTGTGCCGTTCGCGTGGCCCACCGGCGCGACGAGCTGGTCGGTTTCATCGCGTCGAACGCCGAATCGGTGTCGCAGCTGTACGTGCGCGTGCAGAACATCGGGCAGGGCATCGGCACGCAGTTGCTCGGCCTGGCGAAGACCGAATCGAGCGGCCGTCTGTGGCTCTTCACCTTCGCCAGCAACCTACGCGCCAGGCGTTTCTACGAGCGAAACGGCTTCGTCGATGTCGCTCATGGCTTCGAGCCGATGTGGCAGCTGGAGGACGTGCGGTTCGAATGGGTTGGTGAGCGGGGCTGACGTAGACTGCGCCCCGTTTGCGGGTGTAGTTCAGTGGCAGAACGGCAGCTTCCCAAGCTTTAGACGAGGGTTCGATTCCCTTCACCCGCTCCAGATTTTCCGTCAGGGCCTTTCGGGGCCCTGTGTCTTTTGGGGGGTTCCCGGGCTAACCCTGGCGCGGTTGCACATCGCAGCCCGCATCATCTCCAACGGGGAGCCGAAGAATGCCAGAACCCTTCCAGATCCTGTGCGTGACGGTGCAGCCGCCCGAACTCTGGGGTTCGGCCTACGGCCCCTTCGTCGTGCAGCACAGCAGCACGCTGGCCGACGCCGCCGAGCAGTTGCGCGCGCATCCGCAGGACGCAGTGGTGATCGAGCTGCGCGACCCTTCGCCGCTGCTCGCCTGGCCGGCGCTGTCGCACGCGGTGCTCGACGCGGCGGTGGTGTTGCTGACGCCGGAGCCCGATGTGGCGCTGGCCACGCGTTTGTTGCAGATCGGCGTGCAGGACGTGGTGCCACCCAGCGACACAGCGACGCTGGCGCGCGTGCTGCGCCTGGCCATCGAGCGCAAGCGGCTGGAGAAAGCGGCGCGAAAGGCCTATGCCACCGACTTGTCCACCGGGCTGCCGAACCACATGCAGCTGCTCGAGCACGTCACGCACCTGGTGGCGCTGCGCGCGCGCGAGCCGGCGCCGATGGCGCTGATCGTGCTGCGCGTCGAAGGGCTCACCGCGATGGCCGAGATCCTCGGCACCGAATCGACGAACGTGCTGCGCCGCAAAGTGGCCGTGCGCCTGCGCGCCGGGCTGCGCGCCAGCGACGTGGTGGCCTCGATCGGCGCCGACACCTTCGCCGTGCTGCTGGCCTGGATCGACGACCCCGAGGACGGCGTGCGCGTGGCGGGCAAGCTGGCGCAAGCATTGACCTTGCCGTTCACCGTGACCGGGCGGGAATGTTCGGTGAAGGTCAGCGCGGGCCTGGCGTCGTTCCCCAGCCAGGCGCAGGATGCCGAATCGATGCTGCGCCGGGCGCTGGGGCAGGCGTCGTCGATGGCCACGCAGGGCAACGCGGGGGTCGCGCATGCGGCCGATCGTGGGCCTGCGGCGGCGGCGAACGACGAGTGAGCGGGGTCCCTGACGGCGAGCGAAAGTTCACACCGCACCCGGGGACGAGAAACGCGCCGCGTAGCCGGGCGACATCAACGTCTTCAGCTCAGGCCTGCGTTTCTGCGGTCCGCGGTCAATCTGCCGCCCGCAGGCGCGCCGGAATTGTTGTTGCGGTAGCCGCCAATGCGGCGCATGATGACCGAGCGCGACTCCTCCAATACGGCTGGACCGGTCGCTGCTGGGGCAGCGGCCCCTTCAGGGCTGGCTGCGCCGCCGTAGCTGAAGAATCGACCTTGTTGTCGATATTCGGAGGCACCTCGAATGATTGCTCAGCGCATGATGCAATGGCTTCTGGCCTTGTTTGCCGCTTCGACCGTCATGATGACGCCGGCAGCGCACGCCGGAATAATTTTCGACTCGGACAAACTGCCACCGATCGGTGGCAAATACGTCGGTGGAGGCGACGAGTTTCACCAGTTTTTCAGATTTCTCACCCTCGGAGGATTGATTGTCGAGGTCACTGAGCCGATTCATGGCAGCTTCATTGACATTACGCGTGAGTACTTGACCCCCGGCCTGACGCCCTTCGACCCCGGGTATATGGAGCGAGAGACGTTCTCCTCGTCTGTTTCTTTCAGAGTCGCCGTCGGCGGCACGCCCTTTCCGGTTTTCACCGACTCGACGGTTTCGGTCGTCACCAAGATCACGCTGGAATCGGTCGACATTTCCAGCGGCACTCGACATTTCATCAATCAAATCGAGCAGCTAGTTGTCGATGGAATGCTGGATGGCATGACCATTGACCTCCGCGAAGACCCGAATCGTGAATCGAAGGGGGAAACTACGATCACCCCCTCGGGCGACGGACGGTGGGTCATCAACAGTTTCTTCGACGTCTTCACCGAGCTCAGCATCAACGGCAGCGACTTCGTACCCAGTCTTGACAAGGGACGCGTGCATCTCGTGCCGGAGCCGGCCACCTTGACGTTCGTCGCCGGCGCTCTTGGGCTGCTGGCGGTGACGGGCCTGTCGCGCAGGCGAGGCACCGCATCGGGCCGGCGGCCAGCGGGGGCCTATCCCGGCGACGCGGCACCAGCACGTCTGTAAGGAAGTTTTACAGTGCTGCCCGGTGCCGATCGGGCGGTGGGCAAGGACTTCGAGCCGTGCGCCACAAGTCTTGCAGCATCGGCGCTCACTGCCTCAGACGCCGCAGCAGCCGCTGGCAGTGACGCTGGCTGAAGCACAGGTCGAAGCATCGCTCGAGGTGCAATGCCAGCAGCTTGCCGCTCCAGCGCGGATGGGCATAGCCGGCCTGGGCTGGATCGGCGGCCAGCTGCACCGCCAACTGCTTCACCTGCTGAGGTGACAGCTGCGTCGGTCGACCGCCCCGCCGATGTTCACGCAAGCCCTCCAGACCCTGCTGCTCGTAGGCGTGGATCCAGCGCTCCACGCTGCACGGATCCTCGCCGAACCAATGGGCCACTTCGTAGCAGTTGCAACCCACGCTGACGAGCAGCACGGCATGCAGGCGGTGGAGGACGCGCAACTCGCTCGAACGATGCACTTCGCTGGCCAGAGTGGCCCGAATTGCCTCTTCGTTCATCGGCCTGAGCTTGCGCATCTTCGCCTCGCCCGAACCGGGCCACTGGCGCATGCGGCAACTGTCATGTCGCCCGCGCAGCGGCACCGGCGTCGGGCGCGAATTTTGCACTCACTCTCAACTGCCCGGCTCGCATTTCGGCGCGTTCATTCGTGAAGGCAGTCGTGGCAACGGCAGCTCGAGGAGAGACAGAGATGACAAAACCTCATTCCGCTCCACGAACCCATCGCGCGCAGTGGCTGCTGCGTTTGCTTGCGGTCGTTCTGAGCATGGTGTTGCTGCCGGCTCGAACTCACGCTGCTGCAATCTCAGGCATTGAGTTCGGCCAGCTCAACTGGTTCGATCACACCGGGGCACTGCACACCCCCTCTTCCAGCTGGGGGCGCATGGCGATGGATGTCAGCCCTGACACGACGGGCATCCAATATCTGAATGTGGTCGGCGACGCCGGCACCGGCAGTAGCTGGATCATCAAGAATTATCCGCTGCTGCCGACTGTCTTTGGTTCGCCGATCAGGCAATCGATCGAGTTCAATATTGTCGATTTGGGACTGACATCGGGAACGCCGCTGTCATCGATGGGCGTGGTGTATTCCATCGACTCCGCGCCGAGAATACTGCAGCCGGCCGGCGCGGCGCTGGGCTTCGGCGTGACGGGAATCGACTATCGAGCGACCGGCGGTCTCTTGCAGAACTTCGTCGCCGACGTCGGCGAGCCCGCGGGACACAAGGCCGCAGGCGCTGCGACAAAAGTCATTCAACACAAGGATGTACCGGACGTACAGGAAGGCACGGATCAATGTCTTCCGGGCTCGCTGGCGAGGAGCATCGGCTGGCTAAACTCTGAATACAACCTCGGGTCGACGAAGACGGCTCAACAGATTTTCGATGATCTCAAAGCGCTCAAGATTGGTGCTGAGTTCTTTGATCCGAAGAAAAATACCTACGAAGACATGATTGCGGCGAAAGCAAAATATCTCGACGATCTCGCAGGAGTGCACACGAAGACCAAGGTCCTCGATCTGCAAAATCGCGTCGGGCCGATCCCCGGTGTTTTCGAAGAAACGGGAATCGACCTCGTCGACTGGCTGTACCGCGAGTTGCCCACTGAAGATGTGGAACTCGACTACGGGCACCATATCGTCACCATCACCGGCATCTTCATGCAGGATGGCGATACCTATGTGAAATATCGTGACGACATCCAGGGTCTCGACATGACCGTCACGCCGGAACAGACTGGCAAGCTGACCAAGGTCGGCGGGGTCTACAAGTTTCGCGAAATGGGCGGTGCCACGGACTTCACAGTCCAGCTCGCGATCTCCGAATCCATCCCGGAGCCCGACAGCCGGGTGCTCGTGTTGCTTGCGCTCGCGGTAGCTGTCGCGTTTGTGCCCTCGCGGCGCAGGGTCCGCAGGTGATCCATCAACGCTCTGGACTTCAATCACAGCCGGCCCGCGCTGCGCGACGGATCGCCGCGATGATCGCGACCTGCATTGCCGCTTCATTTGTTCTCGCCACCCCTGCGGCGGAAATAGAGTCGGGTTGGGCCAAGTACCGCGGCGGCGACCACGCCAGCGCAGTGCGCATTTGGCAGCAACAGGCCGAATCCGGCAATGTAGAGGCGCAATTTCTCCTCGATAGTCATTCAAGAAGGCAGGCCGGCCATTCGGTAGAGCGTGGATCGCCGGCGCAATCGCACGACGCTCTTGTTGCCAAGGTTGGCGCATCGCGCAAGCTGTATTTGATGGCGCGACTCGCCGCCGAAGCGGGGCAGGCCGACGCGCAATTCGATCTTGGCACGCTCTACTTGCGTGGTCACGGCAACGACAGCGATCCTGCCATGGCGGCACAGTGGTTCAGGCGAGCGGCGATGCAAGGGCGCGCTGAAGCCCAGTTCAACCTGGGTGTGCTTTACGAGCACGGACGCGGGGTCGAAAAGCGGCTGTCCGAGGCGGCGACCTGGTATCGAAAGGCGGCCCAGCAAGGGCTACCCGAGGCCGAGTTCAATCTCGCGCTGGCCTATGCCGAAGGGCGCGGGATGCCGAGAAATCAGAATGAGTCGATGCGCTGGCTCACCAAAGCCGCCGCTGCCGGGCTTCCCGCCGCACAGAACTACCTTGGGGCGTTGTACGAAAACGGGCGCGCGCCCGCGTCCAGTTCTGCGCTCGCCGCCGCGTGGTACCGCAAGGCCGCCGAGAGTGGCGACCGCGGGGCCCAGTTCAATCTCGGGCGCCTCTATGCGGCAGGGCGTGGGGTAGCTCAGGATCAGGCCCAAGCGGCCAAGTGGTACATCGAGGCTGCCGAACAAGGTCACGCCGATGCCGTCTTCAATCTGGGTGTCATGCACAGCAAGGGCCAGGGGGTCGTCTTGGATTCCGAGCTTGCCGCCGATCGGCTCTACCTTGCCGGCCGCTTGTACCTTCAGACCGGCCGAAATAGCGACGCACTCGCGGCACTGAATGCCATCAACGCCGTGAGACCGGGCAGTGTCTATGCGCAGCGGCTTGCTGCAGAGATTCCGAGCGTGCCAAGGTGATTGGAGCGACGCGCCACGCCGCAGTGACGCGCTACTTCTGGATATCCCCCAAGCACAGGTACTTCACCTCGACGTAGTCATCGATCCCCAGGTGCGAGCCCTCGCGCCCCAGGCCCGATTGCTTCACACCGCCAAAGGGCACTTCGGCGGTGGCGATGATTCCGCAATTCACGCCGACCATGCCGTACTCCAGCGCTTCGCCGACGCGGAAGATGCGGCCGATGTCGCGGCTGTAGAAATAGCTCGCCAAGCCGAACTCGGTGTTGTTGGCGAGCTGGATCGCTTCGGCTTCGGTCTTGAAGCGAAACACCGGCGCCACCGGGCCGAAGGTTTCTTCGCGCGAGCACAACATCTGCGGCGTGGCGTCGGCGAGCACCGTGGGCGCGAAAAAGCGGTCGCCGATCTTGCTGCCGCCGGTGAGCAAGCGCGCGCCCTTGGCCAGCGCGTCGGCCACGTGGCGCTGCACCTTGTCCATCGCCTGCGCGTCGATCAGCGGGCCTTGCTGCACGCCGGCCTCGAAGCCGTTGCCGACCTTGATCGCCTTGGCCTTCTCGGCGAGCTTGCCGATGAACTGGTCGTAGACGCCGTCCTGCACGTAGATCCGGTTCGCGCAGACGCAGGTCTGGCCGGCGTTGCGGTACTTGCTGGCCATCGCGCCGTCCACCGCGCTGTCGATGTCGGCATCGTCGAAGACGATGAAAGGCGCGTTGCCGCCGAGTTCGAGACTGAGCTTCTTCACCGTCGGCGCGCATTGCGCGGCGAGGATGCGGCCGACCTCGGTGCTGCCGGTGAACGACAGGTGCCGCACCACGTCGCTGGCGCACAGCACCTTGCCGATCTCGATCGAACGTTCGGCGTCGGCGGTGACGATGTTCAGCACGCCGGCCGGCATTCCGGCACGTTGCGCGAGTTCGGCCACCGCGAGTGCCGACAGCGGTGTCGCTTCGGCCGGCTTGATGATCACCGGGCAACCCGCGGCCAGAGCCGGCGCGACCTTGCGCGTGATCATCGCGATCGGAAAATTCCACGGCGTGATCGCCGCGCACACGCCGATCGGTTGTTTGATGACGAGGTAGCGCTTGTTGCTGTCAGTGGTCGGGATGGTCTCGCCGTAGATGCGCCGCGCTTCTTCGGCGAACCATTCGATGAAGCTGGCGCCGTAGCCGACTTCGCCCTTGGCCTCGGCCAGCGGCTTGCCTTGCTCGGCGGTCATGATGCGCGCCAGGTCGTCGGCATGCTGGTGCAAGAGCTGGTACCACTTCATAAGCACCGCATGACGCTCTTTGGCGGTCTTGCCGCGCCAGGCGGGCAGCGCCTTGTGCGCGGCGGCGATGGCCGTCTGCGCGCCGGTGGCGGCGAGGTTGGCCACGTCGACAAGCTTCAAGCCGGTGGCCGGGTCGATGACGTCGAATCGCGAAACGCCCGCGACCCATTCGCCACCGATCAGCGCGTCGGTCTTCAGCAGGCTCGGGTCGTTCAGTGTCGAAAGCGGCGAGGTGTTCATGGCAAGTTCTCCGTGGCTTGCCGACACTTTAGTGCAGTGTTCGGCTCTTGATGGAACATGAAATCGCGCCTTCGGGCGCATGGCGGCGTTGCGAATCCTCGCGATGCCATAGGGCATCGCTGTGGTTCGCGCCTTGCCCTGCTCCCGAATGCATCGATTTCATTTGTCCCACCAAGAGCCGAACACTGCACTAGCCTGGATCGCTCGAACCGATCAGCTTCGCGCAGCACCCACGCTGGCCTTCCACCATAGTGCGTCGGCGCGCCGCGTCAGGGCGCCGGGCCGGCCGTCACCGATCATCCGCCCATCCACCCGCGTCACCGGCGTCACACCGCCGAGCGTGCCGGTGACGAAGGCCTCGTCGGCCGAATACACCTGCGCCAGTGTGAAGTCGCATTCACGCGCCACACCGCCCGCGCCGCGCCAGGCGTCGAGCACGTTGTGCTGGGTGATGCCCTTGAACGAATAGGCGCCGGTCGAGGTCCAGAGTTCGCCGTCGCGCACGATGAAGAAGTTGGTCGAGTTGCAGCTTGCGACGAAGCCGCGCGGGTCGAGCATCAGCGCTTCGTCGGCGCCGGCGTGGATGGCCTGGATCAGCGCCTGGATCAGGTTCAGCCGGCTGTGCGAGTTCAGCCGCAGGTCGAACACATCGGGCCCGCTGGTGCGGAAGGTGGAGGTGAAGAGGGCCAGGCCGCGCTCCTTGGTCTGCGGGTTCGGCGTTTTGTACTCCGCCACGATCACCACCGTGGCCGCGCCGATGACGAAGCGCGGGTCCTGGTTGGGCGTGCGCTTCACGCCGCGCGTGACCATCAGCCGCAGATGCGCGCCGTCGTGCATGGCGTTGCGCGCGCAAGTGTCGCGCAGCGCCTGCACCACCTGTTCGCGCTCGAGGCCGATGTCCAGCGCAATGGTTCGTGCGCCTTCGAACAAGCGGTTCAGGTGCGCATCCAGGCTGAGCAGGCGGCCTTGCACCAGACGCATTCCTTCCCAGATGCCGTCGCCGAGCACGAAGCCGCTGTCGAAGACCGAGATGCGTGCTTCGTGGCGGGGGAAGAACTCGCCGTTGACGTAGACGAGCACCTGATCATTGCGGGGGTCGGCCTGGTAGCCCTGGGCGCTGGCGCTGCTGTCGGCGTTCATGTCTTCACAAGCTCTCGATGTTAGAAGTCGAACTCGCGGTGCCGGGCCATGAAGGCCTGCGTGCGCGGCTGCATGGGATGTTTGAGCACTTGCTCGGGTGGGCCCTGTTCGTGAATCACGCCGTCGGCGATGAACAGCACGCGGTTGGAGACGTGGTACGCGAAGCCCAGCTCGTGCGTCACCAGCAGCATCGTGCGGCCTTCGTCGGCCAGGCTGCGGATGACGCGCAGCACTTCGCCCACCAGCTCGGGGTCCAGCGCCGAGGTCGGCTCGTCGAAGAGCAGCAGTTCGGGGTCCATGACCAGCGCGCGGGCGATTGCCACGCGTTGCTTTTGGCCGCCCGACAGGCGCGCGGGGTACGCATCGGCCTTGTCGGCCAGGCCCACGCGCGCCAGTTCGGCCAGCGCCCGCTCGCGTGCTGCCGCCGCCGCCTGGCCCCGCACCGTGCGCAAGCCTTCCATCACATTGCCCAGCGCCGTCATGTGCGGGAACAGGTTGAACTGCTGGAACACCATGCCGACTCGCTGGCGCACGCGCGTCAGCTCGGCTTCGTCGTAGACGCGTGCTTCGCCAGCGGCGCGGCCTGCGCGGCCGATCATCTGGCCGGCCAGTTCGACCGTACCCGCGCTGGGCAGCTCCATGAAGTTCAGGCAGCGCAGCAGCGTGCTCTTGCCCGAGCCCGATCCGCCGAGGATGGCGATGCGCTCGCCGGGCATCACGTCCAGGCTCACGCCGCGCAGCACCTCGTGCGCGCCGAAGCGCTTGTGCAGGCCGGTCACCTTCAGCAGCGGTGCGGTCGTGCTCATGAATCGCTGCGCCCCAGCCGCCGTTCCCAGGCGTAGGTGGCCTGCACCAGCGGGAACAGGCAGATGAAGAAGATGACCGCGATCACGGTGTAGGTCTCGATCGGGTTGAAGTTCAGCGACGCGAGCAGCTTGCCTTGTTGTAACAGCTCGACATAAGCCACCGCCGAGGCCAGCGTGGACATTTTGAAGATCTCGATGCCGCGGTTGGTGAGCGCCGGCAGCATGCGCCGCAACGCCTGCGGCAGCACCACGCGCCGCATCACCTGCGCGGCCGACATGCCCAGCGCACGCGCGCCTTCCCATTGGCCGCCCTCGATCGACTGAATGCCACCGCGGTAGATCTCGGCCGAAAACGCGGCCGAGTTCAGCGTGATGCCCAGCGCCGCGGCAGCGAGCGGGCTGATGTCGATCGGCACAAGGATCGGCAGCGCGTAATAGAACCACAAGATCTGCACCAGCACGGGTGTGTTGCGAAAGAACTCGACGAACGCCGTCGAGACCAGCCACAGCCAGCGCTGCGGTGCCAGCCGCGCCAGCGCCACCAGCAGGCCCAGGCTCAGGCCGCACACCACGCAGATCGCGAACAACCGGCATGTGCCCAGCGCACCGGCCAGCAGCACGTCGAGGTTGTCGAACACCGCGCCGAAGTTCCAGCGGTAGGCCATCAGCGCACCATGCCTTCACCGCTCACCGCCAGGCGCCGCTCGAGCCGCTGCACCAGCGTGCTGGCGGCGAAGATGACGACGAAGTAGATCAGCGCGGTGACCGTGAAGACCTCCAGCGGGCGGAAGGTCTTCTGCGCCACCTCGTTGGTCTGGAACAGCAGGTCGGCGTACGAGACGGTGGCCACCAGCGTGGTGGTTTTCATCAGTTCCACCGCGCGCTCCAGGAAGGCCGGGATCATGCGCTTCACGGCCTGCGGCAGCACCACGCGGCGCATCGTCTGGCGCGGTGTCATGCCCAGCGCCCGCGCGCCTTCCCACTGCCCGCGTTCCACCGAAACGATGCCGCCGCGGAACACCTCGGCGAAAAACGCTGCCGACTGGATCGAGAACGTGAGCACGGCGGCAACAAAGGGCGTCATCTCGACCTGGATCAGGATCGGCAGCGCGAAGAAGAACCAGAACAGCTGCACCAGCGGCGGCGTGGTGCGAAAGACCTCGATCACCGCACCGGCCGGCCAGGACAACAGGCGCCGCGGCGACAGGCGCAGCAAGGCCAACAGCAGGCCCAGCGGCACGCCGAAAGACAGCGCCGCGGCGGTGACCTTCAGCGTGTTCCACAGGCCCAGCGCGAGCAGATCGGCGTGGGCCCACACCGGGGCGAAGTTCCAGGTGTGCACGCCGCTAGCGTTAACAGGCCCCAGCTCGCGGTGGTTACTTGATCAGTTCTTTCATCACCGGTGGCGAAGCCTTCGGGTCCAGGCCGAAGCCGACCAGGAATTCTTCGTACCACTTCTGCGTTTGGCCGCTTTGGTAATGCGTGGCCAGCGCCTTGTCGACCCAGTTCACGAAGGCTTTGTCGGTTTCCTTGCGCACGGCCGCACTCGATGGTTGCGACTGCGCCGGTGTCGGCACCACGATCTTGCCGCTGCCCAGGCGCTGGCGCGCAGCCAGCAGCGGCGGGTGGAACAGGCACACCGCATCGGCGCGGCCGGCCTGGAACGCGGCGATGGCCTCGGGGTTGCCGGGGTAGCGCTGGATCGAGGCCTTGGCCACGTTCTCGCTCAGGAACTTGTCCATGCTGCTGGCCTGCGGCACGGCGATGCGCACGCTGGCCTGGTTCAGGTCGGCCCAGGTCGTCACCGGCAGATCGTCGCGCGCCAGCACGGCCAGCGAATAAAACAGCAGCGGCGCTTGCGGAAAGTCCACCGCCTGGGCCCGCTCGGGCGTGGCGTCGAGCATGTACATGATGTCGATCTTGTTGCCTTGCAGAGCGGCAATGGCGGTGCCCCAGGTCACCTCCACCGGCTCGAACTTCACGCCCAGCGCGGCGGCCATGGCCTTGCCCATCGAGACCCCCAGGCCGCTGGCCCATTCGCCCGACTTCGGGTCTTTGGAGTACCAGGGCGGCGCCTGGGTCACGCCCACGCGCAGGCTGCCGCGCTGCTTGATCTGCGCCAACGTGTTGTCACTTTGTGCGTAAAGCGCAGCGGTGATCCCGGCGGTGCTGGTGGCGGCAAGTGCTTGCAGCGTGCGGCGGCGGGTGAGGGTCATGACAGGGCCTCTTGAAGCGTGGTGGTTTGTGAAGCCCGGGAAGCTCGGGCGCAGCGGTCGGCGAGATAGGTTTTGGTCTTCAACGCGGCCGCCAGGCGCGGCCCGCGCGCACGGCATCGCCGTCGTCGTCGAGTTGCGGCGGGGGCGTCCCAGCCCAGGGCCGCTGGCCGTCGAAGCGCATCGGGCTGGCCACCATCGGCACCGGGCGGCCGAGTGCGTCCAGCGCTTTCACCTGCAGGCCGCGGTGTTTCACCTGCGGATGTTCGAAGACCCCCGGCAGCTCGAGGATCGGCGCACAAGGCACGGCGTTGGGCTCGAGCAGCGCGATCCATTGCTGCGTGGTGCGTTCGAGCATCCAGCCGGCCAGGATCGGCACGAGTTCGGCGCGCTGTTCGACGCGTCCGGCGTTGTGCACCCAGCGCGGGTCGCGCGCCACCTCGGGCCGGCCCGCGAGCTGGCAGAAGCGCTCGAACTGGCCGTCATTGCCCACCGCCAGCACGATGTGACCGTCGGCCGTGGCGAAGACCTGGTAGGGCACGATGTTGACGTGGGCGTTGCCCATGCGCCTGGGCGTCTGCCCACTCACCAGGTAGTTGCTGGCCTGGTTCGCGAGCATTGCCACCTGCACGTCGAGCAGCGCGGCATCGATGTGCCGGCCACGGCCGGTGCGCTGCCGCTCGATCATTGCGGC
The DNA here is from genome assembly GCA_031400795.1 of Rubrivivax sp. GTDB lineage: Bacteria > Pseudomonadota > Gammaproteobacteria > Burkholderiales > Burkholderiaceae_C > Rubrivivax. The sequence continues at coordinate 32,598 of JANNQO010000395.1, read as the reverse complement.
CAGGATCGCGGTCACCGCGTAGACGCCGGTCATCAGGTCGGAGACGGCCACGCCCACCTTCTGCGGCTCGCTGCCCGGTGTGCCGTCTTTCTCGCCGGTCACGCTCATCAGCCCGCCGGTGGCCTGGATCGCGAAGTCGTAGCCGGCGGCCTGCGCGAACGGCCCGTCCTGGCCGTAGCCGGTGATCGAGCAGTAGATCAGACCGGGGTTGATCCCGCACAGGCTCGCGGCGTCGAGGCCGTACCTGGCGAGCTGGCCGACCTTGTAGTTCTCGATCAGCACGTCTGCCTCGCGCGCCAGTTCGCGCACCATCTGCGAACCCTCGGGGCTGGCGATGTCGATGGCCACCGAACGTTTGCCACGGTTCGTGCTGAGGTAGTACGCCGCCATCCGCTCGGCCTTGTCGCCGAACCACGGCGGGCCCCAGCCGCGGGTGTCGTCGCCGGCCTCGGGGCGCTCGACCTTCAGCACGTCGGCGCCGTAATCGGCCAGCAACTGCCCGGCCCAGGGGCCGGCGAGCACGCGCGAAAGGTCGAGGACGCGCACGCCATGCAGGAGTGACGGGCCGCTCATCGCGTTCTCACTGAAAAGCCTGGATGCCGGTGATCGCGCGCCCGAGGATCAGCGCATGGATGTCGTGCGTGCCTTCGTAGGTGTTCACCACCTCGAGATTCACGAGATGCCGGGCCACGCCGTATTCGTCGCTGATGCCGTTGCCGCCCATCATGTCGCGCGCCATGCGGGCGATGTCCAGTGACTTGCCGCAGCTGTTGCGCTTGACGATCGAGGTGATCTCCACCGACGCACTGCCTTCGTCTTTCATGCGGCCCAGGCGCAGGCAGCTCTGCAAGCCGAGGTTGATCTCGGTGAGCATGTCGGCGAGCTTTTTCTGCACGAGTTGGTTGGCCGCCAGCGGCCGGCCGAACTGCTGGCGGTCCAGAACATACTGCCGCGCGCGATGGAAGCAGTCTTCGGCGGCGCCCAAGGCGCCCCACGCAATGCCGTAGCGCGCGCTGTTCAGGCAGGTGAACGGGCCTTTCAGGCCGCGCACTTCAGGGAACGCGTTTTCCTCGGGGCAGAACACGCCGTCCATCACGACCTCGCCGGTGATCGATGCGCGCAGGCCGACCTTGCCGTGGATCGCGGGCGCCGTCAGTCCCTTCATGCCCTTGTCGAGGATGAAGCCGCGGATCTGGCCGCCGTCGTCCTTGGCCCAGACGACGAAGACATCGGCCACCGGCGAGTTGGTGATCCACATCTTGCTGCCCGACAGCGAATAACCGCCGGCGACCTTCTTTGCCCGCGTGATCATGCCGCCGGGGTCGCTGCCGTGATTCGGCTCGGTCAGGCCGAAGCAGCCGATCCATTCGCCGCGCGCCAGCCTGGGCAGGTACTTCTGCTTCTGCGCCTCGGTGCCGAACTCGTTGATCGGCACCATCACCAGCGAACTCTGCACGCTCATCATCGAGCGGTAGCCCGAGTCGACGCGCTCGACCTCACGTGCCACCAGGCCGTAGCAGACGTAGTTCAGCGCCGCACCGCCGTAGGCCTCGGGAATCGTCGCACCGAGCAATCCCAGCTCGCCCATCTCGCGAAAGATCGCCAGATCGGTCTTCTCGTGGCGGAAGGCTTCCTGCACACGCGGCAAGAGCCGCTCCTGGCAGTAGCTTTGCGCGCTGTCGCGCACCATGCGTTCGTCCTCGCTCAATTGCTGGTTGAGCAGGAAGGGGTCGTCCCAGTGAAACTTGGCGTGGCTGGCCATCGGTGGCTCCGGTTGAAGGCCCGACACCATACTCCAAACGACCGGGCGCAGGCAGCGGCTAGAATCTGGTTGATTCAACCAACGAGCCCCGCATGGACGCCATCGGCCTGTTCGAAGCCAAGACCCACCTTTCCGAGCTCGTCGCGCGCGCCGAGCGCGGTGAAGAGGTGGTGATCATGCGGCACAACAAACCGGTGGCCAAACTGGTGCCGGTGAAGCGCCCGCCAAAGTCGCGCGCGGCACAGCGCGAACGCGCGCTGGCAGCGCTGCAAGCCTTCGACCCGATCGATTTGCCCGGCGTCAGCGTGAAGGAACTGATCCGCCAGGGCCGCGCATGAGAGCCTCGACCCGGTTGCCCAAGGCGGCAGCCGAACCACCGCCCGAAACCGTGGTGCTCGACGCGTCGTTCGTGCTGCGCTACGTGCTCCACACCGGCGCGCCGCGCCCGCACCGGGCCGGGCTGGCCGCGCTGCGCGATTGCGAACTGATCGTGCCGGCGTTGTGGAACGCCGAGGTGACCAACGCGCTGGTGCAGGCTGAGCGCCGCGCCACCGCGGCGCCCGAGCGCATCGGCCAGGCGCTCGCAGCGATCCTGGCGCTGGCGCCGGCAGTGGATGCGCAGCCGGTGGACGTGCCGCGCAACCTGGACGCCGCGCGCGCTCACGGCTTGTCCGCCTACGACAGTCTGTACCTCGAACTGGCCCTGCGCCGCCGCGCCGCGCTGGCCACGTTCGACGCCGACATGATCGCCGCGGCACCGCGTGCCGGCGTGCGCCTCTATCCTGAAGCTTCGACCCTGGTGACCCCATGAAAGCCTCCGACATCCGCTCCACGTTCCTGAAGTACTTCGAGTCCAAAGGCCACCAGATCGTCGCCTCGAGCCCGGTGGTGCCCGGCGACGACCCGACGCTCTTGTTCACCAACGCCGGCATGAACCAGTTCAAGGACGTGTTCCTCGGTTTCGACAAGCGCGCCTACACACGCGCCGCGACGAGCCAGAAGTGCATCCGCGCCGGCGGCAAGCACAACGACCTGGAGAACGTGGGCTACACCGCGCGCCACCACACGTTCTTCGAGATGCTCGGAAACTTCTCCTTCGGCGACTACTTCAAGCACGACGCGATCCAGTACGCCTGGGAGCTGCTCACCGTTCACTTCAAGCTGCCGAAAGACAAGCTCTGGGCCACCGTCTACGCCGAAGACGACGAGGCCTACGACATCTGGCTGAAGGTCATCGGGCTGCCCGCCGAGCGCATCGTGCGCATCGGCGACAACGGCGGCCGCTACATGAGCGACAACTTCTGGATGATGGGCGACACCGGCCCCTGTGGCCCGAGCAGCGAGATCTTCTACGACCACGGCCCTGACGTGGCCGGTGGTCCGCCGGGCAGCCCCGAGCAGGACGGCGATCGCTACATCGAGATCTGGAACAACGTCTTCATGCAGTTCAACCGTACCGAAGACGGTGTGATGCACAAGCTGCCCAAGCCGAGTGTGGACACCGGCATGGGCCTGGAGCGGCTGGCGGCGGTGCTGCAGCATGTGCACAGCAACTACCAGATCGACATGTTCGTGAACCTGCTCGCTGCGGCGAAGACCGCAGTGGAGAACAGCGGTGGTGCGAACGTCGATGCCGAGTCGCCATCGCTGAAGGTCATCGCCGACCACATCCGCGCCTGTTCGTTCACGGTCGTCGATGGCGTGATCCCGGGCAACGAGGGCCGCGGCTATGTGCTGCGCCGCATCGCGCGCCGGGCCATCCGGCACGGCTACAAGCTCGGTGCGCGCAAGCCCTTCTTCCACACGCTGGTGGCGCCGCTGGCCGCCGAGATGGGCGAGGCGTACCCCGAGATGCGCCGGGGAGCCACGCGAGTCACCGATGTGCTGAAGCAGGAGGAAGAGCGTTTCTTCCAGACGATCGCCAACGGCATGGAGATCCTGGAAGCGGCTCTCGTTGGAGGCGCCAGGGTCATCGACGGCGACACCGCCTTCAAGCTGCACGACACCTTCGGCTTCCCGCTCGACCTCACCGCCGATGTCTGCCGCGAGCGTGGCGTGATCGTGGACGATGCAGGCTTCGACTTGGCGATGAACCGGCAGCGCGAACAAGCCCGCAGCAAGGCCAAGTTCAAGATGGCCGCGGGGCTCGAGTACAGCGGCGGCGACACGGCATTCCAGGGTTACGAACACCTGGCCACCGAAGGCGCCACGATCAGCGCGATCTACATCGACGGCTCGCCGGTGAAGCGCGCGGCAGCGGGCGACGACGTGGTGGTGGTCCTGGACCGCACGCCGTTCTACGCCGAGAGCGGCGGTCAGGTGGGCGACACCGGCGAGCTGCGCAACGCCACCTCGCGTGTTCTCGTCGAAGACACGATCAGGATCCAGGCCGCGGTGCACGGCCACCAGGGCCGCGTGGTCGAAGGCGCCATTGCACTGGGCGACCCGATCGCCGCGCGCATCGACACCGAGCAGCGTGCGCGCACCGTGCGCAACCACAGCGCCACGCACCTGATGCACAAGGCGCTGCGCGAGGTGTTGGGCGCGCATGTGCAGCAGAAGGGTTCGCTGGTGAACGCCGAGCGCACGCGTTTCGACTTCGCGCACAACGCACCGATGACGGCCGCGCAGATCGCGCAGGTCGAGTCGCTCGTGAACGCTGAAGTTCTCGCCAACGCCGCGACACAAGCGCGTGTGCTGCCGATCGACGAAGCACAGCAGCTCGGCGCGACGATGCTGTTCGGCGAGAAGTACGGCGACGAGGTGCGTGTGCTCGACATCGGCACGAGCCGCGAGCTGTGCGGTGGCACGCATGTGCAGCGCACCGGCGACATCGGCCTCTTCAAGATCGTCGCCGAAGGCGGCATCGCGGCGGGCATCCGTCGTGTCGAGGCGGTGACGGGTGCTGGCGCGCTGGCCTACGTGCAGCAACTCCAAAGCACGGTCGACGCCGTTGCAGCTGCCTTGAAGGTCACGCCGGCCGAGGTCGGCGCGCGCGTCGGCGCGGTGCTCGAACAGACGCGCGCGCTGGAGCGGGAGATCACCGCGCTGAAGAGCCGCCTCGCGTCGTCGCAAGGCGACGAGCTGCTCGCGCAGGCGGTGGACGTGAAAGGCCTGAAGGTGCTCGCCGCCATGCTGCAAGGCGGCGACGCGAAGTCGCTGCGCGAGACGATGGACAAGCTGAAGGACAAGCTGAAGACCGCGGCCATCGTGCTCGCGGCGGTGGATGGCAGCAAGGTGCAGCTCGCCGCCGGTGTCACCGCCGACAGCCTCGGCAAGGTCAAGGCCGGCGAACTGGTCAACTTCGTCGCGCAGCAAGTCGGCGGCAAGGGCGGCGGCAAGCCCGACCTGGCGATGGCCGGCGGCACCGATGCCGCGGCGTTGCCGGCGGCGCTGGCGTCGGTGGCGGGTTGGGTGGGCGAGCGGGTGTAGCGCTCCCCCAATCCCAGGTCCGAAAACGGCGCGCAGCGCCAGCGCGCCGGCCCCAGCATCGGGCTCACCCTGCGCCGCATGCGTGCCGAGTGCATGCAAAACCTTGACTGGAGCAAGCATCGTCGCGGATCATGCCGGCATGGCCGCCGCCGCCCCGCTGCCGGCGCAGATCGATGCGTTGCGCCGCTTCAACCGCTTCTACACGCGCTGGCTCGGCCTGCTCGATGAACATCTGCTCGCCAGCGAATTCACGCTCACCGAGACCCGCGTGCTCTACGAACTGGCGCACCGTGTGGACGCGAGTGCCGCCGAGCTGGCGCGCGAGCTGGCCATCGACGCCGGCTACCTGAGCCGGCTGCTGAAAGCCTTCGATGCGCGCGGGCTGCTGAAGAAGGCGGCGTCGGCGCAGGACGCGCGCCAGCAGCGACTGTCGCTCAGTGCCGCGGGCCGCGCCGCGTTCGCGCCGCTGAACCGCGCGTCCAAGGCGCAGTTGGCGCGCCAGTTGAAGCCGCTGCGCCCGCGTCAGGTGGCCGAGGTCGTCGGCGCGATGCGGCGCATCGAAGCGCTGCTGTCGCCCGCTGCTGCCGAGCCGCCGGCAGCGTTCATCCTGCGCCCGCACCAGGTGGGCGACATCGGCTGGGTCGCGCACCGCCAGGGGCTCTTGTACGCGCAGGAATACGGCTGGGACGCCAGCTTCGAAGCACTGGTGGCGCAGATCGCGGCGCAGTTCGTGCAGCGCTTCGATGCCGAGCGCGAGCGCTGCTGGATCGCCGAGCGCGACGGCCAGATCATCGGTTCGGTGTTCGTCGTCAAGCAGTCGGCGCGTGTGGCCAAGCTGCGCCTGTTGTACGTCGAACCTTCGGCGCGCGGCCTGGGGCTGGGCGGCCGATTGGTCGACGAGTGCATCCGCTTTGCGCGCGAACGGGGCTACCGGCGCCTCACGCTGTGGACCAATCAAGGGCTGGAAGCCGCACGCAACATCTACGTCGCGCGCGGCTTCCAACTCGTCAAGGAAGAGCGGCACCACTCGTTCGGCAAGGACCAGATCGGACAGCATTGGAATCTGGACATGCAGAACCTTCCGAATATGCGCGGCGCGAACATCGGAGAGTGGGTCGAATTCGACTCCGCTGGGCGCGGCCACCCCTTGACCCCGCGTACGACGACGTGATCCGGCCGAACGGGCTGTCAACCCCGTCCGGCGCTGCCGGCCGTATCAGACCTTGTCCCCCTCCCCAACTCCAGGAGAACCGACATGGTCCAACGCCGGATACTTTTCGCGATCGCTGCCGCGGCAGCCCTGTGCGGCTGCGGCGCGCCGCACGCCGTGGCCGCCGCGGGGCAGCTCGTCGGCGTGCAGATCGTCGACCGCACCCGCTACGCCGTGCTGCCCGAACACCGCCACCGCGGCACCGCCTATGTCGCCGGCCGCCCCGGCGACCGCTACGCCGTGCGGCTCACCAACCACAGCGGCGGGCGGGTGCTGGTCGTGCTCTCGATCGACGGCATCAACGCGGTGAGCGGGGAGACCGCGGCGGTTGGGCAGACCGGGTACGTGCTCGCGCCGTGGCAGACGGCCGAGATCACCGGCTGGCGCAAGAGCGACGCCGAAGCCGCTGCGTTCTACTTCACCGCGCTGCCCGATTCGTATGCAGCGCGCACCGACCGCCCGCACAACGTCGGCGTGATCGGCGTGGCCGTGTTCCGCGAGCGTTTGTGGCAGCCGCGGCCGATGCCGAACCGGCCGGTGCCGTTCGCAGGCGGCCGCGATGACGGTGCCCCGCGAGCGCAACCCGAGCGGCGTGCGCAAGCGCAAGGCGCCGGCGAAAGTGCGGCCGACACAGCGGCGGCGCCCGCCACGAACGCCCCGGTGCCCGCCGCCGCTGCGCGCGAGCGCGATCCGAGCGCGATGGCGAAGGCCGAACGGCTCGGCACTGGACACGGCGAACGCGAGTACGCGCCGATCGAGCGCACCGCGTTCGAGCGCGCGACCGCGCAGCCGGACGAGGTCGTGCAGCTGCGCTACGACAGCGAACCGAACCTCGTCGCCAGCGGCGTGATTGCGCCGCGCCGCCGGGTGCCCGATCCGTTTCCTGGTTTTGTTCCGGATCCACGCGGGTGAGCGGCAGCTGGCCGGGACTCTCGCCGCCAGGTGACAGCCGAGAAACGCGAGCGCGCGCCGCGGCCGTCACGTCTTGCCAGACATTGCCGCAGGTCAAGGACAGGCGATCGAAGCCTGGCTACGCTGCGGGATTCACGAATGATCGGCGGCGCGATGGATCCGAGCAATGGCACCCGCGAGCACTGCTGGGCGGCAATGAGCGCCAGCGGCCTGCACGCGCTGCACCTGGGCGGGCGCGAGTTGTTGCCCATCGTGCAAGGCGGCATGGGCGTGGGTGTCTCCGCCCATCGGCTGGCCGGCAGCGTGGCCGCGCTCGGCGCGGTGGGCACGATCTCGTCGGTCGACCTGCGCCGCCACCATCCCGACTTGATGGAACGCTCGGCCGGCATGCCGCCCGGCCCAACGCTGAAGGCAACCATCGACGCCGCCAATCTCGAGGCGCTGGACCGTGAGATCCATGCGGCGCGCGGCCTGGCCCGGGGCCGCGGCCTGCTGGCGATCAACGTGATGCGCGCGGTGGGCGAGTACGAGCCCTCGGTGCGCCGGGCGCTGCAAGCCGGCATCGATGCGGTGGTGGTCGGTGCGGGTCTGCCGCTGGACTTGCCCGAACTGGCGCGTGAACATCCGCGCGCCGCGCTGATCCCGATCCTGTCGGACTCACGCGGCGTTGCCCTGGTGGTGAAGAAGTGGGAGCGCAAGCAGCGGGTGCCCGATGCGATCGTGATCGAACACCCGCGCTGGGCCGGCGGCCACCTCGGCGCGGCGAAGATCGCCGATCTGACCGATCCGCGCTTCGATTTCGAACGGGTGATCCCTGAGAGCCTGGCCTTTCTGCGCAGTGCCGGCATCGAGCGCGAGGTGCCGTTGATCGCGGCCGGGGGTGTGCGCCGCTTCGAGGACATCCAGCGCTTGCAGGCCCTGGGCGCTGCGGCGGTGCAACTGGGCACGCCCTTTGTCGCCACCGAAGAATGCGACGCCCACCCGGCGTTCAAACAGGTGCTGGTGGAGGCGCGTGATGAAGACATCGTCGAGATCACCAGCGTGGCCGGGTTGCCGGCACGCGCGGTGCTCACGCCCTGGCTGCGCCGCTACCTGCAGGCCGAGCCCCGGCTGCAAGCGGTGGCGCACCGAAAGCCACGCTGCACCTTGTCTTTCGATTGCCTGGCGCAGTGCGGGCTGCGCGACGGCATCGGATCGTGGGGCCAGTTCTGCATCGACAAACAGCTCGCCGCCGCGCTGCGTGGGGACGTGGCCAAGGGCCTCTTCTTCCGCGGCGCCGGTGCGCTGCCTTTCGGGCAGCACATCGCCACCGTGCAGCAGTTGATCGAGCGCTTGTTGACCGCCGGCGTGCCGCTGGGCACACCGCCGCTGGGCGCAGCAGCCGCCGTCGCCACATGAAAAGCGCTGCGATTTCATTGACGGCCCGCCTGCTGCACGCGCTGCGTGCACGCGGCGCCACCGAAGTCTTCGGCATCCCCGGTGACTTCGCCCTGCCGCTGTTTCGCGAGATCGAGCGCCACGCCGTCTTGCCGCTCTTCACGCTGTCGCACGAGCCGGCCGTGGGTTTCGCCGCCGACGCCGCAGCGCGCACCCGCGGCGGCCTGGGTGTGGCCGCGGTGACCTACGGCGCGGGCGCGCTCAACCTCGTCAACGCGGTGGCCTCGGCGTATGCCGAGCGGGTGCCGCTGGTGGTGCTCTCGGGCGCGCCGGCGGCGCATGAGCTGGCCAGCGGTTTCTTCCTGCATCACCAGGTGAAGAGCACCGACTCGCAATGGCGCGTGTTCCGCGAAATCACCGCCGACCGTGCCCGGCTCGACGATGCGCGCACCGCACCCGCGCTGATCGCGCGGGTGCTGGACACGGCGCTGCGCCGCGCGCGACCCGTGTACCTGGAGATTCCACGCGACATGCCCGCCGTGCCCTGCGCCGAAGTGCCCACCACCGCGATGCCACCGGTCGATCCGGAGGCGGTCGCGGCCTGCGCCGACGAACTGCTGCACACGCTGCGCGCCGCGCGGTGCCCGGTGCTGATGGTGGGTGTGGAAGTGCGCCGCCACGGCCTGGAGGCGCAGGTCGCCGAACTGGCGCGGCGCTTGCAGATTCCCGTGGTCACCAGCTTCATGGGCCGTGGCCTGCTCGTCGACACCGACGCGCCTCTGCGCGGCACCTACCTGGGGCTGGCCGGCGACCCGGCGGTGACCGAGCTGGTCGAACACTCCGATGGCCTCTTCCTTCTCGGCGTGATCGTCTGTGACACCAACTTCGCCGTCTCGGCGCGCCGCATCGACTTGCGGCACAGCATCGTGGCCATCGACGACCAGGTGACGATGGGCCACCACGTCTACCCTTGCGTGCCGCTCGTCGCGCTGTTGACGGCCCTGTTGGAACGGCTGCCACCACGCACCGCACCGCCGACACGCCGGGCGCCTGCGCCCGCCACACCCCCGCTGCGCCGCGACGACGCGCCGATCACACCGGCCGACATCGCCGCCGCCGTCAACGATCTCTTCCTGGCCCACGGCCCGATGGCCATTGCCAGCGACGTCGGTGACTGCCTGTTCACCGCGATGGACATCACCCCCACCGCGCTGATCGCGCCGGGTTATTACGCCACCATGGGCTACGGCGTGCCGGCTGGCCTGGGGCTGCAGGTCGCAACCGGCCAGCGCCCCTTGCTGCTGGTGGGCGACGGCGCCTTCCAGATGACCGGCTGGGAACTCGGCAACGCACGCCGACTGGGTTGCGACCCGATCGTGATCGTCTTCAACAACAGCGCCTGGGAGATGCTGCGCGCCTTCGAGCCGGAAGGCGGTTTCAATCAACTCGACCGTTGGGATTTCGCTGCGATGGCCGCCGGCATGGGCGGTGACGGTCATGCCGTGCGCACACGCGCCGGCCTGCATCAGGCGCTGGCCAGGGCCCACGCGACGCGAGGGCGCTTCCAGCTCATCGACGTGCAGCTGGCGCCGGGTGCGGTGTCGCCGACGCTGGCGCGTTTTGTCGCGGCGGTGAAGCGCTTGTCGATGCCCGGTGCTGCGGTGAATTGAACGCGCGGGCAGCAGAATGCACCGATGCTGCCCCGCCCGGTGATCCAGATCTTGTGGCGCGCCCTCGCGCTGTTGTGCGTGCTGCTGGGCTTCATCGGTGTCTTTCTGCCCGGGTTGCCCACCGTGCCGTTCCTGCTGGTAGCCGCCTGGGCCGGCGGCAAGGGCTGGCCGGCCCTTGAAGCCTGGCTGTTGAACCACCCGACACATGGCCCCGGCATCCGCCGCTGGCGTGAACAGGGCGCCGTGCCGCTGCGCGCCAAGTGGGCGGCCAGCGGGATGATGCTGCTCAGCAGCGGGGTGTTGTGGCTGTCCAGCCTGCCGGTGTGGGCCAAGGTCGCCGTGCCGGCGCTGATGTTGGTGGTGGCGACCTGGTTGTGGCGGCGGCCGTCGTGATCTCGCTGAACGCGGATACGGTGCTCGACACGTGGCAGCGGTTGGCGAAGGCTTGATGCATCGCAAGGGCCGCCGCGGCGGCAAGCGCGACCATGCAGACACTCGCGGAGCGACCCTTGCCTTACCAAGCCTCGTTCGCCACCATCGCGCGCACCGCGCCCGCGCCGTTCGGCCTGGGAGACGCCGTTGTTGACTGAGAGCCTGATCCGCGCGCACGACCGCCCTGGCCCGCGCTACACCTCCTACCCCACCGCAGACCGCTTCGTCGAGCCGTTCGACGCCGGCCACCTCGCCCGGGCGCTGGCGCGTCGGCGCTCGGCTGCCGCCCCGCCGCTGGCGGTGTACGTGCACATTCCGTTCTGCGAGCAGCTGTGCTACTACTGCGCGTGCAACAAGGTCATCACCAAGCACCACGAGCGTGCGATGCCGTACCTGCGCGCGGTGCAGCGCGAACTGGCGATGCAGGCGGCGCTGATCGAACCCGGCGCCACGGTGCAGCAGCTGCACCTGGGCGGCGGTTCGCCCACGTTCCTGAGTGACGATGAACTCGACTGGCTGATGCAGGCACTCGGCGAGCCGCTGCGCTTCGCGCCGGACGCCGAGCGCTCGATCGAGGTCGACCCACGCACGGTGGACGCGGCGCGGCTCGCGCACCTCGCGGCGTTGGGCTTCAACCGGGTGAGCTTCGGTGTGCAGGACTTCGATCCTGCGGTGCAGCAGGCAGTGCACCGCGTGCAACCGCACGAACAGGTGGTGGCGCTGATGGGCAGCGCACGCGAGATCGGCTTCGCTTCGATCAACGTCGACCTGATCTACGGCCTGCCGCGGCAGACACCCGAATCGTTGCAGCGCACGCTGGCGCAGGTGGCGGCGCTGCGGCCCGAGCGCATCGCGCTGTACGGCTACGCGCACTTGCCCGAGCGCTTCAAGCCGCAGCGGCGCATCGATGCCATCGACCTGCCGTCGGCCGGGCAGCGTGCCGCGATGCTCGCGATGGCGATCACCGCCTTCCAGCGCGAGGGCTATGTGCACATCGGCATGGACCACTTCGCGCTGGCCAGCGACGAGCTGGCCGTGGCACAGCGTGAGGGGCGGCTGCGCCGAAACTTCCAGGGCTACAGCACGCAGCCCGACGGCGACCTGATCGCACTCGGCGTCTCGGCGATCTCGAGCGTGGGCGGCTGCTACGCGCAGAACGCCAAGACCGTGCAGCACTACGAAGCGCTGCTCGACGCCGGGCAACTGCCCGTGGTGCGTGGCCTGGTGGCGAGCGACGACGACCGTGTGCGGCGCAGCTTGATCATGGCGCTGATGTGCCAGGGCCGGATTGACTTCGATGACATCGAGGCGCTGCACGGCGTGCACATCGAGCGTGACTTCGCCGACGAACTGCAGCGGCTCGAGGCCCTGCAGGCGCAGGGGCTGGTGCAGCGCGAGCCGCGCGCGCTGCAGGTCACGCCGCTGGGCTGGTACTTCGTGCGTGCCGTGGCGATGGTCTTCGACTCGCACCTGGCGCGCCCGGGCGCGGGCACGCGCTTCTCCAAGATCGTGTGAGGCGCTGCGCGCCCGGTCGCGCCGCGCGCGGCCGTGGCGACGTTGCTGCTCGAGTTGCATGGCGTCGAGAGCGGCGTCTTGATGCACATCAAGGATTCCTGAAGCAACCGCCTTGCGCGCTTGCAAACACTACCGGTAGTGGGTAGCGTGGGCATCACACACTACCTATAGAGCCTTTCAGGAGATCGGGATGCCCCAAACCCTGCCCACCCACGTGATCACGCGCGATGGCCGCGTAGTGCCCTTCGATGCCGGCAAGATCAGCCGCGCCCTCGGCCGTGCCGGGGCGGCGAGCGCCGAATTCGGCGTCGACGAGGCCGAGCGGCTGACCCGCCAAGGCGTGCTGCCGCGGCTGGCCGCGCGGGGGGCGCCGGCGCCGCACATCGAGCAGATTCAAGACGCCGTCGAGACCGTCCTCTTCGATGCCGGCCGGCGCCTCACGCTGCGCGCCTACACGGTCTATCGCGAGCAGCACCGGCAGTTGCGCGATGCGCGCACATCGCTGCTCGACGTGCAAGCGGCGATGGACGAATACCTCGAGCAGCGCGACTGGCGCATCAACGCCAACGCCAACCAGGGCTGGTCGCTGGGCGGCCTGATTCTTAACGTTTCAGGCAAGGTAGTGGCCAACTACTGGCTGGACCATGTCTACCCACCCGCCGTGGGCCAGGCGCACCGCCAGGCCGATCTGCACATCCACGATCTGGACATGCTCAGCGGTTATTGCGCCGGCTGGTCGCTGCGCACGCTGCTGCACGAGGGTCTCAACGGCGTGCCGGGCAAGGTGGAGGCCGGACCGCCCAAGCACCTGTCCAGTGCGGTCGGGCAGATCGTCAACTTTCTCGGAACCCTGCAAAACGAGTGGGCCGGTGCGCAGGCCTTCAGCTCCTTCGACACCTACCTGGCGCCCTTCATTCGACAAGACCGGCTCGGCTACGAGCAGGTCAGGCAATGCATCCAGGAGCTGATCTACAACTTGAACGTGCCCTCGCGCTGGGGCACACAAACCCCGTTCACCAACCTCACCTTCGATTGGGTCTGCCCCGAAGACCTGCGCGAGCAGGTGCCGGTGATCGCCGGGCGCGAGGCCTCGTTTTGTTACGGCGATCTGCAAGCCGAGATGGACATGATCAACCGCGCCTACATCGAGGTGATGTGCGCGGGAGACGCCAAGGGCCGCGTGTTCACCTTCCCGATCCCGACCTACAACATCACCAAGGACTTCAACTGGACGAGCCCGAACGCGGAAGCTCTCTTCGCGATGACGGCGCGCTACGGGCTGCCCTACTTCCAGAACTTCGTCAATTCCGACCTCGAGCCGCAGATGGTGCGCTCGATGTGCTGCCGCTTGCAGCTCGACCTGCGCGAGCTGCTGAAGCGGGGCAACGGCTTGTTCGGCTCGGCGGAGCAGACCGGCTCGGTGGGCGTGGTGACGGTCAACTGCGCGCGGCTGGGGCACCTGCACGCCGGCGACGAAAGCGCGCTGCTGGCGCGGCTGGACGAGCTGCTGGAGCTCGGCCGCCAGAGCCTGGAGATCAAGCGCAAGCTGGTGCAGCGCTTGATCGACCAAGGCCTCTTCCCTTACACCAAACGTTATCTCGGCACGCTGCGCAACCACTTCTCGACGCTGGGCGTGAACGGCGTCAACGAGATGGTGCGCAACTTCAGCCACGACGAACACGACATCACCAGCCCCGAGGGCCATGCGCTGGCGCTGCGGCTGCTGGCGCATGCACGCATGCGCCTGGTGCAGTTCCAGGAACAGACCGGCCACCTCTACAACCTGGAGGCGACGCCAGCCGAAGGCACCACCTACCGTTTCGCCAAGGAGGACAAGAAGCGCTACCCGGCGATCCTGCAGGCCGGCAGTGCCGAGCAGCCCTACTACACCAACTCGTCGCAGCTGCCGGTCGGCTTCACCGACGATCCGTTCGAGGCCCTCATCCGCCAGGAGCCTTTGCAGCGCCAGTACAGCGGCGGCACGGTGCTGCACCTGTACATGAGCGAGCCGCTGTCGAGCACCGATGCCTGCCGCGAACTCGTGCGCCGGGCGCTGACGCAGTTCCGGCTGCCCTACATCACCGTGACGCCGACGTTTTCGATCTGCCCCACGCATGGCTACCTGCCCGGGCACCATGAGTTCTGCCCGAAGTGCGAGCACGTCGAACAGCGCTGTGAGGTGTGGACGCGGGTGATGGGCTACCACCGTCCGGTGTCGTCGTTCAACACCGGCAAGAAGGGCGAGTTCGCCGAACGCCTGCACTTCGAAGAATCGAGCGCGGCGCTGGCGGTTGCGCCGTGACGCACGATCACCCGGCCGATGCCCTGCGCATCGGTGGTGTGCAGGCGTTCACCACCATCGACTACCCCGGCGCCTTCGCGGCCGTGGTCTTCCTGCAGGGCTGTGCGTGGCGCTGCGTGTATTGCCACAACCCGCATCTGCAATCGCGGCAGGCCGCCGCAGGCGCACCCCGCTGGGCTGGGCTGCGCGAGTGGCTGGCCACGCGCCGTGGCCTGCTCGATGCGGTGGTGTTCAGCGGCGGCGAGCCGACGCTGGATCCGGCCTTGCCCGCGGCGATGGCCGCACTGCGTGAGCTGGGTTTCAAGGTCGGCCTGCACACGGCGGGCATGGCGCCGCGCCGGCTGCGCGCGCTGCTGCCACGGGTCGATTGGGTGGGCCTGGATGTGAAGGCGCCGCTGGACGATGCCGCGCTGTATCAGCGCATCACCGGTGTGCGCGGCGCAGCGGCGGCGGTTCGGCTGAGCCTCGCGGCCTTGCAGGAAGCGGGCGTGGCCTTCGAATGCCGCACCACCGTGGAGCCTTCGCTGCTGCCACCCACGGCCGTCCGAGCCGTCGGCCACCAGCTTGCCGCGGCCGGCGTTGTGCGCCATGTGTTGCAGCCCTGCCGTGCCACGTCGCCGGTTCGGCGCAGACCGAGCGGCGGCACTTCACAGAGTGAGCAGGCGCGACGCGATCCTGCCCAGGCTGCCTAGGCACCCGGCGGCTTGAACGCATCGGAGAAGCAGAACGACTCGGCCAGACCATGAGCGACGAAGTCGGGCACCGCCGCTTCGACCATGCCCAGCGAGCCGCAGGCGTAGACCTCGTAGCCGCTGAGGTCCGGGTGGTCGGCCAGCAGCGCTTCGTGCACGAGGCCGCGGCGGCCGCTCCAGGCTTCGCCGCCGGAGGCTTGCGAGAGCACCGGCTCGAAGCGGAAGTTGTCGTGCTCGCGCTGCCAACGTTCGACCTCGTCGAGCAGGTAGAAATCCGCCGCGTGGCGAACGCCCCAATAGAGCTGCATCGGGCGCCGGATGCCGCGGCGAAACGCGTCTTCGAGCATGCTCTTCACCGGCGCGAAGCCGGTGGCGCCGGCCACCAACAGAATCGGCCGCTCGCTCTCGCTCAGCGTGAAGCGGCCCAGCGGACCTTCGAAGCGGATGCTGTCGCCGACTCGCATCTGCTCGAAGACATGGGTCGTGAAGCGGCCGCCGGGGATGCGGCGGATGTGCAGCTCGATCACGCCCTCGGCCGGTGGGGCATTGGCGAACGAAAACGCCCGTTTGGCCCCGTCGTCGAGCAGGATGTTGAGGTACTGGCCGGCGCGGAAGGCCAGCACCTGACCGCCGGGCAATGCGATGAACAAGCGCATCAGGTCCGGGGTCAGGCGCTGCATCGCGCTCACCTGGCCTTGCAGCGGCTGCGCTGCGGCGGCATCGGTGGCCAGCGAGGCCACACCCTCGACCTCGATCTCCACGTCTTCCAGCGCCACGGCGCAGCACATCAGGGCCTGGCCGCGTGCCTGCATCGCCGGCGTGAGCTCGGTGGGCTGGAACGGCCCGGGGTCGACGCGTCCGTTCAGCACCGTGCACCGGCACTGGCCGCAGCCGCCGGCGCGGCAGTCGTAGGGCAAGGCGAGGCCCGCGCGCAAGCCGGCCTCGAGCAAGGTCTCGCCCGCCCGCGCCGGCACGCGGGCGGCGCCTGGGTGCATCGTCACCTGGTGCGGCTGCGCCGCGCGGCGTCGCGGCGGCAGCCAGGGCAGCGCCACGAGCAGCAGGCTGCCGCCCAGCACCAGGCCCCAAAGCGCGCCCACCGGCCAGGCGTAGAGCAGCACGAAGACGGGAAGCACGAGCCAGTCCATCGCTAATACGCTCGGCGCGCGCGACAGGTCGGCCGGGCCGTGGCTCAGCGCGGGCGCCACCAGCGACAGTGCGACGAGTGTCGCCCCCAGCGCCAGCGCGATGGCCCGCGGCGGCTGCGTGCTCGCCTTGGGCACGCGCTGCACATGCACCCACATCACGAGCAACATCAGCAGCGGCACGCCGATGTGCACGAAGACCAGCAGCGAAAAGAGCCGGTTGCTGACCTGCTGGTTGCCGATGAAGTTGCGGCTCAGCGTGCCGCCGAAACCGGGCAAGCTGTCCAGCCACTCGAAACTCGCTTGCGTGACGAACTGCGCCAGCTGGTCCCAGGGCAGCATGTAGCCGTTGGCGCCGGCGATGTAGGCCAGCCACAGCAGCGCCACGCCGCTCACCCACGAGAACCAGCGAAAGCCACGCAGCCGGTCGAACGCCAGGTAGCGCAGCAGGTGCAGCAGCAGCGTGAGCAGCATCGCGTCGGATGCATAGCGGTGCACGCTGCGCAACACGCCTGTGGCCCCCCACAAACCGTGGCTGATGCGCTCCACCGAGGCATAGGCACCGGTCACGCTGGTGTCGAAGAAGACGTACAGCACGAGGCCGGTCGCGCCGACCGCCCAGAACAGCAAGAAGCTGATCGCGCCCAGGTGGTAGAGGGGGTTCAGGCGCTCGCCGAAGGCACGGTTGAAGAGCGCCTCGGCGCGCATGAAGGCGGCGCGCAGCCCGCGTTGCAGCAGCGAAATCATCGCCGCCGCATCGCCCGCAGCACGACGATCACGAAGAGCATGCCACCGATGATCGCGAGCAGCCCGCCGCCGCCCATCAACGCCATGCCGGCCACCTCGCCGGGGCTGCGCAGCACCTGTTCGGCACCGGCCACCTTGCGCTGCACACCATAGCCGCCCGACCACACCAGGCCGAGGATGTGCAGCAACTGCCCGCCACCATACAACCAGGGCTGCATCACGGCGGCACGACCACTCGGCGCGTGATGGCCGAGCTGCGGCAACAGCTGGTAGACGACACCCATCAGGGCCAGCGTGACGCCGACGATGCAGCCGTGGTAGTGCGCCGGGATCTTCACGTTGCTGCCCTGGATCGCGAGGCCGATCACACCGCCGGCGACGAAGAGCAGCATCGACGCCAGCAACGCCGCGCGCAGCGGCTGCTGCCCAGCCGCCAAGCCGCGCAACGGCGCGATGGCGAGCAGCACCGCCAGCACCAGCGGTGCGATCGCCAGCCCGCCGCCGACGCGCATCGCCGCGGTGTGCAGCTCGCGGTGTTCGACGGTGCTCACCTCGTGCATCAGGTACGCCAAGGGCGTGACGAAGACGCTGGCCAGCGCCACCATGAACAGCAGCACGACGACACGTGGGCTCAGGGCCAGGCGGCCGCCGCAGGCCTGCGTGAGCGACAGCCAGCCCACCAGCATCAACAGCGTCCAGGTGAACTGCAGCGCGTGGCCGCCGCCCCAGAACACGATCTCGTAGTAGGCCTTGGCCGGCAGCGCGCGTGGCACCACGGCCAGCGACCAGGCGAAGGCGAGCAGCGCCACGGCGGCCGCCACGGCGCTCGCGTGCAGGCCGAAGCGCAGCGCACCGGCGCCGTCCAGGGCCCCGCCCACCGGGGCTGCGCGCCACAGGCTCGACACCACGAGCCACGACGCCCCGGCCGCGAACCCGCCGAGCGCAGCGCGAAACGTACCGCTCTCGAGCATCGGGATGTAATTGGCCATCACCGCCGCACCCGGATCGACGAAGGCGGCCAGCGCCATGCCGGCGGCGCCGGCGGCGCACAGCACGAGCGACGGCGACGCGAGCCGCCCGGCGCCGCGCTGGTTCACGCTCCACAGCAGCCCGGCGATGGCCGTGAACCACACCAGCACCGACAAGTCGACATGCACGACCAGCGCGACGCGGAAGAAGTCGCCCGCCGGCAACCACTGGTTGACGACCGGCGTGCGCGCCAGCACCAGCAGCACCGAGAACAGCCCCGAGCCCAGCAGTGCGGCCAGCGCGAGCCAGAGCCAGCCGCGTGCCAGGCCGCGTTGGGCGGTGGCAATCACCGGCAACAGGTACTCGGCCGGGCGGGCTGCGCTGGCCCGGCGAAACCACGGAGACAGGGTGGCGTTCATTGGAAGGTGATGCCGCCTCGCTCGGCGTCGAAATCGATGACCAGTACCTGACCGGGGGCGAGCGTCACGGTGGCCTCGCGGTGGTAGCCCGCATCGCGCGCGCGCACGTCGTCCGACAGACGCACCGCGATACGCCGCTCACCGGCCGGCACCACGAGCCGCTCGTACAGCGCCGAGGCGCCATCCCTGGCCAGGCCCGATGGCGCTGCGCTGCGCCGCAGTCGCGTCACCCCGTCGATGTCCACCGCCACGATCAACGGCGATCGTTCGCGCGGGCAGCGGGTCGGCTCTCGCATGTTCGGCGGCAACTTGGCGAGTTCGTCGGCCGACAGCACACGGCAATCGCCCACCGGCTTGCCGACGCGGCTGAAACTGACCTTGATCAGCGCCTGGTCGGCTTGCAGCGGGTGATACGGCGGCCAGTGCGAGAAGACGCCGATGGCCGCGGCGAAGAGGCCGTAGAGCAGCCCCTGGCCGACCCACGCGGCGGGGCCGAGGCGGGCCGGCGTGCGCAGCTCAAGCATGGCGCAGCCGCTGGATCGCCGCGCGCAGCCGGGTTTCGTCGCCCGCGCCGGCGAAAACCAGCTCGAGCTGCTCATGTGAAACGTTGCTGCGCAGATGCGGCTCACGGGTGCCGGCCAGGCGCTCGGCCGTCCAGCGCTCGCCGAAGCGGAACTCGCAGCCGCCTTCGCGGCAGGCGGCCACCACGACCCCCGCGGCGCCTTCGCGCAACGCGTACTCGATGAACGAGGGCGGCAACTGCCCGGCGCAGAGCAGGCCGAAGGTCCTCACGCCGGCCGCATCGGCAACAACCGCGCCATGGTCGCAGCGGAATACCACCACCGGCGGCTTGCCACGCACGCTGGCCAGGGCCTCCTGCAAGCGGCTGCGCAAATCGCTCACCGTGCGCTGCGGCAAGTCGATGCCGGTGGCAAGAAGGGCCGCGCCGCGAAACGGCGTCGACGACGGGCAAGCGCCGGCGCAGATGCCACAGCCGGCGCACAGATCGGCGTCCACCACGGCCAGCGTGCGGGCGATGCGCTGGTGGGGGTGCGGCACCATCGTGATCGCCGAATAGGGGCAATCGGCCAGGCAGCGTTGGCAGCCGTTGCAGTGGGCCGCATCGACCACGGCCACCTCGGGGCGGGGCGGCTGCGGCAAGAAGGGCGCGGCAACGAGCAGCAGCGCGCCGGCGAGCACGCCGGCCCACAACACGCCCGGTGACGTGGCATCGGCCAGCGGATGCGCAAAGAGCAGGATCCAGTCCAGCCGCAAGACCTCGGGCACGTGCGCCTGCGTGGCCGGCGGATGGCTGATCACGGGCACCATCAGCGCCAGCAAGACCAGGATGCCCGTCAGGCTCAGCGTCACCGCGCGCGGCGGCAGCACCGCGGCGCGCGCGATGCGCTGCACGTGAAACCATAGCCCGAACAGCAGCAACAGCGCCACGCCGATGTGCACGAAGATGAAGAGCGAGAAGAGGCGGTCGCTCACCGCCCCGGCAGCCAGGAAGTTGCGCGCCAGCGGTGTGGCCAGGAAGGGCAGGGCGTCCAGCCACTCGGAGGTAGCGATGGCCGAGAACTGGCCCAGCGCATCCCAGTTGATCCAGAAGCCACCGACTGCGCTGACGAACACGAAGCCGATCAGCGGCACGCCGGTGAGCCAGTGAAAGCGCCGAAAGCCGCGTTCATGCCCGTGCAGCCACTCGCGCAGCAAGTGCAGGCCCAACACCAGCACCAGCCCATCGGCGGCGTAGCGGTGCACCCCGCGCAGCAAGCGGCCCCAGCCGAGCGGTGTGTGGGCCAGCGCTTCGATCGAGCGGTAGGCGCCGCTCACCGAGGTGTCGAGCATCACGTAGAGCAGCACGCCGCTGCTGGCGAGCAGCCAGAAGGCGAGAAAACCGATCGCGCCCAAGTGGCGCAGCGGGTTGAGCTGCGCGCCGAAGGCCGCGTCGACGCCGGCTTCCACGGCGCGCCATGCGCTCAGGCCGTGCCGCCGGAGGTTTGCGGTGGGCCAGCGCATGGGTCTCGGCGCGCGCGTCGGCGTTCGCGCCATTCCAGCAGCAGGTAGATCGTGACACTGGCGAAGAACAGCAGGCCGCCGATGATCTCGAAGATCAGCTTGTAGTCGTAGCGGTACTCGCCGGTGTCGGGGTCGTACACGGTGCACAGGATGCGCACGCGGTCGACCATCGCCGTGAGCAGCGAAGCCGAGGTGGGCGGCGCCAGCAGCAACAGCTGGCGCAGCGGCACGCCGAGCTGATCGGCGCGCAGGCGGCTGCCCAGCACCTGCGCGTGGATGTGGCCCTGCGCGTTGACCACGGTCACGCCGAGCAGGTGATCGAAGCCCGCCGGCGTGGCGACGAAGCTGAAACCGAAAGCGCGCGCCAGCGGCCCGACCTGCGTCA
Organism: Rubrivivax sp.; assembly: GCA_031400795.1. GTDB lineage: Bacteria > Pseudomonadota > Gammaproteobacteria > Burkholderiales > Burkholderiaceae_C > Rubrivivax. The sequence continues at coordinate 11,610 of JANNQO010000395.1, read as the reverse complement.
CCGAGGGGCTGAGAAAGTCCCAGTTGCGGTGCTCGATGCGGTGCTGGGATGCGAAGGCGCGCATCGCGTCGGGGGCGTCGAAGGGCTGGTTGAAGCCGACGCTGACGACGTTGAACTGGTGCTCGCCGAGCATGCGATCGAGCCCCTTCACGGCTTCGTACAAGGAGCGGGTCTGCAGCGGGCAGACCTGGAAGCAGCCGGTGTAGATGAAGCTCACCAGCAGCGGCTTGCCGCGGTAGCCGGCCAGGCGCACCGGGCGGCCCTGGCGGTCGAGCAGCGTGATGTCGGGCACCGGCTGGCCGACCACGGCAAGGGCCGCCTGCAGCGCCTCGCGCTCATCGAGGCTCGCCACCGCCGCACCCGACAGCGCCGGCCCGGCCAGCATCAGCGCAGCCAGCGGCACGCGCAGATCAATGCCACATCGCATCCAGCACCACCGCCGCCAGCAGCAGGCTCAGCTGCACCATCGATGCGAAAAAGGCCGCCATCGCGGTGCGGCGCTCGGGTTGCCGCGCGAGCGCCCGCGTCTTGCGCAGGAAATGGCCGCCGCCGAGCAAGGCACCGGCCAGATACACCCAGCCGGCGCCGAAGAACACCGGCAGCACCGAGGCAACGACGAGCAGCACGGTGTTCGCATGCACGATGCGCGCCGCACGCGCGACCCCCACCACCACCGGCAGCATCGGCACACGCGCCGCAGCGTACTGCGCTTGATGGGCGATCGCCAGGCTCCAGAAATGCGGCGGGGTCCACAAGAAGAGCACCAGGGCCAGCAGCAGCGCCAGTGGCCCGAGTTGCGGATCGGCGGCGGCGGCACCAGCCAGCACTGCGAAGCTGCCGGCCAGGCCGCCGACGACGATGTTCCACGGCGTGCGCCGCTTCAAGGCCAGCGTGTAGACCACCGCATAGGTCAGGGCGCCCAACAACACAAAGCCCGCGGCGACCAGGTTCACGAGCGCCGCCGCCATGCCAACCGCCAGCACGAGCAGCGCGACGATCGCCAGCAGCCAGCCGCGACTGCGCGGCAGGGCGCCGCTGGCGAACGCACGGTTGCGCGTGCGCGGCATCAAACGATCGGTGTCGGCCTCGACGAACTGGTTGAACGCGCCGGCGCTGGCCGACGCGAGCAGCACCGACAGCGCCAGCACCACGATTTGCAAGCCATCGGCCCCACCCCCCGGCACGATCGACAGACCGCCCAGCGCCGTGGCCATGATGAGCACGGCAATGCGCGGCTTGAAGACACCGAGCACCGTGCGCCAATGCGCCACACGCGCCGTCGCGATGGCGGCAGAACCCGGGCTGTGATCCATCATCGACCTCCTCGCGCGCTCAGTGCCTCAACTCAAACCCCACAGCGTGGAGAGGTACTTCCAGTTGATGAAGTAGTAGAGAACGAAGGCGAGCAGGAACACCATCGCCAGCGCAAAGGTGCCCGGCGCCGCAAAGCCCATCGAACCGTAGCTTTGCGCCACCGCACTCGGCGCGGTGCGCGGCAGCGGCGTGAAGGCGGCGCTCTCGCTGCCGGTCTCGAGCGGGCGGCCCCAGAGCAGCGAGCCCACCGTCACATAGATGTAGATCGCGCCACCGGCGATCGCGGCGATGCCGCCCACCCCCACCAGGGCCATCATCAGATAGGCCGCGCCCGGCCATTCGTAGGCCAGTGCCGCGCCGCTGAAAGCCATGTCCCAATGCCGGCGCGAGACGCCCAGCGTGCCCGCTCCCATCATCACCAGGCAGAAGAAGTACATCGAGAAGCCGAACAGATACGGCTGCCACTTGGCCAGGGTGGGCGCGATCATTTCGCGCTTGAACAGCACCGGGATCAGGTAGTAGGTGAGCGCCATGAAGGTCAGCGTGGTGCCCACCACCACCGTGGCGTGGAAGTGCCCCGGCACGTAGATGGTGTTGTGGATGATCATGTTCAGCTGCTCGGTACCCATCATCACGCCCGAGATGCCGCCGAGGAAACCGAAGCCGATCAGTGCGATGAACATGCCCGAGAAGGTCGGGTTGTCCCAGGGCGCCTTGCGCAGCCATTCGAAGAGGCCGCGTGTGTGGCCCTTCTGGCGCTGCGCGACTTCTATCGCGCCGGGGATGGTCAAGCCATGCAGCATCGAGGCGAGCACGGCGAAGTACATGAAGTAGCTGGTATTGACGACCTTCCAGCCGGTGGACAGGCCGGGGTCGGCCAGCAGGTGGTGGGCGCTGGCCAGCTGCAGGAAGAGGATGTAGAGCAGGAACGCGGTGCGGCTCACGCGCTCGCTCATCGGCTTGGCGCCGAAGGCGATGGCAGCGACGAGGTACCACACCGAGATGTGCGCCGCCACGTTGATCTGCTGCGACGAATGGCCGAAGGCCCACCAGATCGTGCGGTAGACGAGCGGGTCGATCTCTTTCACCACGCCGAGCGACATCAGCCAGGTGGGGATCAGGATGATCGCGCCCGAGGCGATCGTGAACACCGCGATGATCGCCGCGGTGATCGCGCCGAAGGTGACCAGCGGCACCGAGCCGGTGTAGGTCTTGTCGCGTTTGGCCACCACCAGCGTGCCGAAGAACACGAAGCAGGCGATCAGCGCGCCGACGGCGAACAGGATCAGCCCGAGGTAGAAGTTCGGCTCGGCCATCATCGGCACGTAGCTCGTCATCATCACGCTGGAGGCGCCGCGGAACACCGCGACGTTGTTGACGATCGAGCCGATCAGCATCAGCGCGAAGCCGAGCCAGGCGATGCGCGGCGTGGCCAATCGACAACGCAGCAGCGTCGACGAAGCGAAGTACAGCACCGCGATCTCGAAGAAGATGATCCAGAAGATCAGCATGTCGATGCCGTGCGCGGTGAGCACCATGTAGAAGGTCTCGGCCTCCAGCCAACGGATGGCCGGCCAGCGCGTGAGCACCACGCCGATGGCCAGCACGCCGCCGACGAGCAGCCAGACCACCGCGACAAACGCGTTGGCCTTCATCAGCCACTCGGCCTGGCGTTCGAATTGCAGGCCCGAGCGCGGGCAGGTGCGATAGGTCGTGGTGCTCATCGCATGCTCCTCACTTGATGTAGATGCGGCCGACCATCTTGTGGTGGCCGATGCCGCAGTACTCGTTGCACACCACCGAGTAGGTGCCCGATTGGTTGGGCGTGATCGTGATCACGTGCTCGAAGCCGGGCACCACCTGGATGTTGATGTTGGCCGGCTGCAGTGAGAAGCCGTGGTTGTAGTCCATCGACGTCAGGTGCAGGCGGTAGGTCTTGCCGTTCTGCAACTCGAGGATGGGATAGAAGTTCCACAGCCGCGCGATCAGGTACACGTCGCTGCCCGGGGGCGGCGCCACCACCGGCGTCTTCTCGTCGGTCTCGGTGCGCACCGTGTACTGCTCGACCATGGCCTGCGTCTTGGCCACGAACTTTTCCTGGTTGGTGCGGTAGGTCTCGGTGGACAGGTTCTGTTTGCCCCAGACATGCCAGCCGATCATCATGAAAAACATCACCAGGCACCAGACCAGCGCAATGGCGATCCAGGTGCCCTCGACGCGGTCGATCGGATGTTTGTACCAAAGCCGCTCAGCGGGCGGGAGGATCGCACTCATGGTCGGTCTCCTGGCTCACTTCGCCACGGGCAGCGTCAAGATGTCGAACACGCCCCACGCCGTGTAGAGCACCATCGGCACGAAGACGCCGAGGAAGAGCAGCAGGAACGGGTTGTCCAGCAGTTGTTGCATCCAGGGCACGGGGCCGCTGTCGTCGGGGTCGCTCATGTGAATCTCCAGTCACCCAGTGCGAAGCATTCTTTTCGCGCTCTTGATGGCTGGAAATGAACCAGGTCAAGGATTCCTGGATTGGCCGCGGCGATGCTTGCGCTGCAACATGCCGAGCCCACGCCGATGAACCCCGACGCACGACAGAGCCACTTGCGCCGGCTGGCGTGGGCTTGCCTGCTGCTGATGCTCGTTGTCACCACCGCCAGTGCGTGGCTGCGGCTGATGCAGCCGCGGCCGGTGTGCGACGACTGGCCGGCGTGCCGGGGCGCCGAGAGCGTGGGGACCATGCGCGCCGCCGAGCCGGTGGCGGCGGTGCGCTGGCTGCACCGCGGCGCGGCCAGCAGCGTGCTGCTGCTGGTGATCGGGGTCGCGGTGGTGGCTTTGCGGCACACACCGCGCCAGCTCGAGGCCGGCGTGATCGCGCTCCTGCTGCTCGCGCTGGCGCTGGCCTTGTCGGTGCTGGGCATCATCACGCCCGGCTCGCGATCATCGGCAGTGCTGCTGGGCAACCTGGTCGGCGGGTTCGTGATGCTGGCGCTCAGCGGCTGCCTGCTGCGCCGGCTGTATCCCTGTGCCCCGCCGAGCCGCGCGCTGGCTGGCTGGGCGATGGCCGGTGCGCTGTTGTGGGCCGCGCAGGTCTCGCTGGGGGCGCTCTCGGGGGTGGGTCGCAGCGAGGTGCTGCCGCTGCTGCACGTGGCGGTGGGGCTGATCGGCACCGCCCTTGGCGCCGCGGTGGCCTGGGCAGCGTTCGGACAACGGCGCCGGCTCGAGGGCGGGGCCCTGCTGGTGATCGCGGCCCTGCAGCCGGTGCTGGGCGTCGGCGCGGCTGCACTCGCGGCAGCGCCAATGCTCGTGCTCGTCCACAACCTGAGCGCGGCGCTCGGTCTGGCGCTGCTGTTCGGCCTCGGGTTTGACAAGCGTCAACGGCTGCCCGGCGGCAGCACCTCAAGATCAGCAGCACTCTCAGGCTCTCCATCGGACCCCGGTGATGCTGGACACCCGCCGCTTCGACGTTCAACGCTTCCTGGGCTTGTTGCCGCTGTTCAGCGACATCGATCCGCAGGCGATTGAACGCCTCGCGCAAAGCTGCCTCGTGCGGCGCTTCGAGCGCGGCGAGATGGTGTTTCGCATGGGCGACCCCTGCGAGTCGTTCCACGTCGTCATCACCGGCCAGGTCAAGCTCTTCGTGCTCTCGCCTGCCGGCCACGAGAAGGTGATCGAATTGATCGCGCCCGGCGGCAGTTTTGCCGAGGCCTTGATGTTTCTCGGCAAGCCCTGCCTGGTGAACGCGCAGGCCCTGGGTGATTCGCTGATGCTCACCGTGCAGCGCCAGGCCGTGCTCGATGAACTGGAGCGCGACAACCGCTTCGCGATGCGCATGCTCGCTGGCTTGTCGCGCCGCCTGCATGGTCTGGTGAGCGACGTGCAGGCGTACGCGCTGCAAAGCGGCGTGCAGCGTTTCATCGGCTACTTGCTGCGCGACGACGCTGGCGAGGAGCGCCCCGGCGGCGCGGTGTTGACGGTCTCGCTGCCGGTGAGCAAGGCCACGCTCGCCTCGCGCCTGTCACTCACCCCGGAGTACTTCTCGCGCGTGCTGCGCGAGCTCGAAGAGGCCGGGCTGATCGAAGTCGACAAGCGCGACATCCGCATCCTCGATGTGGCGCGGCTGGCGGCGTATCAGGGCTGAGAGGCCGAGAGACCGGGAGCGCGGTCAAGGCGGGTGCGGCGGCAGCGCATGGCGTGCCAGCAAGGTCCAGCGGGCGGTATCGAACACCAGCAGCTCCTGCCCCGCAGGCAGCCACCATTCGAGCCGGCCGTCGGTGCGCTGCAGTTGGGCGGCATGCGGCCGGGCGCCGGGCACGTTCAGCGCCGCAATGCGCCGGCGCACGTCCAGGTGCACGACGATGACCTCGTCGCCCAGCGCACCAGCCAGCCACGGCACGCGGGCATCGGCAAAGTCGATCGTGGGCATCGGCAAGCCGAGCAGCGTGCGCCGCACGCCGAGGTAACCGGGCGTGGCAAGACCTTCGCCCAGGCGGTGGTCGTGCACCCATCCATCGAAGACGGGCGGCGCCTGCGGGTCCAGCGAGATTTCCCACAACTCGCCGAGCGTCGGCCAGGCCACGACGAAGCTCTGCCGCTGCGGCAAGACGAACAGGGCGCTTGCCTGGCCGCGGCGCCGGCGAGCCAGATCGCTGCCCTCGTAGGTCTTGACCGCGCAGCCTTGTCGGTCCAGCAGCGTCAGCTGCTCACCGTGCGCGGCGAGAGTCCATTGCCCATCCAGACTGGTGGCCTGCGCGTGCCTGGGTTGATCGGGGATGGGATCGCACCGGGCGTGCCCCGACGCCGCCGGCGGCACGAGCAGCACCGAAACGGTCGCCAGGGCGGCAACCCGTGCGGCGCGGTGCCAGGTGCCGCCGCCGGCTACTGCTTCAAGATCCACTCCACTGCCGCCTTCAAGTCGGCATCCGAGATCTTCTCCGGCGGGTTGGCCGGCATCGGGATCTGCCCGAAGTTGCCCTTGCCGCCTTTGCGGCTCTTCTCGGTCAACATCGCCACGGCGCTTGCCTGGCCTTTGTACTTGGCGGCAATGTCCTTCATCGAGGGGCCGACGAGCTTCTTGTCCTTGGCGTGGCAGGCAAAGCAGCCGGCCTTGGTCATGTCGGCTTCGGGGTCGGCCTGGGCCGGCGCGGCCACGGCCCATGCCAGCCAGCAAGCGATCAAGAGGGGCGTGCGCATGTGCTTGCTCCTGTTCTGTGCGGCGATTCGTCAGTACACGTCATGCTGCGTGTTGTAGACGTTGAAGTGCCCGGTGGGCGTGATCAGGCGCGGATCCTTGATGACGGCCTTCAGCTTGAGCGTCTTGTCGTCCACCACGACCAGCGCGCTCTCCTTGTTCTTGGCCGACCAGACGGCAAACCACACCTCGTCGCCGGCCTTGTTGTACTCGGGCTGCACGACGCGCTTGGCCCCATCGTCCTTCAAGCCCGCCCAGTCGGCGATCGGCAGCACCTTGAAGCCCTTGTCGAGGTTCTTGATGTCGAACACCGCCACCGATTGCGAAACCGCCGGGTCGGGGTTCAGCGGCGTGTCCACCCACAAGTGGTTGCTCTTCGGGTGGCTCTTCAGGAACAGCGAGCCGCCGCCCTGCCCTTTGAGCTTGACCACTTCGGTGAAGGCATGCTGCTTGTGCTTGACCGGGTCGGTGGCGATCAGCGAGATCGTCTCGTCGCCCAGGTGGCCGGTGGCCCAGACGGGGCCGAACCTGGGGTGCACGAAGTTGGCGCCGCGGCCCGGATGCGGGATCTTGCCCACGTCGATCAGCTTGACCAGCTTGCCTTCCTTGGCATCCACCGCGGCGATCTTGTTGCTCTGGTTGGCGGCGACCATGAAGTAGCGCTTGGTGCTGTCCCAGCCGCCGTCGTGCAAGAAGCGCGCGGCGCCGATGGTCGTGACCTTCAGTGCGTCGACGTTGGAGTAGTCCACCATCAGCGTCTGCCCGGTCTCCTTGACGTTGACCACGAACTCGGGCTTGTAGTGGCTGGCCACGATGCTGGCCACGCGCGGCTCCGGGTGGTATTCCTGCTTGTCCACCGTGTTGCCCCGGGTGGAGACGATCTTCAGCGGCTCCAGCGTGTCGCCGCGCATGATCGTGTACTGCGGCGGCCAGTAGCTGCCGGCGATCGCCAGCTTGTCTTCGAAACCTTTGTACTTGCTGGTTTCCACCGAGCGTGCTTCCAGGCCCACGCGCACCTCGGCCACGTTGTCAGGGGTGGCCATCCACAGGTCGATCATGTTGATCTTGGCGTCGCGGCCGATCACGAAGAGGTAGCGCCCGCTCGCCGAGACGCGCGAGATGTGCACCGCATAGCCGGTCTTGACGATGTTGATGATCTTCTTGGTGTCGCCGTCGATCAGCGCCACCTCGCCGGTGTCGCGCAGCGTGGTGGAGAAGATGTTCTCGATGTTGTAGTTGTTCATCTTCTTCTTCGGTCGCGCTTCGGGCGGCACGATCACCTTCCAGGTCTTCTTCATGTCCTCCATGCTGAACTCGGGCGGTAGCGGCGCGTCGTGCTGGATGTAGCGCGCCATGATGTCGACCTCGGCCTCGCTCATCTCGCCGCTGGTCTGCCAGTTGGGCATGCCCGCGGGTGAGCCATAGGCGATGAAGACCTTCAGGTAGTCGGTGCCCTTGCCGATGGTCAGGTCGGGGGTCAGCGCCTTGCCGGTGGCGCCCTTGCGCAGCACACCGTGGCAGCCGGCGCAGCGTTCGAAGTAGATCTGGCGGGCTTTGTCGAATTCGGCCTGCGTCATCAGCGGGGCCTTCGGGTTGCGGCTTTCCACCATCGGCACGCCGGCCAGCGCCGAAGGGGCAGCGTGGTACTTCACGTCACCGGGGGAGACGTCCTTCTGTGCAATCGCCGTACCGGCGATGAGCAGGGCCGCCAGCGGCGCAAGCGTCGCGATGCGCTTCATATCGTCTCCTTCTTGGGGTGGGTCGGTTCAGCGCGATCGTCTGGTGCCGGGCGGCAACTTTCCTTGAACTGGTTCAAGCGAAACACCGTGCCATCGCAGAAAACCAGAACCAGTTCAAGGATCAGCGGCTGGCATGCGGCGATGCTGTCGGGCATGCACCGCCGAGTTCCGACCTCGCACACCGCTGCTGCCATCGCGCTGGCCTTGTTGGCCGCTGCCGCGCAAGCGCGCGACCCCGAAGCTGCGCCACAAACCGTGGTCGTGACCGCGACCCGCCACGCGATGCTGGCGCTGGATGCGCCGGCCGCTCTGAGCGTGGTGACGCGGCGCGACATCGAAGCACGCGCGGCCGACAACGTGCTCGACGCGCTGCGTGGCGAAACCGGCATCAGCCTGCAGGGCCGCGCGGTGGCCGGGCGCAAGGTGCTGAGCCTGCGCGGCATGGACAGCAAACACACGCTGTTCCTGCTCAACGGCCAGCGCCTGCCGGCCAGCGACGGGGTGGTGGGTTCGTCTGACTTCCAGTACGACTGGATCGCGGTGGAGGACATCGAGCGCATCGAGGTCGTGCGCGGGCCGATGTCGGTGTTGTACGGCTCCGAGGCGCTCGGCGGCGTGGTCAACCTCATCACCCGGGAGCCGGGTGAGCGCTGGCGCGGGAGTGCGCATGCCGAAGGCTCGCACGTCGATGGCGGCCGCGGCGGTGCCGGCCACCGGGTGGCCGCACGCGCTGACGGGCCGCTGGCGGCGGGCCTGGCGCTGCGCGTGGGCGTGGCGCAGTCCCGGCAGGCGGCCGTTGCGTCGGTGGAAGACCCGCGCCTGTCGGAGCTCGAGCGGCGCGACAAGGACGATGCCTGGGTCGGTCTGGGCTGGCGCGTGAACGGTGCGCAGCGCTTGTTGTGGGAGCACCGCGCCGGCCGCGAGGAACGATTTGCCAACGCACGCGAACGCAACGGCCGCCGGCGTTATCACGAAACGGTGAATCAGATCGAGCGCAGCGTCGGCACGCTCGACTGGAGCGCCCAATGGCACGAAGCGTTGAGTACCCAGCTGCGCGCCTACGGCAGCTCGATGCAGGTGCAGAACCGGCGCAGCGAGGGCGTGGCGCCGAACCCGACCCAGCAGCTCGACGAGCGCGTGCTCGAAGGCCAGGCCCACGCACGACGCGGCGCGCAATCGCTGACCGGTGGCTTCGAGGCGCGCAACGAAGCACTCGAGGATCCCGGGCTGCCCGGTGGCCGCTCGTCGGCCCGCCACCGCGCCGTGTTCCTCCAGGACGAGTTCGCGTTCGGCCGCGACCTCCACCTCACGCTCGGCCTGCGCCGCGACGATCACCAATCCTTCGGCTCCGAGTGGAGCCCGCGCGCCTATGCGGTGTGGCGCGTCGATCCGCGCTGGACGCTCAAAGGCGGCTTCAGCCACGGCTTCAAGGCCCCCAACCTGAAGCAGATCGTGCCCGGCCCGCGCCAGGAAGGGCCCAACCTCTTCCTCGGCAATCCAGCCTTGCAGCCCGAGTCGAGCAATACGATCGAACTCGGCCTGGGCTACGACACGGGCGCGACCCAGCTGCAGGCCATGCTCTTCGATCAACGCGTCGACGAGCTGATCGACATTCGCCTCGTCGCCGCGGGCAGCGCGCCCGGCTTGGGAACCTACACCTACGAGAACCTGGCCCGGGCGCGGCTGCGGGGGCTGGAGGCCGGGCTGGTGCAGCGCCTGGGCGCGGGCTGGCGCGGCCAGCTGAGCTACACCCATCTGGACGCGCGCAACGGCAGCGGCCAGCCACTGGACCGACGCCCGCGCCACAGCGCCACGGCACGGCTGGACTGGGAACAAGGTGCCTGGCGCGCCGGCCTGTACGCCGAGTTCAGCGGCAGCCAACGCCTGCCCGCGGCCGGCACCGGCGCGCCGTCGCAGGCGGTGCCGGCGGTGACGATGGCCGGCGCCCATCTCTCGCGCCAGCTGTCGGCGGGCCTGCGGCTGGCGCTGTCGGTGAACAACCTGGGTAAGCTGCGTCTGGCCGACAAGTCAGCGCTGTTCACGCATGCCGAAGCGCCGCGCAGCTGGCGGCTGGCGCTTCGCGGACACTGGTGAGCGGCCATGTCACCCTACCGCCGCCATGCCTGTGATCGAGCACTATGCCCTCATCAAACAAGCGCATGTCGCGCTGGCCGCGACCAGCGTGGCGCTGTTCTTCACGCGCGGCGTGGGTGTGTTGTGCCAGCGCCGCTGGCCGATGCTCGAGCGCGTGCGCCGGCTGAGTGTCTTCATCGACACGCTGCTCATCAGCGCCGGCGGCGCGCTGTGGTGGCTGCTGGACTTGCAGCCGACGCGCGACCGTTGGTTCGGCGTGAAGCTGCTTTTGATCGTCGTCTACATCGTGCTGGGTTCGCTGGCACTCAAGCGCGCGCACACACGAGCCGGCAAGGGTGTGGCCTTCGTGGCGGCCCTGGCTTGCATCGCCGCGGTGGGGGCGATCGCGCTGGCGCACGACGCGCGCGCGCCGCTGCAACTCTTGTGGCGGCTGTAGCGCCCAGCGCCGGCTCGCGATTCGTGCGAGGCACTGTGGAGTCCGTGAAATGAGCACCGGCACCATGCGAGTAACCAGCCTGCACAACAGCCCCGCGGTCGGCTTCGATCAGCCTTTCGAGATGCTCACAGCCTGCCACGAACGTGTGCAGCGCATGTTGGCGCTCTTGCAGCGCCTGGCCGAACACCTCGTTGGCCATGGGCCCGACGACCAAGCAGCCCAAGCCGCCCATGACGTGATGCGCTATTTCGACCTGGCCGGCCCGGCGCACCACCTCGACGAAGAGCTGCACCTGTTGCCCTGGCTGGCCGCCCACGGCCACGCGGAACTGGCCGAGCGGCTGCATCAGGAACATGGGCACATGGCAGCGGCTTGGGCCGACGTGCGCGCCGGCCTGCTTGCCGTGGTGGCCGGTGAATGGCCGCTCGCTGGTGATGACTCCACTGTCGAGCGCTGGGCGGCCTTTGCCGCGCTCTACCGTGAGCACATCGAGGCCGAGGAGTCGGTGGCCTATCCGGCGGCCGAAGCGGCATTCGATGAAGAGAGGCTCGCCGCGATGGGCCGCGAGATGGCGGCGCGGCGTGGACAGACGCGGCCCTAGCGCCTGACCGCGGCCACCGCGCCCGGCCGTGCAACAGCGCACGGCACAACGTCACACCCTGGCTGTGACCATTGCTTACGAGCAGCCGGCCTGTTCAATACTCGTCGCATCCCAGATCGCAGGGGTGGCACTCAGTCAGCTGCGAACCTGGAAACCCTGCGGGGGTGGCCTCGAGCCAGCCGCGGCGGCAGCAGCCCAGACAGTTCCACGCAGCCCAACCCGGGCCGCGCACCTCGCCACCCAG
>JANNQO010000394.1:0-4153 GCA_031400795.1 Rubrivivax sp. | reverse complement strand
CGCCGCCGGCCGACCCTACGACCCTGGCCGGCTCGAGCTGTTCGACATCCTCTTCTCGGCGCTGAACCGCGAAGTCTTCGCCGCCGTGGCCGACCCGGCATCGAACAGCGTCGCGCGCGAGAGCTTCGCCTTTTTCGAGTCGTACTTCTCCAACTACATCGAAGGCACGACGTTCACCGTTGCCGAGGCAGAGAGCATCGTCTTCGGCGGCCGGATCATCGAGAACCGCAGCGCCGACTCGCACGACATCCTCGGCACTTTCGCGGCGGCGACACGCTCGCCCTGGCGCGACCTGCCGGCGTTGGATGCCGACGCCTTCCTGGCCTGGCTCAAGAGCGTGAATGCACAGGTCATGCAGCAGCGGCCCGACAAGAAGCCCGGCGAATGGAAAGACCTGGTGAACCAGGCGGGCTCGACGGTCTTCGTGCTGCCCGAACTCGTGCCCGGCACCTTGCGCGAGGCCTTCGAACGCATCCAGGCGCTGGTGGACCCGCTGGCACGCGCCCTGATGACGATGTTCGTCGTCAGCGAGGTGCACCCCTTCATCGACGGCAATGGGCGTACCGCGCGCCTGGCGATGAATTGCGTGCTCAGCGCCGCTGGCCTGAGCCGCATCATCGTGCCGACTGTCTACCGCGAGGACTACCTGCTGCCGCTCAAGGCGCTGAGCAGCAACGCCGACGCGAAGCCTTTCGTGGCCGCCATGACACGCGTCCAGTCCTGGTCGGCTGCGTTCGACTACGGCGTGCCGCGTGAACAGCTGCGCGCTCGACTGGCCGCGTGTCATGCGTTCGAGGAAGACCTCGAGCGCTATCGATTGGTGTTCCCCGAGCCGGCCGGTTGAACGCCGCTGGGCTTGGCGCCATCCACGCCTGTCCGAGCTCGTCGAGCAGGCCCATGCCGGGCAGGTCGTGATCATCGCCAAGGGCGGCATACCGATGGCCAAGCTGGTGCCGCTGCACGACGGGCCCAAACGCAAGATCAAGTTCGGCACGATGAAGGGCGAGATCGAGATCGCGGGCGACAGGGCATTGAAGGCGCCAGCATGAAGAAGCTGCCGCAGGTACACCTGATCTGATCAAGCCCGATTGACCAGGCCCCGGAACCGACGCGCTACACTGCCACCTTTGACCAGAGTTGGTCAAGGAGTTCGACGATGCAGGTCAACATCTACGAAGCCAAGACGCGACTGTCGGAACTGGTCGAGCAGGCCCATGCCGGCCAGACCGTGATCATCGCCAAGGGCGGCACACCGATGGCCAAGCTGGTGCCGCTGCACGAGGGGACAAAGCGCAAGATCGTGTTCGGGCTGATGAAGGGGGAGTTCGTCGAAGCGCCGGATTTCGACGCACCGCTACCCGATGATCTGCTCGACCTCTTCGAAGGCAAGGGTGAGCCTTGAAGCTGCTGCTGGACACGCACATCCTGCTGTGGGTGATGCGCGACGCCGATGAACTGAGCGCCGCGGCGCGAGCCATGATCGCTCGTGCCGACGAGGTGTACGTGAGCAGCATCTCGTTGTGGGAAGCCGCCATCAAGTCCTCGCTCGGCAAACTGCCCGTTGCGCCGGCTCGTCTCGAGGCGGCTGCGGTTGCAGCGGGTTTTCGGCCCCTGGCGGTCACCTGGGTGCACGCCCTGGCCCTACACGGTCTACCGATGCTTCACCGCGACCCCTTCGACCGAATGCTGGTAGCGCAAGCCGTCAGTGAGCCGCTGCATCTGCTGACCAGCGACGCCGCACTCGCCGCTTATGGGCCTCAAGTTGCGGTGGCCTGATCCCCTTGGATTTCATGCCCGATCTCTTCGACCCCCCACCTGCCGACCCCGCCGACGCCGTCTCCCTCGCCGCCTACGCCGAACGCGCTTACCTCGAATATGCCTTGAGCGTGGTGAAGGGCCGCGCGCTGCCCGACGTGTGCGATGGCCAGAAACCGGTGCAGCGCCGCATCCTCTACGCGATGCAGCGCATGGGCCTGGCCTTCACCACCACGAGTGGCCCCAAGCCGGTGAAGAGCGCGCGTGTAGTGGGCGATGTGCTGGGCAAGTTCCACCCACACAGCGACCAGGCCGCCTACGACGCGCTGGTGCGCATGGCGCAGGGTTTCTCGCAGCGCTACCCCCTCATCGACGGCCAGGGCAACTTCGGCAGCCGCGACGGCGACAGCGCCGCGGCAATGCGCTACACCGAAGCGCGCCTTTCGCCGATCACGCGCCTGTTGCTCGACGAGATCGACGAAGGCACGGTCGACTTCCATCCCAACTACGACGGCTCCACCGAAGAGCCGCGGCTGTTGCCCGCGCGGCTGCCTTTCGTGCTGCTCAACGGCGCCAGCGGCATCGCCGTGGGCCTGGCCACCGAGGTGCCCAGCCACAACCTGCGCGAGGTGGCGGCTGCCGCGGTGGCACTGTTGAAGAACGACAAGCTTTCCGACGACGAACTGTTCGCGCTGATCCCCGCGCCCGACTTTCCCGGCGGCGGCCAGCTCATCAGCGCCGCAGCCGAGATCCGCGAGGCCTACCGCAGCGGCCGCGGCAGCCTGAAGCTGCGCGCCCGCTGGGTCATCGAAGACCTGGCGCGTGGGCAGTGGCAGCTCGTGATCACCGAGTTGCCGGCGGGCACCAGCACCGCGGCGGTGCTGCAGGAGGTGGAAGAACTCACCAACCCGAAAGTGAAGACGGGCAAGAAGGCGCTGACGCAGGAGCAGGCGCAGCTGAAGGCGAGTGTGCTCGCGGTGCTCGATACGGTGCGCGACGAATCGAACAAAGACGCCGCGGTGCGCCTGGTCTTCGAGCCGAAGAGCCGCACGATCGAACAAGCCGAACTGATCACCACGCTGCTCGCGCACACCAGCCTCGAATCCAGCGTGCCGATGAACCTGACGATGGTCGGCCGCGACGGCCGGCCGACGCAGAAGAGCCTGCGCCAGATGCTCGCGGAGTGGCTCGATTTCCGCCAGGCCACCGTCGAGCGGCGCACCCGGCACCGCTTGCAGAAGGTGCAGGAGCGCATCCACATCCTCGAAGGCCGGCAGCTCGTGCTGCTGAACATCGACGAGGTGATCCGCATCATCCGCAATGCCGACGAGCCCAAGCCGGCGCTGATCGAACGCTTCGGCTTGAGCGAGCGCCAGGCCGAAGACATCCTCGACCTGCGGCTGCGCCAGCTCGCACGGCTCGAAGCTGTCCGGATCGAGCAGGAGCTGAAAGAGCAGCGCGAGCAGCAGGCCAAGCTCGAAGACATCCTGGCCACACCCGCGGCGCTGAAGCGCACCGTGGCGCGCGAGATCGAGGCCGATGCGAAGGCGCACGGCGATGCACGCCGCACGCTCGTGCAGGAAGACAAGCGCGTGGTGGCGGAGGTGAAGATCGTCGACGAGCCGGTGACCCTGGTGGCGAGCTTGAAAGGCTGGGTGCGCGCTCTGAAGGGCCACGAGGTCGACGCCACGACGCTGCAGTTCAAGCCCGGCGACGGCCTCTACGGCGTGTTCCTGTGCCGCAGCGTCGACGCGCTGGCGGTGCTCGGCAGCAACGGCCGCGCGTACAGCGTGGCGGTGGCGGTGCTGCCCGGTGGCCGCGGCGACGGTGCGCCGATCACCACGCTGATCGATCTGGAAGCGGGCACGAGTGTCGCGCACTACTTCGCCGGCGCTGCCCAGACCACGCTGCTGCTGGCCGGCACCGGCGGCTTCGGGCTGCTGGCGCAAGCCGGCGACCTGGCCAGCCGGCAGCGCGGCGGCAAGGCCTTCCTCACGCTCGAAGCCGGCGAGCATGTGCTGCCGCCCGTGGCGGTGGACGCGGCACATGCGCAGGTGGCCTGCCTGACGATCGGCGGCCGGCTGCTCGTCTATCCGCTCGATGAACTCAAACTGCAATCGAAGGGTGGGCGCGGCTTGACGCTGATCGGGCTGGACGGGCCGAAGGACGCGCTGGTCAGCGTAGCGAGCTTCGCCGACAGCCTGCGCGTGATCGGTGTCTCGCTGCGCGGTGCCAAGCCGCGCGACGAGACGATGAAGGCGGCTGCCCTCGTGCCCCACCAGGGCAAGCGCGCCCGCAAAGGGCGGGCGGTGCAAGGCATGAAGGCGCAGCGTGTGCTGGCCTGCTAGACTCAACCCACTACAGTTGGTTGAGTGAGGCGCGGCATGAGCACCAGCGA
>JANNQO010000393.1:0-5236 GCA_031400795.1 Rubrivivax sp. | reverse complement strand
CGAACGTCGATCTGCACCCACTTGCCAAACTGCGGCAGGTCGGCCGTGTTGGGCAGCAGCGTCACGAAGCGCTGCATCAGATAGGTCGCGTTGGTCGCCGAGGCCATGGTGCCGGTCACCGTGGCCTCGCCGATGGAAGTGATGTCGGCGTAGTCGGCGCCGGGGTCGGTGTCCAGTTGCACGAAGGCGCGCCAGTCCTCGATCGCATCCTGCGACATGCGTACCGCTTCTGAGCGCTGCTTGGAGATGTCGGAGTACTGGCGCAGCGCGGACTGAATGCCGAGCACGCCGAGCATGCCGAAGCCCATCACCAACAAGGCGACGAGGGCTTCGATGAGGGTGAAGCCACGGTGGGCGCGCGGTCGGCTCGTCATGTCATTGCTCAGGGTTGCCAATCGCGCCAGCCGCCTGGCACACGCACGAACGAGCCGTACTCGCTGCGCAGCTTGGCCAGCACCACGGGGTCGTAGCGCACTTCGAGGATGCCGCCGCCGCTCATCGTCACCGCGGTTTCGGACACCATCGCGCCAAGCACGATCGGCGTGCCGGTCACGGTCCAGGTGCCCGAGGTCGAATAGATCGAGCCGGTCACCACCGCTGCGCCAGACAAGGTGACATCGCCTTCGACCACCAGCGCCACGGGGTTGCCAACACTGCCCAGGTTCGCGTCCAGAGTCGCGTTGCCGGCCACCAGCAGCACGCTGCGCGGGTTCCGGGTGGCCAGTACAGCCAAGGCGCTCGAATCGCAACCGCCCGTGCAGCGCACCAGACCGGGCTGGGCGCGGAAGGTGGCCCTAGGTGCACCGAACACACTGGCGAACATGCGGTTGAAGCTGCAGCCCAGGTGCGTGTCGCCGGCAGGGCACGCGCCGGCATCGCTGCTGTTGCGGATGCCGCCGTTGCCGGCCTGGGCGCTCAGCGACAAGTCAGACTCGACCCGCGCGAACTGGGCCGGCATGCCCGGCGCACCGACCACCGTCACGCCTGCCACGGGCAAGGTGCCACCTGTTTGCACCGCGATCCCGCTGCCTGATTGGGCGGTGTTGAACGCCGACAGCAAGCTGCCACCCGTCAGCGTGAGGCTGGCCGCAACGGTGGTCGCCGCGGGAATCGTGACCGCCGCGGCCGGCAGCGTGTCGACGGCCCCCTTCAAGCCGAGGTTGGCCGAGACCGACGCGTTGCCCTGCCCGGGTTCCGGCACCTGCGGGTTCGACAGGCAGCCAGCGGTTGCATTCGTGCAGGACGACACCGTGACACGAATAAGGTTCTGCCGCGCGACGCCGCGGTCGCGTTCGAAGTGCACGCGAAACGCCGGGAACGGACCATCGCCTGTTGTCGCCGGGATCGACGAACCTGCTGTCGGGCAGTTGCAGGCCCAGCCGGTGCCCGGTTGAACCACGCAGGTGGCAGACGTCCCAGCTACTGCATCGATGTTGCCGGTGGTCGGCGCGAACGAGAGATAGCGCTGGCGGAACGTGCTGGCACCTGCCGGATCCGTCGCACAGCCGCCGTTGATCAGGCCGGCATTGAGTTTCGTGATCGCCCATTCGATGCCGGCTTCGGCAACCTCGATGGCCTGCGTCGAGCGCATCTGATTGGTTGAGGTACGCTGCTCGAAAATCATGCTGCGGCTGGTGTAGGCGGCCACCAGCGAGACGAGGAAGAAGAGCACGAGAACGACGATCAGCGCTGCCGCGCCACGCGACTGGCGTGGGCTCAGTGGCCTCGAGCGACGGCGGCTCATGGCGCGGGACACGGCACAAAATCGCCAGCAACTGCACCTGGCACATTCAAGGTCATCAAGTCGTTGCGCAGCCGAACCCGCGACGTCAAGGTTCGCTGCACCAACGGGTCGCTGACGGCCTGGCCGGTGATCGTGATCTCGACCTCGCGCACGGTCAGTGTCGGCCAGCAAGCGGTGTCGTCGGTGCCTGCGCACAGGCTGGTGCAGGCGAGCCGAGCGCTCGGGCCACTGATCGGCGTGATGGTCATGGCCGTGATGTTCACGGCCTTGTCGTCGGTGAGCTGGTGCCACTGGAAGGCGCCGGAGGGTGGCGTCAGCTTGGAGCGGATCATTCCAGCGCTCGCGGACGCGCAACTCGCGCCCTGGCAGAAGCCGAAACGGTTCTCGGCCGTCCCGGGGATCTCCTTGCGGTCGTACTCGTACTCGATGGCGGCGGTCGATCCGCTGGAAGGCGTCAAGGATCGGCGCGGGTTATTCAGGTCACTGACCGCGGCGCCCGACGTGGCGACCTGGTTGCCCGAACTCATCCAGTAGCCGGAGCGCCTCAAGTCGCGCGAAATCATGTCGGTGGCAGCGCGCAGGTCTTGCTGCACCTGGGTTTCAAGCAACAAGCGCCGGTTGTCGGAGAGCTGCGTGGCCACGGTCATCGAAGCAGCGGCGACGACGATCAGGCCGATCGCGATGCCGATCATCAACTCGACGATCGATAGCCCCCGTTGGCGCCCGCGCAGCGCACCGCAACGTGTCGGGAGCCTGCCGGTCAGCATGCGGGTACCCCGGGGACGACAACACCAGGAGTCATGCAGGTCCTCGGCCGACCTGTTGGCGCAACCTGCGTTTGCAGTTGCCCCGCGCTGAGGGCGGTTGTGTTGACGGCGAACGTGGGTGGCACGCCACCGACCAGGTTCGAATAGCAGTTCAACACGTTGCCGGAGGTCGGGTCGAAAGCCACTGCTTTGTAGATGGGATGCACGTTTTGCACGCGCACGCCGAGGCTGCGCGGCACGTTCACGGTCTTGATCTCGGTCCAGGCGCCTGCCGCGCAGGCCGTGCCTGCGCCGCTCAGGCACGAACACGTGCTGACCGCGTCGCCAGGAGCGCTGGCAAGGCAGTTGGCGCCGGTGTACGCGCCGACCGTGTAGCAGGTCCTCGTGCCGTCGGAGTCGAAACGGATGCCAACGGGTTGCTTGCGCGCGACCGCTTCGCCACGCGCGAACTGAAAATCATTCAGCATCTCCGAGCTGACACTGCGCAGCCGCTGCGACTCCAGATACCCCTTGATCGACGGCGCCACGACGGCCAGCGCCACGCCCAGGATCACGATGGCGATCAGCAGCTCCAGCAGCGTGAAGCCGAAACCGAGGCGATAGCGAATCTTCATTGGCGAGCCCAGCACCGGTTGCCGGGAGCCTCGGAGATGCTTCCCACGTCTGCACCCGACCCGTAGAAGATGTTGCCCGTCGCCATGCGGATGCTCATCACCACGCAAGAGCCGTCCCCCGCCTGGGACTTGCCGCTCACCGCCGTCGCCAAGATCCGGTAGCTGATCGCATCGGCGGCGTCGATCGACTGCGTGTAGTAGCCACCCGCTGATGCGCTGGTCATGGCCAGACCGGCCGGCACGGCACCGGTGAGGTCAGCGGTATACGCGGCCTGATTTGCCCGGCGGCGCTCCTGGGCTTGCTGAATGGCATTGATCGCCTGCACCGCATCGCTGCGCCGGCTCTTCCTGATCTGGTCCATGAACGACGGGAAGGCGATGGCCACCAGGATGCCGAGCACGACGACGGCGATCATCAACTCGATGAGCGTGAAGCCCGCTGTCCGAAGCTTGACCGAGACCTGACGCGCTTTGTCCATGGCGTGGATTATTCCCACCCCGATTGCGAAACACGAGCGCGGCACAGACCGCTCGTCGGCATTCGCTCCACGCCGGTCCCCGCGCCCCCTAGGTTGCGGGGACTGCTTTCACCCGCTCACATTCAGCACGCCGGGTGCCCGGGCAGGCTGCGCTCCGGGCTGCAAGTGCGCACCCGGCCCATCAGGCTGACCACCTGGTGCAGCGTGGCGCCGCTCTTGCCGCTGACTTTCACGGTGGTCGTCGGCGTCACCGTGCCGCGCGTCGAATCGATGAGGATCGACGGCGAGGTCGAGCGCAATACCGGCGCATGGCCCGCCGCGAAACCGGCGCCACGAAACGAGTGTGCGCTGCCGCGGCACAGCGTGTTGCCGGCGGCGTCGCATTCGCAGTCATCGGCGCGGCCGCTGTGCACCACGTAGCAGCTGCCCGCCTCGCCATGGCGGAACGACACGCGCACCGAGGCGTTGTGCATCACTGCCAGGCTGCGCGCGTGCTGCATGTCGGTCTCGAACTGCGATGCTGCCGATTCCACTTGGCGGTGCTCGCGCATCGAGCTGAAACTGCCGGCACTGACGCCGGCCAGGACGGCGGTGATGGCGGTGCAGACGCAGGCTTCGACGAGGGTGACGCCTTTCTGGCGACGGGGCTGGTTCATGGTGCGGCTCCAAGGTGCAGTGGACGGTGGAGCCACTGTAGGAAGCCGCTGCCGCGCTCGCGTCCCCCGCGCGTGGGGCCGTGACGGGCCCCTGAAGCGGGAGAATCGATGCACCCCCGATCGGGAGTCTGGTCTCACCCCCGAACGGGGGTGGCGGGGCGCTTGCTCAGATGTCCCGGATCAACTGCCGGAACTCGTCGACATCCTCGAACTCGCGGTACACCGACGCGAAGCGCACGTAGGCCACTTTGTCCAGGCGCTTCAGTTCGCGCATTACGAGTTCGCCGATGCGGGCGCTGGCCACCTCGCGCGCAGCGCTGGCGAGCAGCTTGTCTTGGATGCGTTCGATCGCCGCGTCCACCTGCTCCATGCTCACCGAGCGCTTGCGCAACGCGAGCAGCATCGACGCGCGCAGTTTCTCGGCGTCGAAGTCGACACGCGTGTTGTTCTTCTTCACCACCGCCGGCAGCGAGAGTTCGATGCGCTCGTAGGTGGTGTAGCGCTTCTCGCAGCCCAGGCAGCGCCGGCGGCGCCGGACCACGCCGCCTTCATCGGACTCGCGTGTCTCGACGACCTGCGAGTCTTCGTGGTTGCAGTAGGGGCAGCGCATGCAGCCCGGCGGTCTTCAGCCGTAGACCGGGAAGGCGCGCGTCAGCGCCGCAACGCCTTCGCGCGCCCGGGCGATCGCGGCGTGATCGTGCGGATGCTCGAGCACGTCGGCGATCAGCTGCGCGGTGGTGCGCGCTTCGGCCTCCTTGAAGCCGCGCGTCGTCATTGCCGGCGAGCCCAGGCGGATGCCGCTGGTCACCATCGGCTTTTGCGGGTCGTTGGGGATGCCGTTCTTGTTGCAAGTCATGTGCGCCGTGCCGAGGATGGCTTCGGCTTCCTTGCCGGTCAGGCCCTTGGGGCGCAGATCGACCAGCATGAGATGGCTTTCGGTGCGGCCGGAGACGATGCGCAGGCCACGCTCGGTAAG
>JANNQO010000392.1:0-10137 GCA_031400795.1 Rubrivivax sp. | reverse complement strand
TGACCTCGTGCGCATCGCCACTGAAACGATGGCCGAGCGCGGGCTCAAACCGGACTTTTCTGCCGAGGTGCAACAGCAACTTGCCTCGCTGACCGGGCCCGGCCGCGATGCCGATGCCCGTATCGTCGACCTCACGGCGTTGCCCTGGTGTTCGATCGACAACGACGACTCGCGCGACCTCGACCAGCTCACCGCCTGCGAGCCGCTTGACCGCGGCGCGGTCAAGCTCTTTGTCGCGGTGGCCGATGTCGATGCACTGGTGAAAAAGGGCAGCGCCATCGACGATCACGCCCGCTTCAACACCACCTCGGTCTACACCGCGGCGCGTATCTTCCCGATGCTGCCCGAACGCTTGTCGACCGACCTCACGTCATTGAACCCGGCGCAGGAGCGCCTCGCCGTGGTGACGGAAATACTGGTCGCCGCCGACGCCTCCGTCATGCAGTCCGTCGTGCGTCGCGCCCTCGTGCGCAACAAGGCCAAGCTGGCCTATGACGCCGTGTCGGCCTGGATCGACGGCGATGGCGCGCTGCCCCAAGCCGCCGCCGCGGTGCCCGGCATGGAGGCACAGCTGCGCACGCAAGACGAAGTCGCACAACGCCTACGCGCGCGTCGCCGTGCGTCAGGTGCGCTGGACTTCGAAACGGTGCAGCCGCGCGCGGTCTACGACGGTGAGCGCGTCGTCGAAATCCGCCAGCAGGAGCAGAACCGCGCGCGCCAGCTGATCGAAGAGCTGATGATCGCCACCAATCAATGCACGGCGCAGTTTCTCGCCGAGCGCGGCAGCGCCTCGCTGCGCCGCGTGGTGCGCTCGCCCGAGCGCTGGTTGCGCATCGTCGAAGAGGCCGCGAAGTACGGTGCCGAGCTGCCCAAGACCCCCGACCCGCGCGCGCTCGAAGTCTTTCTGGCGCAGCGCCGGCAGGCCGACCCATTGCGCTTCCCGGATCTGTCGCTGGTCATCGTCAAGCTGATGGGATCGGGCGAATACGTCGTCGAACAACCGGGCGGCGAACCGGTGGGTCACTTCGGACTTGCGGTACGCGACTACACGCACTCGACGGCGCCGAACCGGCGCTACCCTGACCTGATCACCTCGCGCATGCTCAAGGCCGCACTGGCCGGTGGCGCGGCACCGTACAGCGGGCCTGAGCTGACAGAGCTGGCGGCACATTGCAGCCAGCAGGAAAACGCGGCGCAGAAAGTCGAACGCACATTGCGCAAGTGCGAAGCGGCGCTGCTGCTCGAATCGCACATCGGCCAACGTTTTGAGGCGATCGTCACCGGTGTGAGCGACAGCAACACGTGGGTGCGCACCTTCACCCCGCCGGTGGAGGGCAGGCTCACCGGGCCCGGGCCGGCACTGGCCATCGGCCAGCGCCTGCACGTCAAGCTGGTCTTCACCGACGTGGAGCGCGGATTCATCGATTTCGAAGTCAGCCCGTAAGCCATGCCCCGTACCACGCATCCAGAACGCCATCGCAGCGAACGCATCGGCTGGCTGCGCGCCGCCGTGCTCGGCGCCAACGACGGCATCGTCTCCACCGCCAGCCTCATCGTCGGTGTCGCCGCCGCCAGCGCGGACACCAGGCAAGTGCTGCTGACGGGCTTGGCCGGGCTGGTGGCCGGCGCCATGTCGATGGCCGCAGGCGAGTACGTCTCGGTGCATTCGCAGGCCGACACCGAACAGGCCGACCTGTCGCGAGAGAGCGCCGAGCTGGCCGCAGACGTCGGTGCGGAGCGCCAGGAGCTGGCGGCTATCTACGTCGCGCGTGGCCTGGACCCCAAGCTGGCACATCAAGTGGCGCAGCAGCTGATGGTGCACGACGCTTTGGGTGCGCACGCGCGCGATGAGCTTGGCATCTCGGAAAGCCTGAGCGCGCGGCCCTTGACCGCGGCAATGGCTTCTGCCGCCAGCTTCGCGGTGGGCGCGGCATTGCCGCTCGCGGTGGCCGCGTTGGCGCCCAAAGCGGCGCTGGTGTGGTGGGTCGCGTTGACTTCACTCGCGTTCCTCGCCGTGCTGGGCATCGTTGCCGCACGCGCCGGTGGCGCCAAGGTGCTGGCCAGCGCCTGGCGCGTCACGCTGTGGGGTGCAGTAGCGATGGCCATCACTGCCGGTATCGGCGCCTGGGTGGGCGCTGCGGTGTGAGAGCGCCGCGTCGGCGGCCGATCGTCCATTGGCGGGCCGCAGAAGAACAAGGCCGTGGCGCAGCTCGAGCCGATCGCCGCCGAGCTGGGCGCGACGACGGCGCAACTGGCGCTGGCCTGGGTGGCGCGCAACCCGCGCGTGAGCACGGTCATCGCCAGCGCGTCCAGGTGGCGCAGTTGCAGTCCAACCTCGGCGCGCTGGCGATGGTGGACAAGCTCGCGCCCGAGGTGCTGGCGCGCATCGACGCGATCACGGCGCCGCTGGCGCGGTGACCGCCATCACCGCTGTCACACGAGGCGCCGCGGGGTTCCGCGGCGCCTCAGCGTGCGATAGACGCTTGGCCGTCGCTCAGCCGTGATGGGCCACGCTTGGACGACGCTTGCGCAGCGCAAGCAGACCCAAAGCAACCAGAGCGAATGCCGAAGGCTCGGGGACGGTGGCGGGGGGCACCCACTACGGTAGGGCAAGCCTTGCGCCCAGACCTGCTTGATCGAAACGGTCCTTGTACCGATCGAGAAATGTGGCGAACCCTTGTTCACTGGTGCAATGCGCAGGGCAACTCGCTGAACCTTGAGGGTATCAATCAACGTGTCTGCGGTTCGCTGCACTTCTTCATGAGGCGCCATAACCAGGTGGAAGCCGCCGGTCACCATATACAGTTGTGGGTCGATTCGCGCCGCTTCTTCGAGAATCTTCTCAACTCCCGGGTGTGAGCATCCGACAACGACAGCCAAGCCCTTGGGCGTGCGAACCGCGAGCGACGCCTCGTTCATTTCTATGGTGCCTGGCCTCTGCGAGCGGGTGGTGAGCACATAAAAACCCGGAAAGACTACGGCTTCAGAAAGCTCATTGGTGTCCGACCCTTGAAGAACGCCCCCTCCTGAGGAGCGTAGATCTTGACAGACGGATTGACCTGAAGAAGATGGCTCAATCCACTCGTGTGATCGCCATGCCGATGTGAGATGACAACGGCATCAAGCTGGCTGAGATCGACGCCGAGACCCTTGACATTGCCCTCGAATATCTTGCCGTTGTTCCCAGTATCGAAAAGGATGCGCCGACCACCGTACTCGACGAAGGCCGCGAAGCCCCAGTCCTTGGTCAGCGTCGACGGCTGCCCGAAGGCGTCGTACAAGATGGTGATCCGCTTGAGGTCCTGAGCAGCGCAGGGCAGCGCAACCACCCACGCCAACATCAGCATAGACGCAAGTCGATAGTGAAGGCGCATGACATAGTCTGCAATGTGAGTTACCACCGTCAGCAACAAGAGGTTCTCCGGAACTCGATGCGCGGTGGCGGCAATCGCGCGCTGCGCTTGTGATCCATGGCTGTGGATCGCACCGGAGACCGCCACAACCTCGAAAATGTGACGCCTGACGCATGGTGGGTCCTGCCGTGATGCACGCGTCTGCCGATCCGGCGTCGTGAGTTGCCCTGCTTCTATCGCACACTCGGCGCGGAACCCGACAGCGCAATCGTTGTCACCTCGTCCTCGGAGGCACGGGCTCCAGCCGACAACAACCACTCCAGCACGCTTGCGTCGAAGTGCGCGGCCAGGTGCGCCATGGCGCGGGCATGGGCGCGCTGCTCGTTCTGCACCCGCTTGCCCTTGCCCAGCCGCGCGTATCCGGCATCGGCGTAGCCGATCAATCGAGCCGCGCAATCCTCGCGCCGTTCCACGATGGCGAGAAGCGCGATGTGATCGAAGACCCAATAGCTGAAGTCCAGACCACGCAGTTCGTCCAAAGCCCGCGTCCAGCAGTCTCGAGCCGCTTCGAGGTTGCCGCGCGCCAGCCAGGCCGCGCCCAGGTTGGCAAGGGCTCGTCCGTGATCATCCCGATGTTGCCGTCCATCGAGTCTGGCCACGGATTCCACGCCGATCGCAACCGCGCCATCGACATCATCGAGCGCCAGCCGCAGGTCTGCCATGTGCAGCATGGCGCGCGTTTCGCCATGCCAGGCGCCGCTGCCGCGATAGGCGGAGCGCGACCGCATCGCCCAGTCCAAGGCGTCGCCCAAGTCGCCGGCCAACTGCGCCGCCCAGGCGTGCGAGCCGCAATACCAGCCATAGGCCTTGCCATGCCGGCGCTCGCCAATCAGCGTATCCACCTGGCTCAGGCAGGCTGGGTGCGCCCGCGTATCGCCGAGTTGGGCGAATGCCGATGCCAGGCACAACAGCGCGTTGGCCGCACCGAGCGCGTCCTGCGTGCCCTCGAGCGCGTGGACGGCTTGTTGCGACGCCTCCTTCACGCGCAGCGACTCGCTGGAGGTCGCGTGCAGGCTGTAAGCCCGCGCCAGCAGCAGCCTGGCTTCGAATTCGCTCGGCAGCGGGTCGCTCGGTCGCAACAGCGGATGTTCCAGGATCTGCTGGAACTCGTGCATCGCGCCGATCGCCCGCCAGAGCCAGATCGACGAACCGACGAGCCGCGCCGCCAGCGCCGCGTCGGCCGTCTCGAACGCGAAGCGGATGGCCGCGCGCAGGTTGTCGCGCTCGGGCCCGTAGTGCGCGATCCACTGGGGGTCTGCAGTGCTGTCCCAGTCGGCGTAGCTGGCTTCGAAAAGATCGCACAGATGCCGCGCGTGCGCTGCCGCGTAGTGCGCGCGCTCGCCACCCGCGTGCAACTGGTCCAGGGCGTAGATCCGTTGCGCCTCCAGCATCTTGAATCGCGGCGCGGGCGCCGAGGACTCACAGCTGATCAGCGATCGCTCGACGAGGTCTGCCAGGCCGGCCGCGATGTCGCTGCATTCGCCTGACTCGCCCGCGGCGCTGCCGACCACCGCGCACGCCGATTCGAGTGTCCATCCGCCGGCGAACACCGACAGGCGGCGAAACACCTCGCGCTGCGGAAGCGGCAAGAGTCCGGAGCTCCAGTCGATCATGGCCTTCAGCGAATGGTGCTTGCGCAACCCCTCGTGCCGCACACCCGCGAGCAGTTGGAAGTGATCGGCCAAGGCGGCCCGGGTGGCGGCCAATCCCAGCGTGGCCACACGCACGGCCGCCAGCTCGATCGCCAGCGCATTGCCATCGAGCTGCCGGCACAGCGCGGCGGCGTCCTTCAATGCATCGGCGTCGCAACTCCATTGCGGATCGCATTCGCGCACACGGGCCAGCAACAGGCGAACGGCAGGTGCGAGCTCGAGCAGCGAAGGGTCTGATGTGCCCGGCGGCGGCAACCCCAGCATCGCAACCTGGAAACGTTGCTCGCCCGCAATGCCCAGCGGGCGCTGACTGGTGGCGAGGACCCGCAGCGCGGGGCAATAGCGCAGCAGCTCGTGCGCGGCCGATGCGCAGGCTTCGATCAGATGCTCGCAGTTGTCCAGCACCAGCAGTGCGGCGGCATCGCGCAAGGCGTATCGGATGCGCGCCAACGGCGCGATACTCGAAGGACCCGACAGGCCGAACGCTGTGACCAGTGCGCCGGCAACGCCATCGCCCTCGGCAATGCCGGCCAGATCAGCCCAATGCACGCGGTCGCCGACTCCGTGGTGGTGACGCTGTGCCAGCTCGAGCGCCAGACGCGTTTTTCCGACGCCCCCCGGGCCGAGCAAGCTCAGGCAGCGGTGCGACAGCAACAGCGCTTCGGCGCTCGCCAGTTCGTCTTCGCGGCCGATCAAGGGCGTGAGAGGTGATGGCAGCGCAGGGGGCTCGCCGAGTGCGGCCACTGCATCTCGGGCCTCGACGACCTCTTCGACCTGGCCCAGGAACCGGTAGCCGCGCCGCGCCACCGTGTCGATCAGGTCGGCGCGGTCGCCCAAGGCCCCGCGCAAGGCCCGCACATGCTGGTGCAGTGCGTTTTCGACGACCACCACGTCCGGCCAGGCGGCGTCGAAGAGCTCGTCCTTGGTCACCAGGTCGCCGCGGGCGCGCAGCAGCGCGCCGAGCAAGTCCAGCGCGGTCTTGCCGATCGCGATCGGCTTGCCGTCGCGCAGCAACTCGCGGCCGGGCCGAAGCTCGAAGCCTTCGAAGCGCAGGGCGATCCGAGGCGCCGGCTCCACGCTTCGAGGAATGCTCACCCGATCCATCGGCGGATGCTACGGCGCAGGCCCTGGGCCCGTCGAGCGAGGTTTCAGCGTTTCTTCAGAGTTGCTTCAGCGCGCGCGGCGGACGGGCGCGCACAGTGATCCCGACCGCCCCGGCCCTGGGACCGTCCAAGCGTCAGAGGAATCCGCATCATGATGTTCCGAACACTGCGCTGCGTCGCCGAATCCCGCCGCGTGCGCTGGCTTGCCGTCGTGATGGCCGGGTCTGTGCGCGGCCAATGAACATCCCTTCGAAACCCTCGTCGCCGTCGCGCCGCGATGCCCTCAGCACGGTCTGGACAGCCGCGCTCGCCAGCGCTGCCCTGGTGCTGGCGCGCAGCGGCAGCGCGTTCGCGGCCTCCCCGGCGACGAGCACCGCACCTGCCGCCGGTCTGCTGCACGACACCTTCAACGGCTTGCTGTCGTTCATCGTTCCCGGCCCCGACTCCTATTCGGCCGCACAGGGGCAGATCAGCACCACCCCAGGTGGCGTGGGCCTGGGCGTTGCCGGCGCGCTGATCGCCACACTGGACGAGACAACGCCGTTCGTGCCCCAGTTCTCGGCCACGGTAGCCGATGTGCTGAACGGACTCGCGCTCGCCGTGGCGCCGGGCGTCGCCGGGGTCTTCGCGTCACCGTTCGCGAACCTGTCCTTCGCGCAGAAGGTCGCGGTCTTCCAGGTGATGGACGGCACCGAGGCGCTGGCCCAACTGGCCAGCATCCTGCCACCGTTCGTCGCCTTCTTCTGCTACTCGGAGGCGGGTGCGTTCGATCCCGTGACGCGCTCGCTGACCGGCGCGCCGCCGGCATGGCAACTCTCGTCGTACCAGGGCGTGGCCGAGGGGCGCGACGAATTCCGCGGCTACCTCCACGCTCCGGGCAGTGGGCGATAAAAGCTCGAGGGAGAAGACGATGCGCGACGTGATCATTGCCGGGGCCGGTGGCGGCGGCGCCGTGATCGCCAAAGAATTGGCCCAGCGCGGCCTGGACGTGCTGCTGCTCGAAGCCGGCGCGCGGTTCGCGGATCCGGAACAGGACTGGACGCACTTCGAGAGCGACGCCAACAACCCGGCGTCGGGCTACTTCCGCTTCGGCCCTGCCGACCGCTCGAAGCCGCCTTGGGTGCGCGAGTTGGCACAGAACATGTTGTTCGTGCAGCTGGCGGGTGTCGGCGGAACGACCAACCACTACCAGGGCAACTCGCCACGCGCTGCGCCCGGTGTGTTCGCCGACTACCGCGGCGCCGATGCCGGCAGCTACGACCGCAGCCACCGCTTTCCTTTTGCCTACCGCGAGCTGCTGCCGTACTACGACTGGGTCGAGCGGACGCTGCCGGTGCAAACCGCGCCGCTGTCGCTGAAGGAAGTGGCCTTCTTCCGCGGCGCCGCGGCGCTCGGCCTGCCGCTGCAAAGCGGGCCGGACATCACGCGTGCGGCGTACCGAGCGCAACCCAACGCGATCCTGCAACCGCGTGGCAGTGCCGGCAGGACCGACAACGCCGAGCGGCTGGTCTTCCCGCGTGCCCAAGGCTGCACCTTCTGCGGCCACTGCTCGCAAGGCTGCTACGAACCGCGCCGCGCGCCGATCAACCTGAAGGCCAAACGCTCGACGTCGGTCAGCTACATCCCGATGGCGCTCGCCTGCGATCGCTGGTCACGCCATGGCAAGGCGTTGACGCTGCTCGCCGATGCTTATGCCGTGCGTGTGCACACCGACCACCGCGGCGCGGCACGCGGCGTGACCTGGCGGCGCGGTGCCAGCGGCGAGCTGGCGCGCGAAGACGCGCGCGTGGTCGTGCTCGCCTGCGGCACGGTGGAGACGCCGCGACTGTGGCTGAACAGCGGCCTGCCCAATCCGAATGGCTGGGTCGGCCGCGGATTGACCGACCATTTCGTCGACGCGATCACCGGGGTGATGCCCTTCGACACCGCGTCGAGCCGGGGGCCGGGATCGGGCGGTCGCATCGACTATCCGGGCCGCGGCATGCTCGAGGTGGTGGGCGAAACACCGGGGCTGCGCGCGGCGCTCAGTGCGTTCAGCGATGCCGGCATCGCGGCTTGGTACGACAACGGCTTGCCGGGCAAAGGTCACGGCGCCGATAGCGTCGGCCGCCTGGTGGGCAACGCCTTGAAGGAGGCGATGCACAACGTCGACCGCCTGCTCAACATCGACATCTTCACCGACGACGATGTCGAAGCGCAGAACGGTGTCTCGCTGTCATCGAACTTCCCGCCTGACGAGCATGGGCCGGTTCCGCGCATCGAGCTGCGGCACCGCAACCGCTCGGCGCGCACGGTGGCGAATCGCGAGTTCCTCGCCGAACGTGCGGTGGCCCTGCTGCGCGCTCTGGGCGCGACCCGGGTCTTTCGCATCCACAAGCCGCCGTTCGTGATCCACAGCCAGTCGACGATGCGAATGGGTCACTCGGCAGCCGATTCGGTGCTCGGCGCAGACGGACAGGCGCGCTGGGTGCCGCGGCTCTTCGTTGCCGACAACTCGGCACTGGCCAACGGCCTGGGCGGGCCGAATCCGACCTTGACCACACAGGCGCTGGCGACGCGTACCGCCGAGAAGGTGTTCCGCCAGTACTTCGGCGGCGATGCGTGGGTGGGGCGGGAGGAGCCGGTGTCCTCCGTCGACGACTGTGTGACGCGGGCGGTGTCTGGCGCGGGATCGCGCAGTCTCGATTGATCAGCGTTTGCGCTCGCAACGAATGGGCAAGAACATCGTCATCGCGCCGACGGCACGGGCAACGCCTGCGCCCGGCTCCCGTCCAACGCCGCTCGGCCGATGCTTCGGTGCCGCCAAGGCGCGCGAGCGCGCGGCCGGCACGGCCTACCCCGGCGGCGAGGCCGCGCGCACGGCGCTCACAGTGGCCGCCGGCGCCGCGCTGTGGGCGCTGTTCGCGTTCTGCCGCAGGCCGCGCCCCATTTGACCCGAATCGTTACAAACAGCCCAGGGTTCACCAGGGGCTGCGGGCTCTTGGCGTCGGCCCTACAGTGATGCCCCGGCCTCGTCCAGGCCGGCAGTTCAAGGAGCCCGCGATGAATCTGAAGCAGCGAGTCGATACCCTGTTGAGTGCGGCCGTGCAGGCCGGCGACGTGCCCGGCGTGGTGGCGGTGGCCACCAACCGCGAAGGGCAGACCTACGAGGGCGCGTTCGGCGAGCGTGTGCTCGGCGGCGGCCAGGCGATGACGCCCGACACGGTGTGCTGGATCGCCTCGATGACCAAGGCCATCACCTCGGTGGCGGCGGTGCAACTCGTCGAGCGCGGCCGGCTCGACCTCGACGCGCCGGCCAGCGACGTCGTGCCGGCGATCGCCGAGGCGCAGGTGCTGAGCGGCTTTGACGCCCGCGGCAACCCGCAGGTGCGCCCGCCCAAGCGGCCGATCACGCTGCGCCACCTGCTGACCCACAGCGCCGGGTTCAGCTACGAGATCTGGAACACCGACATGCAGAAGGTGCAGGCGGCGCTGGGCATCCCCAGCATCACCGAGTGCAAGAACAAGGCGCTGACGCTGCCGCTGCTGTTCGACCCGGGCGAGCGCTGGGAATACGGCATCAACATCGACTGGGCCGGCAAGATGGTCGAGGCGGTCAGCGGGCAGAAGCTCGGCGCCTACCTCAAGGCCAACCTCTTCGACCCGCTCGGCATGGCCAACACGGCGTTCCGCATCACGCCGGACATGCGCAGCCGGCTCGCCGGCATCCACCTGCGCGGCCCCGACGGCAAGCTGGCGCCGTTCCCGTTCGAAATCCCGCAGGAACCCGAGTTCGAGATGGGTGGCGGCGGCCTGTACGGCACGGTCGGCGACTACCTGCGATTCGTGCGCATGGTGCTCAACGGCGGGCAACTCGGCGGCGAGCGCGTGCTGACGCCCGAAACCGTGGTCTCGCTGGGCCTGAACCACATGGGCGATTGCCGCGTCTACAAGCTGAAGGCGGCGATCCCGCTGACCAACGACGCTGAG
>JANNQO010000391.1:0-20791 GCA_031400795.1 Rubrivivax sp. | reverse complement strand
GCTGTCCGTGCTCACGCTCGGCCTGTCGGCGCCCCATGAACAAGGCCGCAATGCTTCGGCCTTGCAGCTGAGCGACGCCTTGTGCAGCAGCGCCGCATTGGCCATCGCCGGCGCACTGTTCAACCACGCCGGCGACGGCGCGGTGCGGGGCTACCTGCTCGTGCTGGCCGTCGCGCTGTCGCTGAGCCTCATGGGCGCGGTGCTGAGTCGCCGGGCTTTCGGGTGAAGCTGGGGATGGCGAATCGGGGCAACCGCTGACCGCGCGGCACGCCGCGGCAGACAATGCCGACATGGCACAAGCTCCCGCGTTCCAGCCTTTGTCCGGCACCTACGAGCCGTCGGCGATCCAGCAGTTGCCGGACGGGCGCTTTCTGGTCGTTGAAGACGAGAAGAAACATGCCCTGAGTGTGCTGACCATCGGCGCCGATGGACGGGTCGAGACCACTGCGCTTACTGCGGGCCTGCTTCAGATGTTCAGTGCGTTCTGGAAGCTGGACGATCTCGAAGGGCTCACCATCGACCGCGCCGGGTTCGTCTACGCCATCACCTCGCACTCTCGCGACGGCGACGGCAACGAGCGGGTGTCCCGCGAAAAGCTGGTTCGCTTCAGAGTCGAGGGGAACCGGGTGGTGGGTCCCAAGGTCGCCGGCGGATTGAAGCGCGCCTTGATCGCGCGGCATCCGGTGCTGGCCGCAGCCGCCAAGCTGCAGGAAGTCAAGGACAGCGGCGGCCTCAACATCGAAGCGCTCGAGTTCAGCCCTGACCAGCAACGGCTGCTGATCGGCTTTCGCAGTCCATTGCACGAGGGTCGGGCGATCATCGCCAGCGTCGAGAACCCCACGGGGATCTTCGAGGCCGATGAAGCTCCGCGGGTGGCGGCTGCTCTCGAAACGCTCGATCTCGGCGGCCACGGCATTCGTGGTTTGTCCTGGGTGCCGTCGCTCGGCGCGTACCTGGTGATCGGCGGACCCGTCTCACGCGCCGATGCCCAGTTCGACCTGTGGCTCTGGAGCGGCCAGCGCGCCGCGCCAGCGCGCCGGGTCACCGTGCCCGGGTTGCAAGGCCTGGAGCACGCCGAAGGGGTGAGCCTCGCCGTCATCGACGCCGTCGAGCGAATAGTCATCGTCAGCGACGACGGCAACCGCAAAGCGGGGCGCCTGGCCAGTTATCTTCTGCTCGACCCCGGTCAGTTGCAGACTGCGCTCTGACGGCGCTGTTCAAGTCGCCATACCCGGCAGTGCCAGCGTCGCCGGGCCGGCCGGCCACCACCGATCGCTTCGGGCGGCGGCCTGCTTCGCGCGGCATGCCAAGATCGCCGCCCCGCCCAAGCCGTACCGAGCGCCCGACCATGCCCCTGCTCCCCCTGCTCGCCCCCCTCGCCCTGGCCACCTTCGCCACGTCCGCCGCACTGCCCGCCGCCGCCCAGGACTGGCCCGCCCCGGGCAAGACGATCCAGCTCACCGTGCCCGCCCCGGGCGGCAGCGGCACCGGCGACACCATCGCCCGCGTGCTGGCCGAAGAGATGGGCAAACGGCTGAAGACCACCTTCGTCATCGACAACAAGGCCGGCGCCAACGGCAACATCGGCGCCTCGGCCGCGGCCAAGGAGCCGCCCGACGGCTACCACTTTCTGTTCTCCTGGGCCGGCACGCTGACGGTGAACCAGGCGCTGTACAAGAACATGGGCTTCGACTCGCAGCGCGACTTCGCACCGATCGCGCTGCTCGCCGAAGTGCCCAACATCCTGGTGGTGACGAACGACTTGCCGGCGCGCGACGTGGCCGAGTTCACGCGCCACGCGATGGCCAACCCGGGCAAGCTGAGCTTCGGCTCCACCGGCATCGGCAGCTCGATGCATTTGGCCGCCGAACTCTTCATGCGCGAAAGCGGCGCGCAGATGGTGCACATCCCCTTCAACAACCCGGGCAACGCCAACACCAACCTGATCTCGGGTGAGATCCAGCTGATGTTCCAGCTCGTCACCGGCGTGGCCGGACAAGTGAAGGGCGGCCGTGTGCGCGCCTTGGGCGTGATGTCGGCGCAGCGCTCGCCGGCCTTGCCCGAGGTGCCGACGATGGTGGAGCTGGGAAGCCCCAGGCTGATGTCGTCGACCTGGTTCGCGCTGCTCGCGCCCAAGGGCACGCCGGCCGCGGTGCTCGAACGCATGAACGCGGCGGCCAACGAGGTGCTCGCCGACCCGGCCGTGAAGAAGCGCCTGGGCGAGATGGGCGCCAGCACGCTCGGCGGTACGCCGCGGCAGTTGGCCGAGCACCTGGCCGCCGAGAGCGAGAAGTGGGGCCGCCTGGTGCGTGAGGCGAAGATTCAGGTGCAGTGACGGTAGTGGCCGCGAGCGCTGCGCTGCCGGAGCCGGCCGATCGCATCGGCTGGATCGGTGTGGGCCGCATCGGTCAGCCGATGGCCGAGCGCGTGCTGGCGGCCGGATGGCCCGTGACGCTTTGGGCGCGAAGGCGCGAGGCGGCGCTGCCGCTGCTCGAACGCGGCGCGGCGTGGGTCGACGACGCGGCGCTGCTCGCCCGGCGCTGCGACATCGTCTGCACGATCGTCAGCGGCCCCGATGACGTGCGCGGATTGCAGTCGCTGCTGATGCCGCTGGCCCGGCCGGGCACGCTGTTCATCGACATGAGCACCGCTTCGCCGGGCGATGCCGCGAGCGCTGCGCAGTTGGCGCGTGAGCATGGCTTGCTGGTGCTCGACGCACCGGTCACGGGCGGCGTGGCCGGCGCGCAGCGCGGTGCGCTGACCAGCTTCGTCGGCGGCGAGACCGCGGCGCTGGATCGTGCACGGCCGCTGCTGGCCAGCTTCAGTCAATCGTTAATTGCCTGCGGCGCGTCAGGCAGCGGCTACCGCACCAAGCTGATCAACCAGGCGCTGGTGGCGGGTGTGTTGATGGGCCTGGCCGACGGCGCGCGGCTGGCGCGGGCATCGGGCATGGAACCGGCGAGCTTGCAAACGGCATTGGCCGGCGGCACGGCGCGCAGCTTTCTGCTGGAAAGCTACTGGCCGCGCATGCTGCGCGCTGAGGGAGCCGTGAGCTTCACGCTCGGACTGCTGCTGAAGGACCTTCGTCTGGCGCGTGCCGAAGCGCAGGCGCTCGAGCTGTCCGCGCCGTTGCTCGACGCCGCCATCGCGGCCCTGGCCGCGGCCATCGATCGACACGGCGCCGCGGCTGGCGTGCAGGCCCTGGCGTGGTGAGAGAGCGCCCACGATGAACGCTGCACCGCACGCCGCAACGCTGCACGCACTCGAGCAGCGCCTGGCCTACGAGCTGGCCTGCCTGCAACTGCCCGCGCCGCGCTGGACGCCGGCGCTCGAGCACCAGGGCCTGCCGGTGGCCGACGTGGCCATCATCGGCGCCGGCATGGCCGGGCTGGCGCTGGCCGCGGCCTTGTTTCACCGCGGCATGGCCACGGCGGTCTACGACGAAGCCGCGGCCGGATGGGAAGGCCCCTGGGCGACCACCGCGCGCATGGAGACACTGCGCTCGCCCAAGCAGCTGGCCGGGCCGGCGCTGGGGCTGCCGTCGCTGACTTTTCGCGCCTGGTTCGAGGCGCAGTTCGGCAATGCGGCGTGGGAGGCGCTGGACAAGATTCCGCGTCTGCAATGGATGGACTATCTGCGCTGGTACCGCCAGGTGCTCGGCCTTCAGGTTCACAGCGGGCACCGCATCACCGACGTGCTGCCGCAGGCCGATGGACGGGTGCAGTTGCGCTTGCAGGTGGGTGGCCGCGAACAACAAGCCTGGGCCCGCCGGATCGTGCTCGCCACCGGCCGCGCCGGCCTGGGCGGGCCCTGGGTGCCGGCCTGGGTGCAGCGCCTGCCGCGCGAGCGCTGGGCGCATTCGGCAGATGAGTTCGACCATGCGGCGCTGCATGGCCGGCGCATCGGCGTGGTCGGCGCCGGTGCTTCGGCGATGGACAGCGCCGCCACCGCGCTGGAAGCCGGCGCAGCGCGCGTGCACTTGCTGGTGCGGCGCGGCGACATCCCGCGCATCAACAAGGGCAAAGGCGCCGGCAACCCGGGCTTCGTGCACGGCCATGCACGGCTGCCCGATGCCTGGAAGTGGCGCATCCGACACTACATCCATCAGCAGCAGGTGCCGCCGCCACGCGACAGCACGCTGCGCGTCTCGCGCCATGCGAACGCCTTCTTCCACCTCGGCTGCGCGGTGCGGTCGGCCGAACAGCGCGACGGCGCCCTGCACGTGACCACCTCCGCGGGCCCGATCACGCTGGACTTCCTGATCTTCGCCACCGGCTTCGCCGTCGACTGGGCGCAGCGGCCGATGCTGCGCCACCTCGCGCCGCACGTGCGGCTGTGGCGAGACCGCTGGATCGCGGCGCCGGGGCAGGAGGATGAGGAGCTGTCGGCATCACCGGACCTGGGCGGGGACTTTCAGTTTCAGCCGCGTGAAAATCATCCCTGCCCGGGCCTCGAGCGTGTGCATTGCTTCAGCTACCCGGCCGCGCTCTCGCTGGGCGTGATCACCGGCGACATCCCGGCCATCAGCGAAGGCGCCACACAGCTCGCCACCAGCCTGGCCGGGCTGCTCTGGGCGGAGGACATCGAACACCACTTCGCGCGCATGCAAGCCTATGCCGAGCCCGAGGTGTTCGGCGACGAATGGGTGGTCACGCCGCTACCCGGAGAACCATCGACATGACTGAAGACATCGACGTCATCGACGCCGCCGCGCGCCTCGCGCCCGGCTCACCGCTGCACGCAGCGCGGCGCTTTCGCAGCACCGCGGTGACTGCCACGCAGGCCAGCCACGACGCGCTGCTGCGCGAGCCGGTGGCGGGCCTCACCAGCGCCGACCGCCTGCGCGTGGCGGTGCGTGCCTGCGAGGCCAGCGGTGCCGCCGAACTCGCGGCGCACTACGCGCGGCTGCTGCAAGGCGAGCCGCCGACAAGCGCGTCGCCGTCGGCAGCGCTGCCGCAGATGCTGCACTTCGCCACGCTGCTCGCCACCGATCCGCGCCATGGCGACCGCGCCGCCATTGAGTCGCTGAAGGCCGCGGGCCTGGCCGATGTGGCCATCGTGGCGCTCGCGCAGCTGGTGGCATTTCTCTCCTACCAGACGCGCGTCGTCGCCGGGCTGAAAGCCCTCGCTCAGCCGAGAGCTGCGGCATGAACGCCCCCGTCATCCGCCGCAACGGCTTCACGAACGAGTCGCTGAAATGGCGCTCCTGGCTGACGCCGGTGCGCATCGAGCAGGCGAGCGCTGTGCAGTTGGAGGTGCTCGACGAAAGCCACGCGCAGGCGCGCAGCTCCGAGTACTACCTGACGCTCATCCACCAGCCGCTGATGCTGCGCCACCGCTCGACGGCCTACAACGCCATCATGTACGCCGCCGGCGGCCTGCCGCGCGCCGAGCGCGAGCTGGGCGCGATGGTGGTGTCGGTCACCAACGGCTGCGTCTATTGCACTTCCGTTCATGCGCAGCGCTATGCACAACTCGCGCGGCGCAACGACACAGTGGAGCAGGTCTTCACCGACGCCGAGAAATTCACCCATGCCGGCAGCAGCGAGCGCGAGCGCGCCATTGCGCGATTTGCCCGGGCCGTAACGCTGCGGCCGCAGCATCTGGGTGCTGGCGACATCGAAGCGCTGCGCGCCGCGGGGATGGGCGACGAGGAGGTCATCGACCTGCTGCACGCCGTGGCGATCTTCGGCTGGGCCAACCGCTTGATGCAGAACCTGGGCGAGCCTGCGCAGGCGTAGTGCCGGTGCGAGGATCGAGCGATGACCAGCCCCTTCAGCGTCGACCCCGACATCACTGTTGCGAGCACGATCGCGAGTTCGTTCTATCTCGATCCGGCCGTGTTTGCGCTGGCGCGCGAGCGCATCTTCGCGCGCAGCTGGCAGTGGATCGGTGACCTCGCGGATGTGACGGCACCGGGCTCGCTGTCGCCGCGCACGATGCTCGCCGGCCACCTCGACGAACCCGTGCTGCTGGCGCGCGATGCGGCCACCGAGCTGCGCTGCCTGTCCAATGTCTGCACGCACCGCGGCAATCTGCTCGTGGGCGCTCCGTGCCGTGCCGAGCAGATCCGCTGCGGCTACCACTCGCGGCGCTTCGATCTCGCCGGGCGCATGAGCTTCATGCCCGGGTTCGAAGGCGCGCGCGACTTCCCGTCGGATTCGGACCATCTGCCGCACTTGCCCTTGGGCAGCTTCGCGGGCCAGGCCTTCGCGTCGATCTCGCCCGCGATGCCGTTCGACGACTTCTTCGGTGACATCGCGGCGCGCTTGTCGTGGCTGCCGTTCGAGCAGTTCCACCACGACCCCGCGCGCGACCGCGATTTCGACATCACCGCGCATTGGGCGCTGTACGTGGAGAACTACCTCGAGGGGCTGCACATCCCGTTCCTGCATCCCGCGCTGAACCAGGTGCTGGACATGCAGCAGTACCGCTACGAGCTGCATCGGTACGCAAACCTTCAGCTGGCACTCGCCAGCGACGGCGAATCGGCGTTCGAACAACCTTCGACATCATCCGATCAAGGCCAGCGCATCGCTGCGTACTACTGGTGGGTGTTCCCGAACCTGATGCTCAACTTCTACCCGTGGGGGTTGTCGTTGAACCTGGTCCAGCCGCTGGCACTGGACCGCACGCGGGTGAGCTTTCGCAGCTACGTGTGGGATGCCAGCCGGCTCGAGCGCGGCGCCGGCAGCGGGTTGGACCAAGTGGAGCGTGAAGACGAAGCGGCCGTCGAATCAGTGCAGCGCGGCATTCGCTCGCGCAGCTATCGCGGCGGCCGCTACTCGCCCGCCCACGAGCACGGCGTACACCACTTTCACCGGCTGTTGTGCGAGTTCCTCGCCGGGCCGGCGGGGGCCGCCACCTAGCCTCTCGGGCTCTCTCGAGCGACCACGCCAAGTGCTCGGCCGCCAGCTGCAAGCGTGCCAACTCGGCGCCGAGCATCGCCAGCTGGTCCTGCCGCGATGCCCCGCTCACAAGCGTTTGCCTTGCATCCTGGCCACGCGGACGAAAGGCTGGCGTTCGTCACGCGCGATCGTCAGATCGATCTTGCGTTCGCCCAGCGCCCGGCGCAGCCGCGTGAGCACGTCGAGTTTTTCGGGCATGCCGATGCGCTGCGACATCACGAGGATGTCGATGTCGCCGCCCAAGGCGTCATCGCGGGCCCGCGAACCGTGCAGCCAGACCTCGGCCTCGGGATCGGAGGCCGCGACCGCTTCGAGCACGGCGTGATGTTCGGCGGGAGTCAGTCGCATGCCGACATTGTTAGACAAGTTCTTGGGCAAGTTCGCAGCACGGCCGATCAAGGGCAGTTCACGATGCCGCCGGCCGCTGTGCACAGCCCACGCGGGCCGAGCAGGTTGGGCCCGGCGCGCTGCAGCCGCGTGCCATCGCTTGCCCAGCAGCCGGTGGCGTCGCAGCTGCTGATGCTGACCGGCCCGGCGGGACGCGGCAGCGCAGGGGCAGGGGCAGCGGCCGCCGGCCGCAGCAGCGATATCGGGACCGCCGCGGGTGCGGGCGGCGGAGCAGCGATCGTCGGCTGCCCGGTGCGCAGCGGTGGCACCGCATCGGGCGGGCCGCCCAGGCAGGCCAGCGCGGCCTCGCGACGCAGCTCGCGCAGCGGCGCGATCGGGTCGGGATGATCGGCGGGCGCATCGCGGCGCCTGGCTTCCACCACCTTCGTCTCTTGCGCTTCCAGCGCCGCGAAGGCCTGCCGGCAGGCCAGCGTGTCCGGCCCCGCGCCCTGCTGCGCATTCATTGCACTCAGCGCCAGGGTCATGCAACCCGCCCACACCGGCACGCGATGCATCATGGCTCAGCCCGCCTCGGCAAATGACGTCTTCAACCACCCCATCAACAGCGCATCGATCTCGGCCGTGCTCTCGATGCGCGTGGTGGCCTGGCACATGCTGGCCGGCGGCATCACCTTCAGTCGAACGTTGGGCGGCAAGCTCTTCGCGTTCAGTCCGATCTCGATCGCCGTCTTCGTCGCCGGGCCGACCATCGCGAACTGCTTCTTGCGGCGCAGGCTGACGTAGCTCTTCTTCGGCGCGGTCTCGAAGGGGCCGAGCGTGGCGATGCGCGCCATCAAGGCGTCGTGCAGCGGGCGCAGCGCGGTTTTCGGGCCGCTGTAGATCGCCTCCAACGGATCGGCTTCAGCCGCCACCGCCGGTGCCTCGGCGGCTCTCTTCGCCATCAGCACCACGGTGTTGGCATCGCCGTAGCCCAGGCCCAGTTCGTCCATCAGCCACTTGCGCTGCTCGCCCACCTTGGCCAGGCCGGAGGCGGCCACCTGGCGGTACAGCGCGGCGATCGGCTGACCTGTCTTGGCCTCGATGTTCTTCAGCTGGGTGGCCAGGGCCTGTTCGGGGTTCACCATTGCGCTCTCCTGTTCAGGCTTTCGACGCGAGTGGCCAGTGTTCGGTCTTCGTTCGGCCGGGCAACACGCCCTCCATCCAATCGAACACCAGGTACATCAGCCGGGTGCCCAAAGGGGGTCGGCCCGATTCGCAGATCGCCTTCAGGTTCTTCAGGATGAAGTCGCCCCCCGAGGCCATGCTCTTGGCCGACGCGGTGCCGGGCGTGAGGCCGCTCACGCGCAGCGTCACCTCCACACCTTGCGGCAACTGCTTCAACTCGTAGCGCACGCTGCACACCGGGTCGTCGTGCTGCGTGAAGCGGTGCGTGTGCGCGAAGACATGCGGTGGCCGGCACTCCAGCACGTCGCCGACCACGATGACGTGCTTGCCGCTGCCGGTGCGCATCTGCATCGGCTCGCCGGGCGTCAGCGCTCGTGCGTGCAGCACGGCGTTGAAGACCGCGCCTTGCGCAACGCCC
Organism: Rubrivivax sp.; assembly: GCA_031400795.1. Lineage (GTDB taxonomy): Bacteria > Pseudomonadota > Gammaproteobacteria > Burkholderiales > Burkholderiaceae_C > Rubrivivax. Next base: position 11,953 of record JANNQO010000391.1, on the reverse strand, counting down.
GTCTTGGTGAGTTCGTGCCAGACGCGCTGGATGTCGGCCTGGATGACAACACGAAACATCGCGTCGGTGGGGGTGGTGCCAGGGGATTGGGCGGTGTCAGCCATGGGGTCGCTTCCTTTTCGGGCCAGGGAAAGATCGAACACTCGCGCCCTCGGCGCGGTACTGAAGTTGCGTCAGCTTGGCTGCCCAGTGGGCGCTGAACTCGCTGCTCCAGCGTTCGTGGATGAGCTGCACCGGCACCACGTTGAACCACAAGCGCCGCTCGTGGCCTTCGCGTTCGGAGATCACCAGGCCGGCGGCTTCGAGCACGCGCAGGTGCTTCATCACGCCGAAGCGGCCCATCTCGCCGTCGAACGCTGCGCCCAAGGCCCCCACCGTGCTGCCGGGGGTTTTCTTGATCAGGTCGAGCAGCCGCCGGCGCGGCGTGGACGACAGCGCGGCGAAGACGGCGTCGAGTTCGGGTTCGTTCATAGGTGACTATATGGTCACATGTTGCGTGAGCCCTGTCAACCCCCGCTGCATCGCGGTCGCATCCCGGGTCAGGTCAAGGCAGCAGCGACAGCAGCCGATCGGCCATGCGCCCGGCCGCTCCGCGGTGCGCGGCGGCGAAGGCTGCGCAGGCCGAGTTCGGCACGCTGTGCTGCCGGGCGATCGGCAGCGCCACACGCAGACCTTCGTCGAGATCGGCCACACGCTGCGCCGCGCCCGCCTCGATGGCCAGTTCGGCAGCGAGCTCGAAGTTGAAGGTGTGCGGCCCCATCACCAGCGGGCAGCCGCAGGCCGCGGCTTCGATGAGGTTCTGCCCGCCCAGCGGCGCGAAGCTGCCGCCGAGCAGCGCCACGTCGGCGCAGGCGTAGTACAGCGCCATCTCGCGCATCGAATCGCCGAGCCAGACATCGGCCGCGCCAGCGCCCGGCGGCGGCATGTCGGCCCAGGTGCTGCGCCTGTGCAGCGTGAGGCCGGCCTCGCCGACCAGACCCGCCACGTCGTCGAAACGCTGCGGATGGCGCGGCACGACCACCAGCAGCGGGCGCGGCTGCGGCAACGCCTTCCACGCGGCGAGCAACGCTGCCTCTTCGCCCTCGCGCGTCACCGCGGCGAGCACGGTGGGGCGATCGAACAAGACCCGCCACGCGCGGCCGCGGGCGAGCAGCGCGGCATCGGGCGTGAGGTCGAACTTCAGGTTGCCGACGACCTCGACCCGGCTCGCGCCAGCCTCGCGCAGCCGCTTCGCGTCACGATCGGTCTGCGCGAGCACGATCGCCAGCGAGCCGACCGCCGGCCGCAACAGCGTCTGCCAACGCTGGCCCTTGCGCTGGCTGCGCTCGCTCAAGCGCGCGTTGGCCAGCACCATCGGCACGCGCTGCGCTTGTGCCACGCGCAGCAGGTTCGGCCAGATCTCGGTCTCCATCAGCACGCCCAGCCGCGGCCGATGCGCTCGCAGGAAGCGGCGCACCGCGCCGGGCGTGTCGTACGGCAGCCAGGCCTGCACGTCGCCGGACTTCAGCAACGCCACGCCGGCCTCGCGTCCGGTGGCGGTGCTGTGCGTGAACAGGAACTTCAGCGTCGCATTGCGTTCGCGCAGCGCCTTTACCAGCGCCGCCGCGGCATGGGTCTCGCCGAGCGAGACGGCGTGAATCCACAAGCGGCCGGTAGTGCCGTCGGATGCGGCCAGGCCGAGCCGCTCGCTGATGAAGCTGCGGTACGGCGGTTCGTCGCGGCCGCGCCACCACAGGCGCAACAGGTAAGCGGGCGTGGCCAGCCGCAGAAGCGTCGAATACAGGCCGCGCGCGAGCAGGCTCAACGTCGGCTCAATGCGCTGCCGCCCCCACCTGCGCGTCGGGCTTCACGGCGCGCAGCGTGGCCATCATCTGCGCTTCGATGCGCTGCAGCGCCGCTTCCGTGTGGCCTTCAAAGCGCAGCACCAGCACCGGCGTGGTGTTGCTGGCGCGGATCAGGCCGAAGCCGTCGGGGTAGTCCACGCGCAGGCCGTCGATGGTGCCCACCTCGCCGCCGGGAAACACCAGTCGCCCGTCGGCCACGCGTGTGTGCAACTCGGTCACCACGCTGTGCGGCTCGCCTTCTTCGCAGGCCACGTTCAACTCGGGCGTGTTGAAGCTCGTCGGCAGCGCTTCGAGCACCGCGCTCGGGTCGGCCACGCGGCTCATGATTTCGAGCAGGCGCGCGGCGGTGTAGGTGGCATCGTCGAATCCGTACCAGCGCTCCTTGAAGAACAGATGCCCGCTCATCTCGCCGCCGAAGGGCGCGCCGGTCTCGGACAGCTTGGCCTTGATCAGCGAGTGCCCGGTCTTCCACATCAGCGGCACACCGCCGGCGGCCCGGATGGTCTCGGGCACGCGCTGCGAGCACTTCACGTCGAAGAGGATCTGCGCGCCGCGGTGGCGCTTGAGCACGTCGCGCGCGAAGAGCATCAGCTGCCGGTCGGGCCAGATGATCTTGCCGTTGCGGGTGACCAGGCCCAGGCGGTCACCATCGCCGTCGAAGGCCAGGCCGAGTTCGGCATCGGTGGCATGCACCACCTTGATCAGATCGGCCAGGTTCTCGGGCTTGCTCGGGTCGGGGTGGTGGTTCGGGAAGTCGCCGTCGACGCGGCTGTACAGGTCGATCACCTCGCAGCCGAGGGCGCGCAGGATGCCCGGCGCGCTGGCCCCGGGGATGCCGTTGCCCGAATCGACGACGATCTTCATCGGCCGCGCCAGCCGGCAATCGCTGGTGATGCGCGCGCTGTATTCGGCGCCGATGTCCATCCTTGCTGTGCGACCTCGGCCGCGGGTGTAGCTCTCGGCCTCGATGCGCCGGCGCAGCTTCTGGATGTCCTGGCCATAAATCGCGCTGCCGGCCAGCACCATCTTGAAGCCGTTGTAGTTTTTCGGGTTGTGGCTGCCGGTGACCTGGATGCCACTGGCGCAGCCGAACTTGCCGCGCGTGGCGGCCACGTAGTACAGCATCGGCGTGGTGACCGGTCCGATGTCGACGACGTCGAGCCCCGTCGAGGCCAAGCCGCGGATCAACGCCGTCGACAAGCGCGGCCCCGACACGCGCCCGTCGCGGCCCACAGCCACCGCCGTCTGGCCCACGGCCAGCGCTTCGGATCCGAAGGCGCGGCCGAGGTGTTCGGCGAATGTTTCGTCGATCGTCGTGCCGACCACACCGCGGATGTCGTAGGCCTTGAAGACCGAGGCGTGCACTTGCATGGCGGGCGCTTTGTTGGGCTTGGACGCAGGCATTCTATGGACGCCTCGGCGCAGGCCCCGCCCGAACTCGCCCTCGGTCGTGTAAGACCGCGGCCTCCCGCGCCGACAGGCGGTGAACAGAGACTGAATCATGAAACGACTTGCCTCGCTTGCCACCCTGGTCCTGAGTTGTGGCGTCGCCGCCGCGGCCGATGGGCTGATCGCGCTGAAGAGTCCGTACCCGGCGCTCGAAACGATGAACCGCGTCGAGGCCCAGGCCCAACAGCGTGGCCTGGTGGTGTTCGCGCGCGTCGACCATGCGGCCGGGGCGGCACGTCTGGGCAAGACGCTGCGCCCGACCGCGGTGCTGATTTTCGGCAACCCGCAAGGCGGCACGCCGTTCATGGAGTGTGCGCAGTCGGTGGGCATCGACCTGCCGCTGAAGGCCCTGGTCTGGGAAGACGCGCAGGGCCAGGTCTGGCTCGGCTACAACGATCCGGCGTGGCTGGCCCGGCGCCATGGCGTGGCCGAGTGCCCACAGGCACAGTCCCTCGCCAAGGCGCTGGCCGGTTTGTCCGACGCCGTCGTGGCGCGCTGAACGGTGCAACCTGCCTCTTCGCCGCACCCGGGCCGCAGAGGCGCTTGAACTACCGCTGCCGGCCCAGCGTCTTTGGCTCGCCAGGCATCGCCCGTGCTGTCGATTCGTCGCCGCAGGCACCGTTCTCCGCCAGCGGCGTTCCTACACTTCCCGCCAATGACTGCGCTAACAAGAACCCTGCTGCGCGATTCCTGGCGCGCCTGGCTGTCCAACGACTTGCGGCGCGTCGGCCCGTGGTGGATGCCGTGGCTGTGGACATTGCTGTTCTGCCTGGTACTGGCGGTGGTCTTCACCATGCTCGGCTACATGGCCTTCGCGCGCGGCGAAGGCGCCTGGCGCAACGTCTCCGCCTGGCTGTACTGGTACGGCAGGAATCTGATCGTGTGCCTGACGATCGGCGCGCTCATCCACCTGCTCTTCGACGGCGCGTCGCGCTTCGTCGGCCCGCAGCAAATCCGCGGCTGGCGGCCCTGGCAACGCACGCTGCTGTTCTCGGGACTGCCGCTGCTCGGCGTGGCCCTGGGCTGGCCGCTGGGCGTGATGTTCGCCGGTGCCGACGTGAAGGTGTGGATCAGCAGCCGCGACGGCGCCAACATCATCGTCGGCTCGGTGACGATGGGCCTGCTCATCACCTTCTTGCTGCACCACTTCTTCGCCGCGAAGAGCCAGCAGATCGAGGCCGAGCGCCGCGTCACCGAAACGCAGCTGCGCCTGTTGCAAGCGCAGATGGAGCCGCATTTCCTGTTCAACACGCTGGCCAACGTGCAAAGCCTGATCGCGCACGAGCCGGCCAAGGCGCAGGCGATGCTGGAGAGCTTCACCGACTACCTGCGCTGCACGCTGACGCAGTTGCGCACCGAAGACAGCACGGTGGGCGCCGAGCTGGCGCTGGCCGAGAACTACCTGCGCCTGCTGCAAACGCGCATGGAAGACCGGCTGCACTACCGCATCGAGGCCGACGACCGCGTGCGCGCGGCGGTGATGCCGCCGCTGATGCTGCAGCCGCTGGTGGAGAACGCCATCCACCATGGCCTGGAGCCCAAGGTGGAAGGCGGCACGATCGTGCTGCGCGCCCAGGTGCGGCAGCGGCAATTGGTGCTGGAGGTGAGCGACGACGGCCTCGGCCTGGATGCGCCGCCGCGCCGCGTGGCACGCACGGGCAACGGCGTGGCGCTGGCCAACCTGCGCGAGCGGTTGGCCTCGCGTTTCGTCGGTGACGCACGACTCGAGCTGGCCGACAACGGGCCGGGCACACGCGCGACGATCGTCATGCCTTACTTGCCGCCTTGGGTGGTCGACATCTCCGCTACCCAACGTTCCACATGACTCAAAGTGCACTCATCGCCGACGACGAACCGCAGCTGGCGCGCGCGCTGGCGGCACAGCTGACCGACATCTGGCCCGAGCTGCGCATCGTGCACATCGCGCGGCACGGCGCGGAAGCCGCCGAGCGCATCGCCGTGCTGCAGCCCGACTTCGCCTTCCTGGACATCCAGATGCCCGGCCTCACCGGGCTGGAGGTGGCGCAGGGCATCGAAGGCGCAACGCGCGTCGTCTTCGTCACCGCCTACGACGAATATGCCGTGCAGGCCTTCGAGCAGCAGGCGCTGGACTACCTGTTGAAACCGGTGAAGGCCGAGCGGCTGGCGCGCTGCGTGCAGCGGCTGCGCGCGGCGCTTGCGCCAGCCGACGACGAGCGGCTGCTGGCGGCGCTGAAGAACCTCTCGGCACACCCCGCTGCGGCTGCCGAGCACCTGCGCTGGGTGCGCGCCAGCAGCGGCGAGGTGACGCACCAGATCGCCGTGGAAGACGTGTTGTTCTTCCGCGCCGACGACAAGTACACCTGCGTGCAAACGGCGACGCACGAATACCTGATCCGCACCCCGATCGCCGAACTGGCCGCACAACTCGACCCGGCCGTGTTCGTGCAGGTGCACCGCTCGACGATCGTCAACCAGCAGCACCTGACCGGCACGCGGCGCGACGAGGCGAGCCGGCTCTTCCTGCGCATCAAGGCATGCGCGCACGAACTGCCCGTCAGCCGCGCCTACGTGCATCTGTTCAAGGCGATGTAGGCCGGCGGCCCCTGCGCAGCGACACCCTCGGCGCGCGAGGCCTGCCTTGATCGTTCTCGAGTTCATCGGTGGTTGGAGTGACGGTCGAATGCCTCGAGAGCTGCCGCAAGCATCGGTCCGAAAACGGCGAGTGCGTTCCAACCCGCTGCCGATAATGCCGCCATGCCGAAAGCCCTGGCACCCTCCCCCGAAGCCGACGCCCAGTACGCCGCGCTGCTCGCCCGCGATGCGCGCTTCGACGGACGGCTGTTCGTCGGCGTCACCAGCACCGGCGTTTATTGCCGCCCGGTGTGCCGCGTTCGCACACCGCTGAAGCGCAACTGCCGCTTCTTCGGCAACGCACCGAGCGCCGAGGCGGCGGGTTTTCGGCCCTGCCTGCGCTGCCGGCCCGAGCTGGCACCGGGCCTGTCGCTGATGGATTCGTCGATGGTGCTGGCCGACGAAGCATCGCGAATGATCGAAGCCGCGGTGACCGAGGGCCGCGACCTCTACCTGCCGGCCGTGGCCGCTCGCCTGGGCGTCACCGACCGGCACCTGCGCCGCGTCTTCCAGGCCCGCCATGGCGTGACGCCGATGGACTACCTGACGACGCACCGATTGCTGCTGGCCAAGCAGCTGCTCACCGACACGCCGCTGCCCGTCACGCAGGTCGCGCACGCGAGCGGCTTTGCGAGCCTGCGCCGCTTCAACGCTGCCTTCGCCACGCGCTACCGGCTCAGCCCGAGCACGCTGCGCCGCGACCGACAGGACGGTGACCCGGCGCCGCGCAGCGACGACGCGCTGCCGATGCGCCTGGCCTATCGCCCGCCTTACGACCTGGCCGGCGTGCTGCGCTTTTTTCGTGATCGCGCCATTCCCGGCATCGAGGCTGTGGAAGGCCTCGAGGTCCGCCGCACGCTGGCCTGGCAGCAGGGCGATGTTCGCCTGGCCGGCGTGGTGCGCGCGCGCTTCGTGCCCGATCGCAATGAAGTGCATGCGTCGATCTCGCCCGCGCTCGCGCCGGCCCTCGCGGCGTTGCGGCAGCGGCTGCGCCAGGCGCTGGATCTGGATGCCGAGCCGGCGATCATCGACGCGGCACTGGCCGCTCTGCCCGGCCCGGCCGGCGTGCGTGTGCCCAATGGCCTGGATCCGTTCGAGATCGCTGCGCGCGTGGTGCTCGGCCAGCAGGTCACGGTGGCCGCGGCACGCACGCTCACGCGTCGTCTCGTCGAGGCCTTCGGCGACATCATGGAGACCGGTCTGCCCGACCTGAACCGGCTGTTCCCCAGCGCCGCGGTGATCGCCGCCGCCGACCCCGAACGGATCGGCAAGCTGGGCATCGTGCGCCAGCGCGTGAAAGCGCTGCAATCACTCGCCGCCGCACTGCATGAAGGCCGCATCAGCCTGCACCGCGGCGCGCCGCTGCAGCCCACCCTGGACGCGCTGCGCGAGCTGCCCGGCATCGGCGAATGGAGCGCGCAGCTCATCGCGATGCGCGCTCTGGCCTGGCCCGACGCATTTCCCGCCACCGACATCGGCGTGCTCAACGCCTTGCAGACCCGCGACGTGAAAGCCGTGCAGGCCCAGGCGGAGGCCTGGCGGCCGTGGCGCGCCTACGCGGTGATGCGCCTGTGGCAAACCCTGGAGACCGGCACATGAAAAAGCCCCCCATCCCCGCGCCGATCGTGGCGCAAGCCGACATCGCCACGCCCTTGGGCGCGATGACGGCGATGGCCACCGAACAAGGCATCGCGGCGCTGTGGTTCGACGCGCGCGAGCGCTATCCCGAGGCCGCCGAGCGCGCCGCCGAAGACCCCGACCACCCGCACATCGCCGCCGCGCGGCGCTGGCTCGACGCGTACTGGGCCGGCGAGGACACCGAGGCCATCGACGTGCCGCTGGACCTGCACGGCACGCAGTTCCAGCGCGCCGTGTGGCAACAACTGCTGCGCATCCCCAAAGGCCGCACGCGCACCTACGGCGAGGTGGCAGCGCTGGTCGGCCAGGGCGCCGTGCCGCGCGCCACCGGCACGGCCTGCGGCAGCAACCCGGTCGGTGTGATCGTGCCTTGCCACCGCGTGGTCGGCGCGAACGGCTCGTTGACTGGCTTCGCCGCCGGGCTGCCGCGCAAGGAGAAGCTGCTCGTGCATGAAGGCGTGCTGCTGACGTGAAGCCCCCACGCTCACTGCGTTCGCTGCCCCTTGGGCCGGCAGTGCTGACGTGAAGCCCCAAGACCTCGGCGAGCTGGTGCTGCTTGCCGCGCTGTGGGGCGGATCGTTCCTCTTCATGCGCATCGGCGCCCCAGAGTTCGGGGCCGTGGCGCTGGTCGCCGTGCGTGTGGCACTCGCCGCCGCCGCACTGTTGCCGCTGCTCGCGCTGCAAGGCCAGTGGGGGGCGCTGCGCGAACACTGGAAACCGATCACGGTGGTCGGCCTGCTGAACTCCGCGCTGCCGTTCGTGCTCTTCACCTACGCCGCGCTGTCGATCACGGCCGGGCTGTCGTCGGTCTTCAACGCCACCGCGCCGCTGTGGGGCGCGCTGATCGCCTGGGGCTGGCTGGGCGACAAGCCGGGTGCATCACGCAGCCTGGGGCTGGCGATCGGCTTTGCCGGCGTGTCGTGGCTGGCCTGGGACAAGGCGAGTTTCAAGGCCGGCGCTGACCACACCGGCCTTGCCGTGATCGCTTGCCTGGCGGCCACGCTGTGCTATGGCATCGGCGCGAACTACACCAAGCGCAAGCTGCAGGGCGTGCCACCGTTGGCGGTGGCCGGTGGCAGCCAGCTCGCCGCGGCGCTGGCGCTCGCGGTGCCCGCGCTGCTGTGGTGGCCCAGCACGCCGCCCTCGACCTCGGCCTGGTGGGGCGTGCTGGCGCTGGGCGTGGTGTGCACGGGCCTGGCCTACCTGCTGTACTTCCGGCTGATCGCGCATGTCGGCCCGGCGAAGGCGATCTCGGTGACCTTCCTGATCCCGCTCTTCGGTGTGTTGTGGGGCGCGCTGTTCCTCGGCGAACGCGTCACGCCGGTAATGGTCGGCGCGGGGCTCGTGATCCTGGCCGGCACGGCGCTGGCCACCGGTCTGGTGAAGCTGCCGCGGCCGACGCAACAGGGGGTTGGAAACGAACCCCCACTGCGCTAGGTTCGCCGGCCTCACAGGGTCCGCAGGTGCTCAATCCGCTGATCGAGATGCCGTCGTGGAGCGACTACGGCGCGGCCACCATGCCCCAGCAGGCGGGAAGGCGTGGTGCTCAAGCTGGATGCCTGAACTCGAGCCACTGCAGCGCAGCGGCTTGCAGCAGCGGGGCGAATTCTTCGGGCACGTCCGACGGCACGGCCAAGGCCTCGAACTCATCCATGCCGCACGCCGTGCGGTGTGCCTGCTCGGCATCGCGTTGGCGTTGTTGCGCAGCGGCGAAGTCGGCGAAGCTGCGCGTCGCGCGCAGCGTTGCGCCGGGCTCCTGGGCGCGCCGCAGCGCCACCCGCGCGCGGTGCAGCGCGAGCAGCGAGCCCAGTGGCCGCGTGGCGTCCACGTGCAGGCTGTCCAGCTGCGGCCCGCCGGCCAGGCAGGTGCGCCCACGCGCATTCGTCGTCACCAGATGTCGCCCGTCGGCAAACTCGGTGCTGACTTCGACACCGAGCTGGTCGCCGAGCGCCACGGCAACGATCGTCACGCCGCCATCGTGGCTGCACCACACGCGACAGGGCGCCGACGTGCCGCCGGCATCGTGCAGCGAAGGGTGCTCGGCCCAGCACAGCGGCTCGAGCCCGGCCGCGTCCATCGCCGCGGCAGCGGGCAACGGACGCAGCGCAGCGGCGTCCTGCGCCGGCGCAGGCGCCTCGCTCCACGCCCCGGGCGCCGGATCGAGCAGCGCGCCGAGCTGCTCCACCACCTGCCGCGCCTGCGCGGCCAGCCGCGATCGCATCTGCTCGGTGGTCTCGTCGCCGGCGCCGCCCGGCGGCCGGTGCGGACCGCGCTGGCCGGCGCCGAGGTTGGGCATCGTCGGCATCGAAAACAACGTGCCCGGCGTGTGTGGGCCGCCACCCGAATCGGGTAGCCACGGGCGGGCAAGCGTCTCGCGGCCGCCGCTGCAACGCTGCGCCAGACTGAACGCACGGTCGGCAAACGCGCGGGCGCTGGCAGCGTCAGCGGCCGCGATGTCGGGGCGGTCGGCCTCGCGGTCCCAGGCCCGGGCAGCGCCGGCGAAGTCGAGCTCCGCGGCCAGGAAGCGGCTCGTGCCCTGGTTCACCAGCGCACGGCTGAACAACAGCCCGGCATCGCCCGGCAAGCGCAGCAGCGCCGCATCCAGTGCCGCCAGCGCGCGGCCGGCGATCAACGCGTCGCAGAGGTTGCCGGTTGCGTCCAGCGCAAAGCCGGGCGGGATGCGGCCATCGGCAGACTCCAGCGCCGAAGGGTGCTGCACGAGTTGCGCCCAGCTCAGCGCCAGATGCCGCTGCAAGGCCGCATCGTCGGGGTGCAACGCACAAGCGTGCAGCGCGATCTGCAGCCGCGACCAGGGCTCCCAGACCCGCGTGGCATCCCAGGTGTCCAGCGCCCAGGCCAGCCGTGTGGCGCGGGTGCCGAGCTGGTGCAGCAAGCCCAGCAGCTGCGTCAGGCGGCCGGAAGGCTCGGCCGCGGTCGGCCCCGGAGCGCTGCCGGCTTGATCGGAGGCCCAGGCGAACTCGCGCAACGCCAGCTCTTGCGCCGCCAAGCGGTCACGCGCATCGATCGCGCACAACGCGTGCAGGTCGGCCAGGTGTTCGGCGCGCATGTCGGCCGCGTGGGCCAGGCGGATGCGCAGGCGGCGCAGGCGGCGTGAACGCGGGGCGGCGTCGATCGCAGCCCCCACCTGCCGCAAAGCATCGTCGAACTCGTGCTTGCCGGCCAACGCCGCATCGACGAGCGCGGGCAATCCCCGTTGCATGCTTGTCCCCCAGCGCCGCGACCTGCGGGCCAGCGGCATCGTACCCGCTGGGGCGCTGTGGAAAACTAACCCAGCGCAGCGCCGAAGCGCCAGCTCGAAACGGTCCAGCCGATGTAGGCGCTGTACTCGTGGAAGACGGTCGTCGCCGCCTCGTCCTCGGCTGCGCCCAGGGCCACCATCATCGGCAGCAGATGGTCTTCGCTCGGGTGCGCGGTGCGCGCGCTGGGCGCCTGCTGCCAGGCGCGCAGGCGTGCCGTGCGCTGCGCCGGCGCTTGTTGTTCGAGCGTCTGGTGCAGCCAGTCGTCGAAGGCGCGTGAAGGCGCTGCCGCGGCGGGCCCGCGCATGCGCAGGTTGTGAAAACTCAGGCCGCTGCCCAGGATCAACACACCCTCGTCGCGCAGCGGGCGCAGCGCGCGGCCGATCGCGAAGTGCTCTTCGGGGTCGTAGCTCGATTTCAGCGACAGCTGCAGCACCGGCACCTGCGCCTCGGGGTACATCACGACCAGAGGCGCGAAGGTGCCATGGTCGAAGCCGCGCTGCACATCCACAGCGGCCGCGATGCCCGCGGCCTGCAGCAGGCCCTGGATGCGCGCGGCCACCTCAGGCGCACCGGGCGCCGGGTACTGCACCCGGTAGGTGTGGGCCGGAAAACCCGAGTAGTCGTAGACCATCGGCGGCTTCGCCGTCGCCATCACCGTGACTTGCGGCGCCTCCCAATGCGCCGACACCGACAGCACGGCGCGCGGCAGCCCGCCCAGCTCGTGCGTGATGGCCACCAGCGAGGCCGCCAGGGGCGCCATGGCCTCGTCCATCTCGCGCATGTAGGGCCAGGGGCCGCCGCCGTGCGAGATGAAATACGTGGGCAGGCGCGCGCTGGCCGGGCGATCGGTGACGACGGTGTTCATGGCAGCGGACTGTGAACCCAGCGCGGCAAGCTACGGTTCAGTCGAATTGCACGCAGCGTTCGCGCAAGCACCGCCGGCTCGGCCTCGAGCAGCGCTACGGCCGTGGCGGCGAAGCGACGTGAGCCAGGCGGGACGCATCCGTCTGTCAACGCAAAGTAGAAATGTCCCCTCGTCTCGCAAAGTAGAGATGTCCCCGTAGCGAGGGTGTTCTGGCTGTTCGGTTTTCTTTCTTCGGGCCCCCGCCAGGCCGCCGGAGGCCTCCCCGGTTGGGCCATGTACTCATG
>JANNQO010000390.1:0-6237 GCA_031400795.1 Rubrivivax sp. | reverse complement strand
GCCGGTCTTCACCAGCGCCTTCACGTCCTTCGGAAAACAACTGCCGCCGTAGCCGGTGCCGGCGTACAGGAAATGCGTTCCGATGCGCGGGTCGCTGCCGATGCCTTTGCGCACCTGCTCGATGTCGGCACCCACCCGGTCCGCGAGCAGTGCCAGTTCGTTCATGAAGCTGATGCGCGTGGCCAGCATCGCGTTGGCTGCGTACTTGGTGAATTCGGCGCTCTTCACGTCCATCAGCTGCAGCCGGTCGTGGTTGCGCATGAAAGGCATGTACAGGGCGCGCATCAGCAGCACCGCACGTTCGTCGTCGGCGCCGACGATGATGCGATCAGGCTTCATGCAGTCTTCCACCGCTGCGCCTTCTTTCAGGAACTCGTGGTTGGAGACGACTGCGAACTCGAGCTCGATGCCGCGCGCCTTCAGCGCGGCGCCGACGGCGTCGCGCACGCGGTCGGCGGTGCCCACCGGCACGGTGCTCTTGTCGACGATGACCTTGTAGTCGGTCATGTAGCGGCCGATGCTGGCCGCCGCGGCCACCACATACTGCATGTCGGCCGAGCCGTCTTCGTCGGGCGGCGTGCCCACACCGATGAACTGCATCGTGCCATGGCCCACCGCCAGCGCTGCGTCGGTGGTGAACTGCAGCCGTCCGGCGGCAGCGTTGCGGTGCACGATCTGCTCCAGGCCGGGTTCGTGGATCGGGATGCCGCCGTCGTTCAAGGTGCGGATCTTGCGTTCGTCGACATCCAGGCACATCACGTGGTTGCCCATCTCGGCCAGGCAGGCCCCGGTGACCAGGCCTACATAGCCGGTGCCGACAACGGTGACTTTCAAGAACGGGTTCCTTGGAAGAGCAGTTCAGTTCAGAAGTCGCGACGCGTCGACATCGAGCTTGGCCAGCGCGCTGCGCGTGGCGCGCACGGTCAGCGCTTCGTCCTGCGCCGGCAGCAGCAGCCCGGCTTGCAGGAACGAGGCCAAGCGCTGCTGCTGGAACAGTACGCAACGGCCCTGCGCCGAGACGAACAGCGAGAGCTGCTTGCGCAGGCCGTGCCAGGCGAGTTGCACGGCCTCGTTGCGGCCGCGGTAGTCGAGCATGAACCAGCTGCCCACCTGCAGCTCGCGCGCCCAGGCCAGCATCGGCGGCGTCGGCATCGAGCCGCCGTCGAGCACCACCTCCAGCTCCCCGGTCTCGTGGCCGGAGAGATCGAGCACCATCGACTCGTCGATCTGCACCTCGGTCTCGGGCAACAACTCTTCGAGCGTTTCCAGGCGCTGCATCAGCTCGGCGAGGCGGTCGTCTGGGATCACCGCGGCTTTGGCGGTGAAGGCCGCAGCCAGCGAGTTGTTGAGCTGCTGGATGTGTTCGTCCTGGCGCAGCGCATCGATGCCCGCGGCGTGCATGCCTTCGCGCAGCGCTTTCAAGAGCGGCGGCAGCCGGCGGATGACCTCGCCGCGCTCTTCGCGCGTGACCTTGGCGCTGGCCGACCAGATCAGGTCCGCGGCAGCGCGCTTCATGCGCCGCGTGTGATCGTCCTGCGTGCCGTAGCGCACCGCCGTGGTGGCCAGCACATCGGCCCAGACGTGGAACAGGTACTGGCGCACGCCCTCCTGCACCGGCACCTCGTTCAACATCCTGCGCAGCTCGATGGTGTACTGGATGGCCATGGTTTCGCGCTGCTCGACCTGCTGCGCCAGCGAGACGCCTTTCTTGGTGGCCTCGTTCTGGTTCTTGAAGAAGTGCTCGAGGAAGGTTTCGAACTCGGTAAGCACGGTCTGAAAGACACGCCGGCCGGTGTCGGGGTAGGCCTCCACCACCTGCACGATGCGCTTGATCTCCTTTTCCAGCGCCTCGCTGACCGCGGGCGCGCCGCTGTCGAACCCCATCACGCAGGCGCCCATGCGGTCGATCAAGCGCCGTGCGGGGTGGTCGACGGTGGCGAAGAAGTCGGGCTCGGACACCGCCACGCGCAGCACCGGCATCTGCAGCCGCGCGAACCACACGCGCACCGCAGCCGGGATGCGTTCTTCGGTCAAGATGCTCTGGAACAACAGCGCGACGATCTCGATCGTGGCGCGCTCTTCGGGCGTGGCGGCGGCTTTCTTGAGCGCCTGTTTGCGCTGGTGCAATTCGTCCAGCAGCACCGGCGTGGTGACCATCGAATCGACGCCGGAGCGGGTGCTCGGGGCCAGGCGCTCGCGCAGGCCTTGCTGCACGGTGTCGATGGCACGGCGCAGGCCCGGCGACAAGGCCATCGGGCGCGACACACCGGCCGCGGCGTCGTGGAAGCCCGGCACGTGCCGCGCCACCAGCCGGTTCATGCGCCCGAGCACGGCCTCGGCCTGCTCTCGGTTGCGCGCCAGCGGCGCAGCGCGTGTCATGAGCCGCGTTTCTTCGGCCACCGCGCCGCCGGACATGTGGCGCATGTAGCTGCCGCCGCCGTGCTCGCCGCGCAGGCCCGCGCTGCTGGACAGCTCTTCCAGGTTGCCGCCGCCGGTGACGACGAAGTTCGTCGTGGTGGTCAGCGTCGCCGGTTGCCAGGAGGTGGCCGGCATGGCCACGTTGCGCGAACGCTTGATGCCCGGGCGCAGATCGACCTCGGGCAGCACGCGGCGCTCGACGAGCCAGCGGTTCGTCTCGTGGTAGGCCTCTTCCACCAGCATCGAAAACTCGTCGTGCAGCAGCGGCTGCTGTTCGCGCCAGCTGGTGATGGAGATCTTCGCCTCGCGCCAAGCGTCGAAGACGATGCGCGCCAGCACATGGGCGCGCAGCAGGTCATGCGGCTCGAGTTCGCTGCGCCGCTCGAGGAAGACGATGCGCGCGCGCAGGTCGCTGAACTCCCAGGACGCGCGGTCCATCATCGCCAGCGACAATCGCGAGGTGACGATCTCGAGCTCGATGGTGTCATCGTCCACCAGTGAGAGACCGGCGATGCCGCTGGACGGGCCGGTCCTGGGTGGGTCGCCGAGCCGCGAACTCGACACGCCATGCGTGAGCGCGCGGCGCAACCCGGTCACCATGCCGCGGTGCCAGTCCTGCGCGTTCTTGGTCAGCTCGTGCACCAGGTCGCGCCGGCGCATCGCCAGCGAATGTTCGGCCGGCTTGGCGAGCATGTCGCGCGCACTGTCGATCGCCGCCTGCACGATCGGCACCAACCCCTTCACGACCTCCTCGGTGTATCGCCGTCGCGCCTGGATGGCCAGCGTTTGGGAGTCGGTGCCGGTGGCCATGGCCGCTGGTGGAGGGTGCCGCGTCAGAAGTAAGGGGGTGAGGGTATGCCGAAAGACTCTACACCACGGCACCGGCGTTGGGATCGTTCGGGTCGCGATCCTTGGCGGTGGTGCGCACCAGGTCGTCGCGCTTCACGCCCAGCCACATCGCGATGCCGGCGGCAACGAAGATCGACGAGTAGATGCCGAACAGGATGCCGATGGTCAGCGCCACCGCGAAGTAGTGCAGCGTGGGGCCGCCGAAGATCAGCATCGACAGCACCATCATCTGCGTCGAGCCGTGCGTGATGATGGTGCGGCTGGTGGTGCTGGTGATGGCGTGGTCGATGACCTGCGGTGTGGTCATCTTGCGCATCTTGCGAAAGGTCTCGCGCACGCGGTCGAAGATGACCACCGATTCGTTCACCGAGTAGCCGAGCACGGCCAGCACCGCCGCCAGCACGGCCAGCGAGAACTCCCACTGGAAGTAGGCGAAGAAGCCCAGGATGATGATCACGTCGTGCAGGTTGGCCACGATGCCGGCCACCGAGAACTTCCACTCGAAGCGGAAAGCCAGATACAGCATGATGCCGGCCACCGTGGCGAGCAGCGCATAGACGCCGTTCTCGTAGAGCTCGGCACCGACCGACGGGCCCACGACCTCGGTGCGCTGCAGTTGCACCGGCTCGGCGCCCGAGGCCACCGCGCAGGACGGCCGGCTCACCGATTCACCCTGCGCGGAGGTGTATTGCTTGGTGCCCACCGTGCCTTGTTCGGCTTTGCACAGCGCATCGAAAACACGCGTCGCCAGGTCGGCCTGCTTCACGTCACCGCGCAGCGGCAGGCGGACCAGCACATCGCGCGAGCTGCCGAACTTCTGCACCTGCACCTCGCCCAGGCCGAGCGCCTCGACCGTGCCGCGTGTGCGGTTGATGTCGGCGGCCTGCGCGTACTGCACCTCGAGCACGGTGCCGCCGGTGAATTCGATCGACAGGTGCAGCCCGCGCGTGGCCAGGAAGAACACCGCGGCGGCGAAGGTCAGGAACGAGATGACGTTCAACACCAGCGCGTAGCGCATGAAGGGGATGTCGCGGCGGATGCGGAAAAATTCCATCTAGCTACTTTCGTCGAGTTCCATGGCTTACTTCCCCTCGCCTGTTGCAACGGGGACCGCCGGCACGCCATCGGGCCGCCACACCTGGCCGATCGACACCACCTTCAGCTTCTTCTGCCGCCCGTACCACAGGTTGACCAGGCCGCGCGAGAACACCACTGCCGAGAACATCGAGGTCACGATGCCCAGGCAGTGCACCACGGCAAAGCCGCGCACCGGGCCCGAGCCGAAGGCCAGCAGCGACACGCCGGCGATCAAGGTAGTGACGTTGGAATCGAGAATCGTGCCCCAGGCGCGCTCGTAGCCGGCCTGGATCGCCAATTGCGGCGACAGGCCGCCGCGCAACTCCTCGCGAACGCGCTCGTTGATCAGCACGTTGGCGTCGATCGCCATGCCCAGCGTGAGTGCGATCGCGGCCATGCCGGGCAAGGTGAGTGTCGCCTGCAGCATCGACAGCACCGCCACCAGCAGCAGCAGGTTGAAGCCCAGCGCGACGGTGGAGAACACGCCGAACAGCAGGTAGTAGCAGCACATGAACAGCGCGATCGCGGCAAAGCCGTAGAGCACGCTGTTGAAGCCCATCGCGATGTTCTCGGCGCCCAGCGTCGGGCCGATGGTGCGCTCTTCGATGATCTCCATCGGCGCGGCCAGCGATCCGGCGCGCAGCAACAGCGCCTGGTCGGCAGCTTCCACCGAGGTCATTCGGCCGGAGATCTGGAAGCGGTTGCCGAGCTCCGCGCGGATCACCGGCGCCGTCACCACCTCGCCCTTGCCGCGCTCGAAGAGCAGGATGGCCATGCGCTTGCCGATGTTCTCGCGCGACACGTCGCGCATGATGCGGCCGCACTTGGCGTCCACCGTCAGGTCGACCTTGGGCTCCTGCGTCTGGCTGTCGAAGCCCGGTTGTGCATCGGTGAGGCAGTCGCCGGTGATGATCACCTGGCGGTAGAGCACGATCGGGCTGCCGTCGCGGTCGACGTAGCGCTCGCTGCCGAAGGGGACGACACCAGGCGCGGCGCCGCCGGTGATGGCTTCGCGCGCCTCGGCGGTGTCGTTGACCATGCGCATCTCGAGCGTCGCCGTGCGGCCGATGATGTCCTTGGCCTTGGCGGTGTCCTGCACGCCCGGCAGTTGCACGACGACGCGGTCGGCGCCTTGCTGCTGGATCACCGGCTCGGCTACGCCGAGTTCGTTGACGCGGTTGTGCAGCGTGGTGATGTTCTGCTTCAGCGCCTGGTCTTGCACGGCGCGCAGGCTTTCGGGTTTGAACGTGGCCGCCAGCAGCACCTCGCTGCCCTCACCGGGCGTGTTCACGATCTGCAGGTCGGGCAGCCGGTCGAGCAGCAACTCGCGTGCGGCTTGTGCTGCTGCGGCGTCGCGAAACTTCAGGTTGATGGTGTTGCCGTCGCGGACGATGCCGGCGTGGCGGATGTTCTTCTCGCGCAGCATCGTGCGCATGTCGCCGGTCAGCGACTCGACCTTCTTCGTCAGCGCCGCCTTCATGTCGACCTGCATCAGGAAATGCACGCCGCCACGCAGGTCCAGGCCCAGGTACATCGGCAAGGCGCGCAGCCGGGCCATCCATTCCGGCGAGCGCGACAGCAGGTTCAGCGCGACGATGTAGCCCGGGTTCTGTGGATCGGGGTTCAATGCTTTGCTGATGGCGTCCTTGGCCTTGATCTGCGTGTCGGTGTCGGCCAGGCGTGCCTTCACCGAGTTGCCGTCGAACTGCACGAAATCGGGCTTGATCTGCGCCTGCGCCAACACCTGCTCAATGCGCGTGGCCAAGCTCGAGTCGACCTTCAGCGTGACCCTGCCGCTGGACACCTGCACCGCCGGCGATTCGCCGTACAGGTTGGGCACGGTGTAGAGCAAGCCGACCAGCAACGCGACGGCGAGCATCACGTACTTCCACA
>JANNQO010000389.1:0-3298 GCA_031400795.1 Rubrivivax sp. | reverse complement strand
CGAAGACCGCAAAGGCGCACCCCCGGCCACCGCCTCGGGCAGCATCCCGGCACCCGGCGGTACCACGGCGCCGGCGCAATCGCGCGTCACGCAGGTCGACGCCGCCAGCATGGCACTGCAAGCCGCCAACGCCGCCGGCCGCGTGGTCTATTTCGACTACGACAGCTTCGTGCTCAAGGATGAGTACAAGCCCGTCGTCGACGCCCATGCCAAGGCGCTGACGGTGAGCCGTGCCACGCGCTTGATGGTCGAGGGCCACACCGACGAACGCGGCGGCCGCGAGTACAACCTGGCGCTGGGCCAGAAGCATGCCGAGACGGTGCTGCGATCGCTGGTGTTGCTGGGCGCCAAGGACGAGCAGCTCGAGGCCGTGAGTTTCGGCAAGGAGCGCCCGGCCGCGCAGGGCGCTGACGAAAGCGCCTGGGCCAAGAACCGCCGCGCCGAGCTGAAGGACCGCGCCCGATGAAGCGCTGGGCGTTCACGCTGGTGGCGGTGGGCTTGCTCTCCAGCGCGCAGGCCGGCCTGTTCGACGACGACGAAGCGCGCAAGGCGATCCTCGACCTGCGCACGCGGCTCTCGCAGGTCGAAGAGCAGTACAAGACAAGGCTTGCGGATCTGGGCAGCGCCAACAGCCAGTTGCTCGAGCAGCTGGCCGCGCTGCGCCGCAGCCTGCTCGATCTGAACAACCAGCTCGAGGCGATGCGTGGCGAGCAGGCCGGTCTGCGCGGCACCAACGAACAGCTGGTACGCGACGTCACCGATCTGCAGCGGCGCCAGAAAGACGCAGGCCAGTCGATCGACGACCGGCTGCGCCGGCTCGAGCCGATCAAGATCTCGCTGGACGGCGAGGAATTCCTGGCCGACGCCGACGAGAAGCGCCAGCACGACGAATCGCTGCTGCTGCTGCGCGGCGGCGACTTCGACCGCGCGGCGATCCAACTGTCGAGTTTCCTGCGCCGTTACCCGGCCAGCGGCTTCGCGCCCTCGGCGCGTTTCTGGCTCGGCAATGCGTTGTACGCACGGCGCGACCACAAAGAAGCGATTGCCACCTTCCGCGCCTTTGTCGCGGCCTCGCCCAACCATGCGCGGGCCCCCGAAGCGCTGCTCGCCCTGGCCAACAGCCAGGCCGAGATGAAGGACGGC
The DNA here is from genome assembly GCA_031400795.1 of Rubrivivax sp. Taxonomy (GTDB): domain Bacteria; phylum Pseudomonadota; class Gammaproteobacteria; order Burkholderiales; family Burkholderiaceae_C; genus Rubrivivax. The sequence goes on along the minus strand of JANNQO010000389.1, from coordinate 2,155 downwards.
CGCGCCGCGCGGCGCACCATTGAAGAACTGCTGAAGAACTATCCCAACTCGGAAGCGGCGGCCGCCGGCAAGGACCGCCTGGCGTCGCTCAAGTAGAGAATCCTGCGCATGCAGGAGTCCGACCTTCCCGGTCTTATCAGCCAGGTGCTGTGGGCCACGTTCGCGCTGGCGGTGCTCTTCGGCGCCATCGCGCAGCGCACGCATTTCTGCACCATGGGCGCGGTGTCGGACATCGTGAGCATGGGCGACTGGACGCGCATGCGCATGTGGCTGATGGCCATGGGCGTGGCGATGATCGGCTTCAACGTGATGGTCGGCCTGGGCGTCGTCGAAGCCAAGAACAGCCTCTACGCCGGCCCACGACTGATCTGGTTGAGCTACTTGCTCGGCGGCTTGCTGTTCGGCTTCGGCATGGTGCTCGCGTCGGGCTGCGGCAGCAAGACGCTGGTGCGCATCGGTGGCGGTAGCCTGAAGTCGCTGGTCGTCTTCGCGGTACTCGGCCTGGCCTCGTACGCCACGCTGCGCGGCATCGTTGCCGTGGGGCGCGTGGCGAGCGTGGACCGGGTGGCGCTGGCGCTGCCGGTGGGACAGGACCTGCCTTCGCTCGTGGCCGCGGCGTTCGGGGGGTCCAATGCGCGATTTGCTCTCTGGCTGGGCCTCGGGCTGGGCTCGCTTCTGCTGATCTTCGGCGTGGCCAAGCCAGAAGGCCGCAGCGCCGACTCGCTGCTTGCCGGCCTGGGCATCGGCGCAGTGGTCGCCGGCGTGTGGTGGGCCAGCGGCCGGCTCGGGCACCTCGCCGAGCATCCGCTGACGCTCGAAGAGAGCTTTCTCGCCACCAATTCGCAGCGCATGGAGTCGCTGACCTTCGTTGCCCCGATCGCCTACGCAGTCGACTGGCTGATCCTGTTTTCCGACAAGAGCAAGGTGCTCACGATCGGCATCGTCACCACGCTGGGCGTGGTGCTCGGCTCGGCGCTGGTGGCGCTGGCCACGAAGAGCTTTCGCTGGGAAGGATTCGCCGGCACCGAAGACACCGCCAACCACCTGGTGGGCGCGCTCTTGATGGGTGTGGGCGGCGTCACCGCGATGGGCTGCACGGTGGGGCAGGGGCTGTCGGGCGTGTCCACGCTCGCGCTGGGCAGCTTCATCGCATTGGCGGGCATCATCGCCGGGGCGGTGCTGGCGCTGCGCTACCAGATGTGGCGGCTGGACCGGCTGGGCTGAGCGATGCTCGCGCGGGCTAACGTTCCACTTGAGCTAGACGCCGATCTGGAACGGCGCTTCGGCGGCCTGCGGCGTCTGTACGGCGCCGAAGGCTACGCGAGCATCCGCGCAGCACGTATCGCGGTGGTCGGCGTGGGCGGCGTCGGCTCGTGGGCGGTCGAGGCGCTGGCGCGCAGCGGCGTGGCCGAGATCGTGCTGATCGACTTCGACCAGGTGGCCGAATCGAACATCAACCGCCAGGTGCAGGCGCTTTCGGGCACGCTCGGCCAAAGCAAGATCCAGGCACTCGGCGAGCGCATCCGCGACATCCACCCGGGCTGCGTCGTGAGCGGCATCGAGGACTTCGTGACGCCAGAGAACTGGCCGGCGCTGATGCCGCAACGCGTGGACGTACTCATCGACGCCTGCGACGAAGTGCCGGCCAAGCTGGCGCTGGCGGCCTGGGCGCTGCGCGAGCGGCAGCGGTTGGTGTGCGTGGGTGCCGCAGGCGGCAAGCGGCGCGCCGAGCGCGTGCAGGTGGCCGACCTGGCCGAGACCACGCACGACCCCTTGCTGGCCAGGCTGCGACAGCGCCTGCGCAAGGATCATGGCGCGCCGCGCGGCGCGCCGATCGGGCTGCGCTGCGTGTTTTCGGCCGAGCCGGTAATACGGCCCGAGGCGGGCTGCGGCATCGACGGCGAAGCTGCCGCGGACAACGACAGCAGTCTCAACTGCCATGGCTACGGTTCCACGGTCACCGTTACCGCGACCTTCGGCCTGGTGGCCGCGGGACAGGCGCTGGAGTGGCTGCTGGAGTGAAGGCTCGCCGCGCGAGCGGCTATACTGCGCGGCTGCCGCCAACGGGTCGTTAGCTCAGTCGGTAGAGCAGCGGACTTTTAATCCGTTGGTCGCGTGTTCGAGTCACGCACGACCCACCACACCATGGTCGGCC
>JANNQO010000388.1:0-10146 GCA_031400795.1 Rubrivivax sp. | reverse complement strand
CACGAGATTCAAGGACACCGCGGCCAGCGCGAAGATCAGGATGCGGGTGAACAGCGTGACGTAGAACGGCTGATTCAGCAGCGCAGCGGCTACCGGAACGAGCGCCAGGCCGACGAGCAGCACGCCGACCGCGATCTGGCTTGGCTTAACCATGTCTGATCGGGAACAAGCCCTGCGGCTTCAACGCCAGCACCGCCGCCATCAGCAGGTAGATCAGCATCGACGCGATCGCCGGCCCGGCAGCCTGCGCGATGCTGCGCTCGAGGAATTCGCGCAGCAGCGTGGGCAGGAACGCGCGCCCGATGGTGTCGACGGTGCCCACGATCAGCGCGCCGTAGAACGCGCCGCGGATCGAGCCGATGCCGCCGGTGACGATGACCACCAGCGTCAGGATCAGGATCGGCTCGCCCATGCCTGACTGCACCGAGACGATCGGCCCGGCCATCAGCCCGGCCAGGCCCGCCAGCGCGGCGCCGAGCGCGAAGACCACGCTGTTCAGGCCGCGGATGTTCACGCCCAGTGCGGAGACCATCTGCGGGTTCGACGCGCCCGCGCGGATCAACATGCCCACGCGCGTGCGGTGGATCACCAGGTACAGCGCCACGCCCACCGCCAGGCCCACCGTGATGATGCCGAAGCGGTAGGCCGGGTATGGCAGCCCGAACAGGCTCACCGTGCCCGACAGCCAGGCCGGCGTGTTCATGTACACGGAGGCCGGGCCCCAGATCGCACGCACCAGTTCGTTGAAGAACAGGATCAGCCCGAAGGTGGCGAGCACCTGGTCGAGATGGTCACGTGTGTACAGCGTGGTCAGCAGCAGCCGATCGATCGCGAGGCCCAGCAGCAGCGTGCCCGGCACGGCGATGAGTGCCGCGGCGAGGAACGATCCGTCGAAAGCGTTGTACCCCGCCGCCGCGAAGTAGGCGCCCATCATGTACAGCGAACCATGCGCCAGGTTCACGAAGTTCATGATGCCGAAGACCAGCGTCAGCCCGCTCGCGAGCAGGAACAGCAGCACGCCCAGCTGCAGGCCGTTCAGCAGCTGGGTGAGGAACAGGCCGATGGTCAAGACGGGTCAGTCAACTCGAACGTTGGCTCACATCTTGCACTGGCTGGCATACGCGTCGCTGTGCCCCTTCATCGGCGTGGCGATGGTCTTCAGATTGACGCGGCCCTTGGCGTCCTTGGCGACCTCGAAGACATGCATGTCCTGGATCGGGAAGTGGTTCGGGCCGAACTTGAACGCGCCGCGCACGCTCTTGAAATCGGCCGCCTTCAGCGCCGCGCGGAACGCGTTCTTGTCGGCCACGTTGCCTTTCACCTTGCCGATCGCCGAGTCGAGCAGCAGCGCGGCGTCGTAGCTCTGCGCCGCGTACTGCGAAGGGATGCGGCTGAACTTCTTCTCGAACTCCTCGACGAACTGCTTGTTCACCGGGTTGTCGAAGTCCGGGCCCCAAAAGGTGCCGCTGATCACGCCCAGAGCCGCCTCCTTCTGCGCCGGCAGCGTGGTGCCATCGGAGGTGGAGGCCGACAGCAACGGGATCTTGCCGAGCAACCCGGCCTGCTGGTACTGGCGCACGAAGTTCACGCCCAGCCCGCCCGGATAGAAAACGTAGACCGCATCGGGGTTCTTCGCCGCCACCTGCGCGAGTTCGGCGCTGAAGTCGGGCTGGTTCAGCGGCGTGTACACCTCGTCGATCATCTCGCCCTTGTAGAAGCGCTTGAAGCCGGCGATGAAGTCCTTGCCCGCCTGGTAGTTGGGCGCCATGCCGACCATCTTCTTGTAGCCCTTGTCGGTGGCGTACTTGCCGACCACCTCGGCCTGCATGTCGTTCTGCCAGCTGACGATGAACTGGAACGGCGAGCACAACGCGCCGGCGATCGGTGCCGGGCCGGCGTTGCTGCCGATCAGGAACACGCCCTTCTCGGTGATCGGCTTGTGCACCGCCATCATCACGTTGGAGAAGGTGATGCCGGTGATGATCGGCACGTTGTCCTTCTCGATCAGCTTTTGCACGATCTGCGTGGCCACGTCGGGCTTCAACTGGCTGTCTTCTCGGATCACCTGCACCGGCACGCCGCCGAGCTTGCCGCCGTTGCGCTCCACCACCATCATGAAAGCGTCGTACTGGTCCTGGCCGAGTGCGCCTTGCGGACCGGAGAGCTCGGCCATGAAGCCGATCTTGATCGGGGCCTGGGCCCAGGCCAGCGTTGCGCCGGCAGCCAGCGCCACGGCAGCAAGACGCGGGGCCAAACGGGAAATCAGACGGGACATTGAGCGACTCCTGCGCGAGGGAAGGTAACGAGTCTAGGCCGCACGTGCGCTGGCGCGCAGCAGGTGCAACCCGAGGGAATCCCGTCAGGCGGGGCGCGGCTGCGCAGGCGGCATCGTGCGCCGGATCAGCGCGACCAGGGCGGACAACAGCAGCGCCGTGATCAGCAACAAGGCGCAGCCGATGCCCCACACGAGGCCGACGATCCAGCTGCCCGCGCCGCCCAGCCAGGCGAACACCGCCTGAACCAGCTCGAGGCTGGCCAGCACCAGTTCGCGCCAGGCCGGCGCCCAGGCGTCGAGCCAGGCCGACATCGGCAACTGGTCGAGCCACGCGCCGATGTCGCCGCTGATGCGGATATCGATGCCCAGCAGCGAGTGCAAGCCAAAGGCGAGCAGCGACCACAGCCCGACCAGCAGCGCGGTGATGATCCAGATGGCCCGGTGCATCACGCGTCTCCCAGCGCGAAAAAGTCGCGCGCGTTCTGTTCGAGGATGCGCGCACGGGTGGCTTCGTCGAGGAACTCAGCCCCCCGCACCAGCGCGCCGATCTGCTGCTCGCCGAGCGGGAACGGCGTGTCCGATCCGAGCATCACGCGCGCGTCGCCCATCACGTCCACCAGCAGTCGCAGCGCGCCGGGGTCGAATACCGCGCTGTCGACGTACAGGCGCCGCGCATAGCTCGACGGCAGCTGCGGGCAGCTCTCGCGCACGATGTCGCGGTGCCGCCAGGCGTTGTCCACGCGGCCCAGCAGCCAGGCGAAGCTGCCGCCGCCGTGGGCGAAGCAGATCTTCAGCGTGGCCGGAATGCGCTCCAGTGCGCCCGACAGGATCAGCGAGACCATGCCGAGCTGTGTCTCGGCGGGCATCGCCACCAGCCACGGCAGCATCCACTTCTTCATGCGGCCCTGGCCTCCCATCATGTCCCAGGGGTGCACGAGCACGGGAATCTGCTCGTTCGCGCAGTGGATCAGGAATTGCACCAGGCCTTCGTCGTCGAGATCACGCTCGCCGACATGGTTGCCGATCTGCACGCCGATGCAGCCTTGCGCCAGCGCGCGCGAGGCCTCGCGGCAGGCGAGATCGGTGTCTTGCAGCGGCACTTGCGCCAGCGCCTTCAACCGGCGCGCATCGGCGCTGCAATAGCCGAGCACCTCGTCGTTCATGCGCGCTGCCCAGTCGGCGCAGCGGCGCGCGTCCCAGGCGTAGCCAAACATCACTGGCGTGGCGCAGTTCACCTGCTGCTGCACGCCCTGGTCGTCCATCAGCGCCAGGCGCAGTTGTGCGTCCCACAGCTGCGCCTGCACGGGGCGAAAGGCCTTGTCGCCGAGCATGATGTGGCCGTGCTCGCCGCCTTCGGCGATGGCCAGCCACGGCGCGCGCGCGGCATCGGCTGCCGCAGCCTGCTCGCGCGTGATGCGTGGAAAGCAGTGGGCGTGCATGTCGATCATGGTCGGCCTTTCAACATCGCATGCCAGGCGGCGTGGTCGCGGCCCGGGTGCAGGGTGCCGCAGCTGAGGCAGCTGCGTTCGGCCGTGCTCGATTCGTAGAAGCGCTGGTAGGTGACCGGCAGGTCGGCCACGATGTCGGTGAGCTGCACCTCGATGCGCCGCACCAGTTCGCCGCAGGCCGCGCAATGCCACTGGAACGCATCGATCACGCCGAGCGGCCGCTGGCGCTCCACCACCAGGCAGCGGCTCGCGCTCTCAGGCCGTTGCGGCGAATGCAGCACATGCGGCGGCATCAGGAAGATGTCGCCCTCGCGCAGCGGCACATGTTCGAACTGGCCGCGGTCGAGGATCAGCAGCTCGGCGTTGCCCTTGAACTGCCAGAAGAACTCTTCCAGCGGATCGTCGTGGAAGTCGCTGCGTGCGTTCGGCCCGCCGACCACGGTGACCATGAAGTCGGCGTCGGCCCAGACCTGGCGGTTGCCGACCGGCGGTTTCAGCAGTTCGCCGTTGTCGTCCAGCCAGCGCTGGAAGTTGAACGGGCGGCCGTATCTCAAAGCCGTCATGGTTTGTACGCCACCACCTTGATCTCGATCAGCAGCTGCGGATGCGGCAGCTGGTGTACCGCCACCGTCGTGCGCGCCGGGCCGCCGGGGCCGAAGAACTCGGCGTAGGTCTCGTTGTAGCCGCCGAAGTCGGCCATGTTGACGAGGAAGCTGCTGACCTCGACCACATCGGCCAGTGTGGCACCCTGGCTCTGGAGAAGGCCGCGGATGTTCTCCAGCACCTCGCGGGTCTGCGCGCGGATGTCCAGCGTCATCGTGCCCATCGCGTCGGCGCCGGCGCCGGCGATCGTGTTGTCGCTGCGGCGTGCGCTGATGCCCGCGCTGAAGAGAAACGGCCCGGCGCGTTTGACGTGCGAATAGTTGCCTCGTGGCTGAACCTTCATGGCTTGTCGCTCCTGAACTCGGGGATGTCGGGTTGGGAGCCCCACATGCAGAAGGACTCGGGCACCGGTGGAAACTGGCGCGGCTGGTAGGTCGCTTCATCGGCCGGCGCGATGTGGCGCACGCCGCTCGAGTATTCGAAGATCATGCCGTCAGGTCCTTCGAAGTAGACGAAGGTGGCGCCCGAGGTCGGATGCCGGCCGGGGCCGAAGGCGATCCTCACGCCGAGAGACTTCAACCGGTACCAGGCGCGCATCACGTCGTCCACGCTCTCCACCTGGTGGTTGATGTGCTGTACGCCGGCATGCGTGGTGGGGAAGAGCGCGACGCGGTGGTGCACGGGGTCGATGCGCAGCAAAGCCGCTTCGCCGATGCGGTCACTGACGCGCGCCGACAGGCGTCCGGTCCAGAACGCCTCGTCGCGCCGCGCATCGGTGGTGCACAGGCCGACGTGCGAGAAGCCGGTGATGCCCGCATCGCGCGACGGGAAGTAGCGCCGCCCGCTGTGCTGCGGGCGCACCAGCAGCTCGATGCGGTTGCCGGTCGGGTCCTGGAAGCGGATCGCCCCGTCCACGCGACGCTGCTCGCAGTCCGTGCGCGCCAGCGGCTGCACGGCCACGCCGGCGTCGCCGAGTTCAGCCGCGGCAGCTTGCAGCGCGGCAGCATCGCGCAGCTCGAATGCCACCGCCTGGTCGTGCGGATCGCCTTCGAAGTAGACCAGCGTGTGGTCGCGGCTGTCGCTGCGGTAGTAGTGGGCGCCGGCTTCCTGGCGCACGAGCTGCAGGCCGATCACCTCGCGCGCGAAACGATCGGCGCCGACCAGATCTCGCGTGCCCAGACGCACGCAGCGAATGTCGAGCAACGGGATCATTGAGCTTGAGGAACTTTGTCACGGCGACGCGCGAGGATACGGCGGATGCGAAGTGCCCCCTCGCGCGCCGTGCTGCAGTGCATTCAAGAAAGCCCGCTGCGGCGCCGAAATCCCTTCGGGGGCAGCCCCGGACGAGCGAGCCATTGGATGTCGGACACCGTAGCCATCGAAGACCTGAAGGTCGGCATGTTCATCCACCTCGAAGGGGGTTGGATGTCGCATCCGTTCGCGCTGTCGAGTTTTCGCATCGAGACCGACCACGACATCGGGCGTCTGCGCGCGCTGGGCCTGCGACGGCTGCGCTGGTCACCCGAGCGCAGCGAGGCGAAGCCCCTCGTTTCGGCCACCGTCGCCGCCACGGCCCACGAAGCCACGCCGCTGCCACCCCCGCTGACGCCCGAGCAGCAAGCCGCCGCCCAGCACACCGAGCTGCTGCAAGCACAAAGCGCCGCCGCGCGCCTGTGCGAAGCGCAGTTCGACGAAGCCTCCAGCGCGCTCGGTCAGGTTATCGGCGCCGTGCGCGAGCGCCCGCTGGCGGCGCGTGACAGCGCGCTGGCGCTGTCGCAGGCGCTCTTGTCCAAGCTCGTGCCCGACGCCGAGATGTGCGTGCGCGTGCTGGGCGAACAAGCCGGCGAGAGGCCGACCACGCATTCGCTGAACGTGACCGTGATCTCGATGCTGATGGGGCGGATGTTCGCCTTCGCCGACGACGAGATGATCCAACTCGCAATGGGCGCGCTGCTGCACGATATCGGCAAGCTCGACCTGCCGCAGCGCCTGCAGCACCACGAAGAGCGCTTCACGCAGAGCGAAATCGCCGACTACCGCGACCATGTGAAGCGCGGCGCCGCGCACGGCCACCGCATGGGTCTCGCCGCGGCCGCGCTGGAGGTCATCGAACAGCACCACGAATGCGCCGACGGCAGTGGCTACCCGGCGCGGCTGAGCATGGACCGCATGAGCGCGCCCTCGCGCATCGTCTCGCTGGTGAACCGCTACGACAACCTGTGCAACCCGCGCACCACGGCGCGCGCGCTGACACCGCACGAAGCGCTGTCGCGGCTGTTCGCGCAGGGCAAGGGCAAGTTCGACTCGACCATGCTCACCGCCTTCATCCGCATGATGGGCGTGTACCCGGCAGGGTCGCTGGTGCAGCTTACCGACGAGCGCTACGCACTGGTGACGCATGCCAACGCCTCGCGGCCGCTGAAGCCGCGCGTGCTGGTACACGACGCCGCGCTGCCGCGCGAGCAAGCCCTGCTCGTGAACCTCGCCGACAACAGCGACCTGGGCATCCGGCGCAGCCTGCCGCTGTCGCAGCTGCCCAAGGCGGCGCACGAGTACCTGCAACCGGCGCCGCGCGTGGCCTACTTCTTCGAGCCGGCGCTGGCTGCGCCCGAGATGCGGGAGCGCCCGTGGGCGTAAACGAAGGCGCGTCGAGCTCGACGTCCGCACCGCTCGCGCGACAGCCCGAACTCGAGGCCTGCCGCGGCCTGCTCGACGCGATGCCCGAGGCGGCCTGGGTGTTCGAGATCGCCTCGCGCCGCGTGCTGCTCGCCAACCCGGCGGCCGGTGCGCTGCTCGGCGTGGCGGCGCCCGACCTGCTCGGTGCGCCTGCCGATGCGCTGCTGGCCACCGCCGAAGACCAGGCGTACTGGGCCGGCTTCGATGCCGGCTCGCCCGAGGGGCTGCAGTCGGAGACGCAGATCGTCGCCGCCGACGGCCGTCTGCTGCACTGCCAACGCAGCATCCGCATGATGCCCGGCGGTGTTTGGGGCCTGGTGCGTGTGCACGACCTGAGCCAGCGCCGGCGCGCCGAAGACGAGCGCGAGGCGCTGCTCGCCGAGTTGCAAGCCACGCTGGAAGCGGCCGGAGACGGCATCCTCGTCACCGATCGCGATGGCAAGCTGCGCTCGTGCAACCGGCGCCTGGCCGACATCTGGGCGCTGCCACAACGGCTCTTCGACGAGCGCGACAGCGCCGCCATCCAGCGATGGATCCAGGACAGCCTGGAAGACCCGCACCACTGGGAGCAGCGCATCGAGGCCTGGCGCTTGTCGCCGCTGATGGTGGCCACCGAGCGACTCGTGTTGCTCAGCGGCCAGATCGTCGAATGTGTGGCGCGGCCGCTGTTGCAACGCGGGCGGCCGGTGGGGCGCGTGTTGTCGTTCCGCGACCTCACCGCCACGCTCAGCGCGGATCGGCGCATCGCCGAGGTCGCTGCCACCGACCTGCTCACCGGGCTGGCGAACCGCCGCCGCCTGTCGGAGCGTGTTGCCGAAGCGGCGAGCCGGGCGCGCCGGCGCGCCGGCAGCTTCGCGCTGCTGCTGATCGACCTCGACCGCTTCCGCCACATCAACGATTCGCTCGGCCACGAACAAGGCGATCGCGTGCTGGTCGACGTGGCGCGCCGGCTGCAAGCCTGCCTGCGCAGCGACGACCTGCTGGCGCGCATCGGCGGCGACCAGTTCGCGCTGCTCGTCGACGGTGCCGACGCCGCTGCTGCCGAGGCCACCGCGCGGCGCGTGCTGGCGCTGGTGGCGCAGCCCAGCGAACTCGACGGCACGGCCTTCACGCTCACCTGCAGCATCGGCGTGGCCCTCTTCCCGGCCAACGGCCTGTTGCTGGACAGCCTGGTGAGGCATGCCGAAGCGGCGATGCGCCTGGCCAAGGAGGGTGGCCGCGCCGGCTACCGCATGCATGCCGGATTGCAGCCAGGCCATGCGCCGGTGGATCTGAAGCGCCACATGACGCTGGACCACGCGATGCGCCAGGCGCTCGTCAGCGGCCGCTTCAAGCTGCACTACCAGCCGCAGATCGAACTGGCCAGCGGCAAGCTGGTCGGCGCCGAAGCCTTGATTCGCTGGCGCGACCCCGAGCACGGCGATGTCTCGCCGGCGCAGTTCATCCCGGTCGCCGAAGATACCGGCTTCATCATTCCCATCGGCGACTGGGTGCTCTCGCAAGCCGTTCGCCAGGCGGCGCTGTGGCACGAACGCGGCACGCCGCTGCGCGTGGCGGTGAACGTCTCGGCGCTGCAGTTCCAGCAGGCGCAGTTTGTCGACCGCGTGGCCGGCGTGCTGGCGGTGAGCGCGCTGCCGCCGGCCCTGCTCGAACTCGAACTCACCGAGTCGATCCTGGTGCGCGATGCCGAAGAAGCGCTGCACCGGCTGAAGGCGCTGGCGCGGCTCGGGGTGCGGCTGGCGATCGACGACTTCGGCACCGGCTATTCGAGCCTGGCGTACCTGAAGCGCTTTCCGATCGACAAGCTGAAGGTCGACCGCAGCTTCGTGAAAGGCCTGCCGGCGGACGACACCGATGCCGGCATCGTGCGCGCGATCCTGCAGATGGCGCGTGCGCTGAACCTGTCGGTGGTCGCCGAAGGCGTGGAAACCGAGCTGCAGCGCCAGTTCCTGCTCGACGCCGGCTGCGAGATGTTCCAGGGCTTTCTGTTCGCGCCGGCGCTGGACAGCATGAGTTTCGAGCGCCGGCTGCTCGGCAGGATCGATGGCGCCGAGTCGGCCAGGATGAGGCTGGTGCACGGCTGAACGGCGGCCGGGTGGGATTGCACCCGCTTCGAGGTCGGCGAGGGGGAGTCGGTTTCGTTCAGTCTGCGGCCGACCTCATCGCGGGCGCCATGCTGTCCAGCGCCCGCTCCAGTGTGGCCACCGTGCGCTGCACGTTGTGCAGCTTCTCCAGACCGAACAAGCCGATACGGAAGGTCTTGAAGTCCGCCCCTTCGTCGCATTGCAGCGGCACGCCGGCGGCGGTCTGCAGGCCCAGGGCGAGGAAGGTCTTGCTCGATTGCAGGCCGGCATCGGTGGTGTAGCTCACCACCACGCTGGGTGCTTCGAAGCCGGCGGCCGCCACGCTCGGGTAGCCGTGGTCGGCCAGTGCCGCGCGCACCTCGCGGCCGAGTTGTTCCTGCTGCTGGCGCAGCTTGGCGAAGCCGTAGGCACGCGTTTCCATCATCACGTCGCGGATGCTCGTCAACGCATCGGTCGGCAGCGTCGCGTGGTAGGCATGCCCCCCCGCCTTGTAAGTCTCCATGATCTGCAGCCACTTCTTCAGGTCGGCGGCGAAACTCGTGCTGGTGGTCGCGTCGATGCGTGCGCGGGCACGCTCGGAGAGCATCACGAAAGCGCAGCAGGGCGAGCCGCTCCAGCCTTTTTGCGGCGCGCTCACCAGCACGTCGATGCCCAGTGTTCGCATGTCCACCCACATCGCGCCCGAGGCGATGCAATCGAGCACGAACAGGCCGCCCACCTCATGCGTGGCAGCGGCCGCCGCGCGCAGGTAGTCGTCGGGCAGCATCAGCCCGGCGGCGGTTTCGACTTGCGGCGCGAAGACGACCTGCGGGCGCTCGGCGCGGATCGTTGCGATGACTTCGTCGATCGGCGCCGGCGCGAACGGCTGTTGCGCGCCCGGAGCGGCGCGGCGTGCCTTCAGCACCGTGATCGACGAGGCGATCCGGCCCATCTCGAGGATCTGGCTCCAGCGGTAGCTGAACCAGCCGTTGCGGATCACCAGGCACTTGGCATCGTTGGCGAATTGCCGTGCCACCGCCTCCATGCCGAAAGTGCCGCTGCCCGGCACGATGGCCGTGGC
>JANNQO010000387.1:0-2850 GCA_031400795.1 Rubrivivax sp. | reverse complement strand
CCCTCCTGGATGCGCGCGCCGCCCGAGTCGTTCAGGCCGATGACCGGCGCCCCGACCTTCATCGCCTGGTCCATCACCTTGCAGATCTTCTCGGCATGCGCTTCCGAGAGCGCGCCGCCGAAGACGGTGAAGTCCTGGCTGAAAACGAACACCAGGCGGCCGTTGATCATGCCGTAGCCGGTGACGACCCCGTCGCCGGGCACCTTGTTGTCCTGCATGCCGAAGTCGGCGCAGCGGTGCTCGACGAACATGTCCCATTCTTCGAAACTGCCTTCGTCCAGCAGCAACTCCAGCCGCTCGCGCGCGCTCAACTTGCCCTTGGCGTGCTGCGCGGCGATGCGCTTGGCGCCGCCGCCCAGCCGCGCCGCGGCGCGCTTGTGCTCGAGTTGTTCGATGATGTCGTGCATGGGGTCTCCTCGTGTCCCTATCGTGTCGGTTTCGTGTCAGTGGCCGAGATCGAGCAGCTGCCGCGCCGCCACCGAGGCAGCGATACGGCCGGCTTTTACGTCTTCGCTCAAGCGCGGCAGGGCTTCGCGCACCGCCGGATGCTGGCGGAAGCGGCTGTGCAAGCCGGCCTCGATGCGCTCCCACAGCCAGGCGATGTCCTGCTCGTGACGGCGTGCGGTGAATGCGCCGCTCGCCTTCTGCGCGTCGGCGAAGCCCTGCACGGCGGCCCAGAACTCCGGCAGTCCGGTGCCTTGCAGCGCGCTCAGCTGCATCACCTGCGCGGCCGTGTGGCCGTGCCGGCCGAACCAGCGCAGTGCACCGGTGATGTGCGCCCGCGCTCGTGTCGCCGCGGCCTCGTCCAGGTCGGCCTTGTTGACGACCACCAGGTCGGCCAGCTCCATCACGCCCTTCTTGATCGCCTGCAGGTCGTCGCCGGCGTTCGGCAGCTGCAGCAGCACGAACAGGTCGGTCATGCCGGCCACCGCGGTCTCGCTCTGGCCGACGCCGACGGTCTCGACGATCACCAGATCGTGGCCGGCGGCCTCGCAGACGAGGATCGCCTCGCGCGTCTTTTCGGCCACACCGCCCAGCGTGCCGCTGGAGGGGCTCGGCCGGATGAAGGCCTGCGGGTGCACCGACAGCCGCTCCATGCGCGTCTTGTCGCCGAGGATGGAGCCGCCGGAGAGGCTGGACGACGGGTCCACCGCGAGCACGGCAACGCGGTGGCCGCGTTCGACGAGGTACAGGCCCAGTGCTTCGATGAAGGTGCTCTTGCCCACACCGGGCACACCGCTCAGGCCGATTCGCAACGAGCGGCCGGCATGGGGCAACAGCGCGTTGATCAGTGCGTCGGCACGCGCGCGGTGATCGGGGCGGGTGGATTCCAGCAGCGTGATGGCTTTCGCGATGGCGCGCCGTTGCGCGGGACCGGCCTCACCGACCACCTCCAGAGTTTCCCGCCTGTCAAGCTCCGGCAGCGCCATCAGATGATCTCGAATGCACGCCCACCCGGCAGGCGGCAGCGCGAAAAGTCGCGCTCGTCGACCGTCAGCACGGTGCCGACCCGACGGCGCCCCGTATCTGCTCCAGCACATCCTTCGCACTCACCGGAATCGGCGTGCCCGGCCCGTAGATGCCCTTCACGCCGGCCGCATACAGGAAGTCGTAGTCTTGCGCCGGGATCACCCCGCCGACGAAGACGACGATGTCGTCGGCACCTTGCTGCTTCAACTCGTCGATGATCGCCGGCACCAGCGTCTTGTGGCCGGCGGCAAGCGTGGAGACGCCGACCGCGTGCACGTCGTTCTCGATGGCCTGGCGCGCGCATTCGGCCGGTGTCTGGAACAGCGGGCCGATGTCGACATCGAAGCCGAGATCCGCGAAGGCGGTGGCCACCACCTTGGCGCCGCGGTCATGCCCGTCCTGGCCGAGCTTGGCGATCATCACGCGCGGGCGGCGGCCCTGAGCTTGGCCGAACGCCGCGATCTCGGCTTTGAGCTGTTCCCAGCCTTCGGCGGAGTCATAGGCGGCAGCGTACACGCCGGTCACCTTCTGGATGTCGGCGCGGTGGCGGCCGAAGACCTGTTCGAGGGCATCGCTGATTTCTCCGACGGTGGCACGGGCGCGGATCGCTTCGATCGACAGCGCGAGCAGGTTGCCCGCGGCGCCGGAGGTGCCGCCCGCTGACGACCCCGACCGGGCGCTTTCGGTGAGCGCCGCGAGTGCTTGCTCGACCTTCGCCGCATCTCGCGTGGCCCGGATGTGCGCCAGCCGCGCCAGCTGCTGTTCGCGCACCCGGTGGTTGTCGACTTCGCGGATCGCCACCGCGTCGTGGCTTTCCAGCTTGTACTTGTTGACGCCGACGATCACGTCGGCACCCGAATCGATTCGCGCCTGCTTTTCGGCAGCACTGGCTTCGATCTTCAGCTTCGCCCACCCCGAGGCCACGGCTCGGGTCATGCCGCCCATCGCGTCGACCTCGCAGAGGATGGCCTGCGCCGCATCGGCCATCTGCTGCGTGAGCGTCTCCATCAGGTAGCTGCCTGCCCATGGGTCGACGACGCTCGTGATGTGCGTCTCTTCCTGCAGGATGAGTTGCGTGTTGCGTGCGATGCGGGCGCTGAACTCGGTGGGCAGCGCGATCGCTTCGTCGAAGCTGTTGGTGTGCAGGCTTTGCGTGCCGCCGAACACCGCCGCCATCGCCTCGACGGTGGTGCGCACGATGTTGTTGTACGGGTCTTGTTCGGTCAGGCTCCAGCCCGAGGTCTGGCAATGCGTGCGCAGCATCAGGCTCTTCGCCGTCTTCGCACCGAAGCCGTGCATGATGCCGCACCACAAAAGCCGCGCCGCGCGCATCTTGGCGATCTCGAGATAGAAGTTCATCCCGATCGCCCAGAAGAACGA
>JANNQO010000386.1:0-18495 GCA_031400795.1 Rubrivivax sp. | reverse complement strand
TGGCTGGCGGCCACCTGCTGATCGAAGACGTTCCCGGCGTCGGCAAGACCACCTTGGCGCACGCGCTGGCGGTGTCGCTGGGCTTGCGCTTTTCGCGCACCCAGTTCACCGCCGACCTGATGCCGTCGGACCTGATCGGCGTGAGTGTTTATGAGCGCAGCAAAGAGGCGTTTGTCTTCCATCAAGGCCCTGTCTTTGCGCAGGTGTTGCTGGCCGACGAGATCAACCGCGCCGGGCCCAAGACGCAGAGCGCGCTGCTCGAGGCGATGGAGGAGCACCAGGTCACCGTCGAAGGCGAAACGCGCGCGCTGCCCAAGCCGTTCTTCGTGATCGCGACGCAGAACCCGACCGACCAGCTCGGCACCTACCCGCTGCCCGAGTCGCAGCTCGACCGCTTCCTGATGTGCATCACGCTCGGCTACCCGGACCAGGCGTCTGAGCGCGCCCTGCTGGCAGGGCAAGACCGGCGCGAGGCGATCGAACACCTGGCCACGGTGATGGCGCCCGCGGCGCTGATGGCGGCGCAACAGGCGGTGCTCGCGGTGCATGCCTCAGACGCGCTGCTCGACTATTTGCAGGCCTTGATCTCGGCCACCCGCTCGGGCCGCTGGTTTGTCGAGGGCCTGAGCCCGCGGGCCGGCATTGCGGTGCTGCGTGCGGCCAAGGCGCATGCGCTGCTCGCCCGCCGCGACTACGTGGCGCCCGACGACGTGCAGCTGATCCTGCCGCAGACCATCGCGCACCGGCTCGTGCCGCTGCCCGGCGCGGGCCGCGGCGCGATCGAGCAGGTGCGCGCGATGGTCGAGGCCACGCCGATTCCCTGAACAGCGCGATGTTCGGCATCCGCCCACGCATCCGCCCACGCATCCGTCAATGGTGGCTGGCGCGCCTGCCGCTCACCGACAGCTGGACGCTCACCCAGAACAACGTCTACATCCTGCCGACCAAGGCCGGCGTGGTGTTCGCCGGCACGCTGCTGGTCATGCTGCTGGCCTCGATCAACTACCAGTTGAACCTGGGCTATGTGCTGACCTTCCTGCTGGCCGGCAGCGGCATCGTCTCGATGCACATCACGCATGGTTCGCTGCGCGGCCTGACGCTGCACCTGCGCCCCACCACACCGGTGTTCGCCGGCGATGCGGCGCTGCTGGATCTCGTCATCACCAACAAGGGCAGTGCGCGCCACGGCCTCGCGGTGTACTTTCATGAACCGACCGAAGCGGGCCAGCGCGTCGTGTGGTGCGACGTGCCCGCGCTGGGCCACGAGGTGGTGCGCGTGAGCCTGGTGCCGCCACGGCGCGGCTGGCACAAGGTGCCGACGCTGGTGGTGGAAACGCACTTCCCGCTCGGCCTGTTTCGAGCCTGGACGCTGTGGCGGCCGGCCGCGCAGCAGCTTGCCTACCCGCGCCCGGAGACGCCTGCGCCGCCTTTGCCGGCGGCACAGCCGGTGCCCGGCGAGCGGCCCTTGCCGAACGCGCCGGCGGGCAGCGAACTCGACGGCGTGCGGCCCTGGCGGCGCGGCGACTCGATGCGCCAGGTGGCGTGGAAAAAAGTGGCGCGCACCGGCGAGCTGGTGAGCCGAGAGACGGCTGCCTCGGGCAGCCGTGAGCTGCGGCTGGACTGGCTGGCCAGTGCAGCGACAGGGCGGGATGTCGAGCAGCGCCTGTCGCGCCTGGCCGCGTGGGTGCAAAGCGCCGACCGCGCCGGCCTGAGCTACACGCTGCGCCTGCCCGGTTTCGAACAGGGCAGCGGGCATGGCGATGTGCACCGCCGCGCGGCGCTGGAACGGCTGGCGCTGTGGGCTTGACGCTGAACCTGCGCTCGCTGCGCCAGCTGCCGCGCGACGCGCGCGACACGCTCTTCAACCTCGCCGTCGTCGCCTGGACCATCCTGCCGCATGCCGGCAACCTGCCGGGGTGGTGCATCGCGCTGGCGGTGCTGATGCTGCTGTGGCGCGCGCAGCTGGCGCTCAGCGGCGGGCCGCTGCCGAGCCGCTGGATCGTCGCCGCGGTGCTCGCGCTGGCTTGCGGCCTCACCTGGTGGAGCGAACGCACGCTGCTCGGCAAAGAGGCGGGCGTGACGATGCTGGTGGTGCTGATCGCGCTGAAGACGCTGGAGCTGCGCGCGCGGCGCGATGCGCTGGTGATGTTCTTCCTCGGCTTCTTCCTCGTGCTCACGCACTTCCTGTATTCGCAGTCGCTGCTGGTGGCGCTGTCGATGCTGCTCTCGGTGTGGGGGCTGCTCACGGCATTGGTGCTGTCGCACATGCCGGTCGGGCGGCCTGCGCTCGCCCGCGCCGGCCTGCTCGCGGCGCGCACGGCGCTGCTCGGTGCGCCAGTGATGGTGGCCCTGTTCCTGCTCTTCCCGCGCTTCGGCCCGCTGTGGGGCATGCCGCAGGACGCCGGCGGGCGCACCGGCCTCTCGGGCAGCCTGCGCCTGGGCGCCATTGCCGACCTGGCCAACGACGATTCGATCGCGCTGCGCTTGCGCTTCTTCGGCGCCGTGCCCAGCCCGCAGCAGATGTACTTCCGCGGCCCGGTGCTCTCGGTCTTCAACGGCCGCGAGTGGTCGCGCCTGCAATTCCCGACCACGGCCGCCGCGGGCGGGCGCAGCGACGTGCAGCTGCGCGGCCCGCCGGTGCGCTACGAGATGACGCTCGAAGCCAGCCGCCTGGCGATGCTGCCGCTGCTGGAACTGACACCCGACCGCGCCGACAGCGCACCCGAGGTCGAAGGTTATTCGCCGCTGCTGCGCTCCGACCTCGAATGGATGACCGAGCGCCCGGTCGCGGAGCGGCTGCGCTTCGAAGCGCAGGCCTGGCCCGAGCACCGGCACGGCCCGCGCGCCGGCGGCGCCGGCCTGTACCCTTATCTGCAACTGCCGCCAGCCAACAGCCCGCGCACGCGCGAATGGGCGCGGGCCTTGCGTGCACGCCCCGATCTGGCCAATGCCGACGCCGCAGCGCTGGCCAGCGCCGTGCTGCAACACATCCGCGAGACCGGCTACACGTACACGCTGCAACCCGGCGGTTACGGCGGCGACGCGATCGACGAGTTCTGGCTCGACCGCAAGCTCGGCTTTTGCGAACACTTCGCCGCCAGCTTCGTGTTCGTGATGCGCGTGCTGGAGGTGCCGGCGCGCATCGTCACCGGCTACCAGGGCACCGACCCCGTGCCGATCGACGGTTACCACATCGTGCGCCAGAGCCATGCCCATGCCTGGGCCGAGTACTGGCTGCGCGGCCAGGGCTGGGTGCGCGCGGACCCCACCGCGGCGGTGGCGCCCGATCGTATCCAGCGCGGCTCCAACCTCGTCGCGCCGCAAGGCTTGATGGCCGGCGCACTGAGCAATGTCGATCCCGAGCTGGCGGCGCGGCTGCGCGAACTCTGGGAGACGATGAACAACCGCTGGAACCAGTACGTGCTGAACTACTCGCGCGGCCAACAGTTCGATCTGCTGCGCTCGCTGGGCGTGGCCACGCCGAGCTGGCAAGACCTGGCCTACGCGCTCTTCATGCTGTTCAGCGGCGCGGCGCTGGCCGGTGCCGGCTGGGCGCTGTGGGACCGGCTGCGCCAGGACCCCTGGCAGAGGCTGCAAAAGCGCATCCAGCAACGGCTGGCGTTGCTCGGCGTGGCCGTGCGGCCGCACGACCCGCCGCGCACCCGTGCGTTGCGCGTGCGGCTGGCGCTGGGCGCGGGCGGCGAGGCGCTCGCAGCCACGCTCGACGAACTCGACCGCACGCGCTATGCGAGCGAGAAGGCCAAGCGCATCGACGCCCGCTGGTGGTTCGGTTTCGAAACGGCAGCAGCGGGGATCAGACGCTCCCCATGAAGTTGTCGATGGTCGCGGCTCGCTTCGCCGCCAGCGCGCTGCTGGCGCTCGCTGTCGCGGCTGTCGAGGGTGCGCCGAGGAAGAAGGTGCGTGCCGCGGCGCCGCCGGCCGGCAGCCTCGCCTTCGCCGATCGTGTGGACGTGCAGCGCTTCGCTGCCGAGCTGGCCGAGCGCCACGGCCTGCCGCTCGATTGGGTGCAGGCCCAGCTGCACGACGCTCGTCGGCAGGAAAGCGTGCGCAAGCTCGTCATGCCGCCGCCGGCCGGCACGGCCAAGAACTGGGCCGCCTACCGCGCGATCTTCGTCGAGCCGCGGCGCATCGCGCTTGGGCTGGACTTCTGGCGCGAACAGCAACGCTGGCTGCAAGCCGCCGAGTCGCGCTGGGGCGTGCCGCCCGAGGTCATCGTCGCGATCATCGGCGTGGAGACCTTCTACGGCCGCATCGGCGGCAACTTCCGCGTGCTCGACGCGCTGGCCACCCTCGCCTTCGACTTCCCGAGCGGGCGCAAGGATCGCAGCGCCTTCTTCCGCGACGAGCTCGAATCGCTGCTGCAACTCGCGCACCGCGAGGGCCTGGCTGCATCGAGCTTTCGCGGCTCGTTCGCCGGCGCCATCGGGCTGCCGCAGTTCATGCCTTCGAGCCTGCAGCGCTGGGCGATCGACTTCGACGACGACGGCCACATCGACCTGCGCGGCAACGCCGCCGATGCGATCGGCAGTGTGGCGCACTACCTGGCGGCCTTCGGCTGGCAGCAGGGCGTGGCCACGCATTTCGACGTGGCCGTGCCGGTGGCCGCCACCGACCGCGCCTTCCTGCTCGGGCCCGACATCGTGCCCAGCTTCACGGCCGCGCAATTCGTCGAACGCGGCGCGCTGCTGCCCGATGCGGCACTGGCCCACGACGGGCTGCTCGCGCTGGTGGAGCTGCAGAACGGCGCAGCCGCGCCGAGCTTCGTCGCCGGCACGTCGAACTTCTACGTCATCACCCGCTACAACTGGAGCAGCTACTACGCGATGGCGGTGATCGAGCTCAGTGCGGCGCTGAAGCGACAGGCCACTGCACGATGATCGTGGCGCTCAACGCGGCGCCAGCTCGAACGTGAGCGAGGCCCACAAGCTCTCCCAGTCGGCCAGTGCTGCGTCGGCCGCGGGTTGCATGTGCACGGCCTTCACGAGCCAGGGGCCGTTGGCGTCGAGCCTCAAGCGAACGCGGCCCTGCGCATCGCTGCGCGCCGAGCGGGCTTCGGCCGGTCGCGCGCGGCTTACCGCCACCACCAACGCGCCTTGCAGCGGCCGGCCCTGGTGCAGCAGCTGCACCGGCAGATCGTCACCGTCGCGCAGCTGGTAGGGATTGCGCTCGGCGATCAGCTCCAGCGGCAGACCGATGACACGGTCACCACGATCACCACCGTCGCCCGAATCGGAGGCACCCGCGGCACCGCTTGCATCCCGCACGCGCAGCAGACTTTTCGCGTTGCGCGAATAGACCTCACGGCCGATCTTGCCCGTCTCGCCACGCGCGGCGCGCTGTTCGATCACCACTTCGAGCCCTTCTTCCTTCAGATAGCCGGTGAACTTCTGCGCCTCGAGTTCGATCGGGATCGGGTCGCCGTGGTAGACGACGATCTGCACGCCCGCGCCCCCTGTGGCGATGCGCAGCAGGCCCGCCGGGTCGGCCCCGGCGCGGCCATTGATGGCACGGCGTGCGCGCCCGTCGTCGAGCGTGAATTGCCTGAACCCGCCGGCCGGCCGCGCCACCGGCTCGCCGGCCCAGCGCTCGCCGACCTTGAAGCGCACGCCCACCGACTCCCCGGGCTTGGGCGTGTAGCTCGAAGGTTCGATCCAGAAGTCATGGGCCGCGGCCCAGCCCGCGCACGCGAGCAGCGCGCCGAAAAACAGCAGTCTCTTCATCGTCGGGGATTGTCTGCGGGCACGACGCCCAGCATGGTGCCCTACGCGCTGGCGGTGGGGCCGGATGCGCTGCTTGGCTCGAGGACGGCGTTGTCGGCCACCCACTGCGCATAAGTGGTCTCGGCGCGTGTGGCGAGGACGGCATGGATCGCCGGCATCTCGTAAGGATGCCGCTCGCGGATTGCCGCTTCGACCTTCGAATACAGGCTCTCGAGGGTCTTGAACAGCACGCGGTACTCTTGTGCCGAGGCCACGTCGCCGTGCCAGCGGTAGGTGCTCTCGATCGCCTCGACCTGCGCGCAGGCCGCGAGCTTGAGCTCGACCAGTTCGCGCGCCAGCCGCCGTGCATCGTCTTGCGTGCCGACGGTGGTGACGACGAGCAGCGGCAAGGTCATCGCGGCTCGAACAACTCGACCGGGTTGCCCGAAGGATCGTCGACCAGCACCTGGCGCCCGCCCGGCCCCTTGATCGGCTTGCTGCGAAAGCGGATCGCCAGCGGCTTCAGCGCCGCCAGCGTGGCGTCCAGATCCTTCACTTCGATGACCAGACGGTTCCATCCTCCGGGCGCCGGCAGCGCGCCACTGGCGAGTTTCTTGCGCGCCGAGGTGCCCGGCCCGCTCAACCACAGCGCGATGCCGCGCTTCTTCATCACCGCGAACGGCGGGCCCCAGCGATCGGCGAGCTTGAAGCCGAGCGCGCGGTAGAAAGGCAACGCAGCATCGACATCGTCGACGAGGTAACGAACCACGGCCATCAGCGCCTCCGGCGGCTTGTCGATCAGGGCGGCGGCGGATCGGCGGGCGGCGCGCCCTCGGGTGCCTGCACCGCATCGCCGGGCTCCGACGGTTTGCCGCCGGTCGTGGACCTGCGCTGCGCCTTTTCTTCCTTCTTGCGCTTCTTCTCGAGTTCCCGCTGACGCTTCTCGAACTGGTAGTTTGGCTTGGCCACGCGAGATTCCCGGTTGCTGTCTCGTCCGACGATACATCAGCCGGCAGGGGCAGCCGGCGGCCGAGCTGAAGGCGCAGAAAGGCCTACTTGTACTTGCCGGATTCGCTCGAGGCTTGGCCGCCGATGGCCGGCTGCCGTGCTCGCGCAGCGCCGCGATCTCCTGCGCCACCGCGGCATGCAGCAACTCGAATTCAAGAGAGGGCCAACAACGTCGTGCGGTAGTGCAGCAGCTCGTCGATCGACTCGTGAATGTCGGCCAGCGCCGTGTGCGCCTGGCGCTTCGTGAATCCTTCCAGCGCCGCCGGCTTCCAGCGACGCGCCAGTTCTTTCAAGGTGCTGACGTCCAGGTTGCGGTAGTGGAAGAAGTCTTCCAGCACAGGCATGTAGTTCGCCAGGAAGCGGCGGTCCTGGCACACCGTGTTGCCGCACATCGGGCTCTTGCCCGCCGGCACGAGCGCGGCGAGGAACTCGATCACCGCTTGCTGAGCGCTGTCTTCGTCGACCGTCGAGGCCTTCACGCGCGCCGTCAGGCCGCTCTTGCCATGGGTGCCCTGGTTCCAGGCGTCCATGCTGTCGAGCACCGCGTCGCTCTGGTGGATGGCGAACACCGGGCCTTCGACGCGCACGCTGCAGGCCGGGTCGGTGACCACCACGGCCACCTCGATGATGCGGTCGCGGTTGGGGGTGAGGCCGGTCATCTCCAGATCGATCCAGATCAGGTTGTGCTCGCTCTTGGTCAACGGTGCAACGGTCGTGTTCATCGCTACATTCTCGCCCACGCCTACACTTGCGCCCCATGCACAGTTCCTCCGTGACGACGGCGTTTGCCGTTGCGCTGCTGGCCTCGCTGGCGGTTCGTTATTGGCTCGCCACACGACAGATGCGCTTCGTCGCCATGCACCGCGACGCGGTGCCGGCACCCTTCACGCAGACCGTGACGCTGGCCGCGCACCAGAAAGCCGCCGACTACACGCTGGCCAAGGGGCGGCTGTCGCTGTTCTCCACCGCGTTCGGCACCTTGGTGCTGTTGGCTTGGACCCTGCTGGGCGGCCTGGACGCGCTGAACCTCGCGCTGCGCGATTCACTCATGCCGACCTGGGGGCCGATGGCCTACCAGCTCGCGCTGCTCGCCGTGTTCACGATCATCGGCGCGCTGCTCGAGCTGCCGCTGGAGTGGATCAGCACCTTCCGCATCGAACAGCGCTTCGGCTTCAACCGCCTGACGCTGCGAATGTTCATCGCCGATCTGCTGAAAAGCACCGCGGTGGGCGCCGCCATCGGGCTGCCGCTGGCGGCGCTCGTGCTGTGGATCATGGCCGCGAGCGGTGGCCTGTGGTGGCTGTGGGCCTGGATCGCCTGGGTCGGCTTCAACCTGTTGCTGCTGGTCATCTACCCGACCGTGATCGCGCCGATCTTCAACAAGTTCGAGCCGCTCGCCGACGAGTCGCTGAAGGCGCGCGTGGCGGCTTTGATGCAGCGTTGCGGCTTCCGCTCGCGTGGTTTGTTCGTGATGGACGGCAGCAAGCGTTCAGCGCATGCCAACGCCTACTTCACCGGCCTGGGCGCGGCCAAGCGGGTGGTGTTCTTCGACACGCTGCTGGCACGCCTGTCGCCCGGCGAGGTGGAGGCGGTGCTCGCGCACGAGCTCGGCCACTTCCACCACAAGCATGTGCTTCAGCGTCTGGTCGGCATCTTCGGCTCGAGCCTGGCGGGCCTGGCGCTGCTTGGCTGGCTGGCCGGGCAAAGCGGTTTCTACGCCGGTCTGGGCGTGGCGCCGAATCTCGGCGCGCCGAACGACGCGCTGGCGCTGCTGCTGTTCATGATGGCGCTGCCGCCGTTCGTGTTCTTCGTCTCACCGCTGCTGTCGCTGCTGTCCAGAAAGCACGAGTTCGAGGCCGACCGCTATGCCTGCGCGCAGGCCGACGGACGCGCCTTGGCCAGCGCGCTGCTCAAGCTGCACGAAGACAACGCATCGACGCTGTCGCCGGACCCGCTGTACGTTCGTTTCTACTACTCGCACCCGCCGGCGGCCGAGCGCCTGGCAGCCTTGCCGGCATGAGCGAAGGTACACCGGTGATGCGGCCGGTCTTGTTGTCGGCCGACGAGGTGCAGCAGCAGCTGGCCTTGCTGCGCAACTGGACGCTGGTCGATGGCGCGATCGAGAAGCAGTTCCTGCACGACGACTTCGCCCACGCGCTGATCTTCGTGAATGCGGTGGCCTGGATTGCCGAGCGCGAAGACCACCACCCCGACGTGCAGCTTAGCTATGGCCGATGCCTGCTGCGCTGGTGCACGCACAGCGCGAGCGGGCTGACGATTCTGGACTTCCGCTGCGCCGCCGAGGTCGATGCGCTGATGAAGTCTTGAGCAAGTTCGAAGCGCTCGACCTCGGCTTGGTGGTGGCCGCGCATGGCCGCCATGTGATGGTGGAAACACCCGACGGCGAGCGTGTGCTGTGCCATCCGCGCGGCAAGAAGAGCGAACTCGTCGTGGGCGACCAGGTGCGCTGGCAGCCGGCCGGCGACGAAGGCGTGATCGAGCACCTGGAGCCGCGCCGCAACCTCTTTTTCCGCCAGGACGAATGGCGCACCAAGTCGTTCGCCGCCAATCTCGACCAGATCCTCGTGCTGGTGGCCGGTGAGCCGATGTTCGGCGAATCACAGCTCGCGAGCGCGCTGATCGCCGCCGCCGACGCCCAGGTGAGCACGCTGATCGGCCTGAACAAGACCGACCTGCCGGCCGCCGACGCGGCGCGCACCAAGCTCGCGCCGTACCGCGCGATGGGCGTGCCGGTGGTCGAACTCGCGCTGAAGGCTGCGCCAGATCGCTCACGTGAAACGTTGGCCCCGTTGCTCGCCCGCCGCACCACCCTCGTGCTCGGGCCCAGCGGCACGGGCAAGAGTTCGTTGATCAACCTGATGGTGTCCACGGCGCGGGCGCAGGTGGGCGAGATCTCGCGCGCGCTCGCCGCCGGCCGCCACACCACCACCAGCACGCTGTGGTACTGGCTCGATCGGGTCAGCGGTGCCGCGTTGATCGACTCACCGGGCTTCCAGGAATTCGGCCTGCGCCAGATCACGCCGGAGCGGCTCGCCTCGCTGATGCCCGACTTCGCCGCCATCACCGAGCCCTGCCGCTTCGCCAACTGCACGCACCGCCGGGAGCCAGGATGTGCCATCCAGGCTGCGGCGGTGCACGGGGCGATCAGCGAGAGCCGCTACCGCCTGTACCTGGCGCTGCACGAAGAACTCTCCGTGCAGCGCTGGTAGTGGTCGAACTCAGGGCGCCGGGATGTCCGGCACCGGCGGCACGTTGATGCCGCCATGGCCTTGCAGCACGCCCTGGTGCGCGAGCGCCAGGAACGGGAAGCGGTCGAGGAAGTTCTTGTCGTTCACTTCCACGCCCTTGGCCAGGCCCGCCGCCGGGTTGCCGGCCACGATCAGGCTGATCAGCACGCTGTTCACGTTCACCTGGTGGCGGTTCGGCGCCGTGCCACCGCCCAGGCGCCGGCCGTTCGGGAAGCTCGAGTCGATCGCCGCGTCGAGCGTGATCACGTCGCCGGTGAAGCCGTCGGCGAGCGGGATCGGGCGGCCGAGGTTGATGGCGTTGGCGATGTCCAGGCGCGGGCCACGCAGCGTGGTCACCGTGGCCGGCGGCACGCCCAGGGCCTTGTAGATGCCCAGGGCATCGGCGTCGCGCACCAGCACCGGGTACAGCACGTCGTTGCCGAAGTTGGTGACGTCGTTCATCGGGCTCGAAAGCAGGTACTTGGTGTGGCGCTGCGTGCCCACCAGGCCGGCGTTGAAGAGGGGCAGCGCGTTGCGGCCCACCTGCACCCATTTGCCCGAGCCCTTCAGTCCGGTGATGATGTTCTCGTCGTCGACGGTCTGCATCTTCTGGCGCGAGATGCTCGAATGCACGCGCAGCAGGCTGTCGGTGGATCCGGCCACCAGCGTGCCGTTGTGCGGGATGCCGGCCGGGAAGATGTCGGTGATCGGCACCTCGATGGCGATCGAGAAGACATTGAAGCCGGTGAACACGTCTTCGATCGGGCCACGGCGCGCGCCGGCTATGCCGCCGAGGTCGTCGCGGCCGAGATTCACGAGATCGAAGATGCCCTTTTCGTCGAGCTGGTACGGGTCGTCGAACTGGCCGGCGATGACCCGTCCGCCGTTGGTCAGCGGGTGGATGTAACGGTCGACGAAGGCCTGGTCGTACAGCCCCACTTCGCGGCTCGAGGCATCGCCCGAGTCGTAGCCCTTGAAGGCGCCCAGCCCGTACACCAGGCGGTCGGTCTGCGGGCCGTGGTTGTTGGGCAGCACGGCCAGATCGCGGGCCAGCACGGTGACGCGGCGGTCGTCCACTTCGTCGTCTTCAATGCGGCGCTCGGAACGTGTGATGCGCGTGACCTTCATCGTCTCGGTGCCGCCGGTGAGCTGCCACAAGAGTTCGTTGCCACCGCCCAGCGCGTCGTTGGGGCCCGGTGCGGCTTCGGGAATCAGCGTGTTCTTGAATTCGACGCGGTAGACCACGCGGTCTTGCAGGCTCGAGCCGATGCCGATGTGGAGCTGGTAGCGGTAGCCGTTGCACGCGCGCAGGCCCTGGTTGCCCTGTCCCGGCTCATGCAGCGGGTTGAAGTTCATGATCAGGTACAGCTTGTCGTGCGTGCCCGGCTTCACCCAGGCGTAGGTGTCGGTGTTGTCGGCGCAGGGTTCGTTGAGCACGGCCAGCGCTTCGCGGTGGCTGGATGCCTGCACGCTGGCGCCACAGACGGCAAGCCACGCGCAGATCGCGAGGTTCTTCAGGATCGGCTTCACTGCAATTCTCCAAAAGTGGGCGGTCGGCACGTGGCGCCGCATCGGGTGCGCTCCAGCCGGCCGGTGGAGGGCCCGGGTGCCCGCTGCGGGCACCCCATGTCTGCGGTGTTGCAGCCTTTACGCAGCGCCGGCGTGACTGGATGCAACGCCGCCCGAGGCAATGCGGCTGCGCCACTTGACTCCGACCCCCCGGGGCGGCCGACGTAGGGCGTCGGCCTGGGGGCGCTGTGCCGCTAACGTTTCACCCGAGCACGATCACCCGAGCACGTTCGCCAGCGACAGCAGCGCCACCAGCAGCATCCACAGCACGACCGAGCGCCAGACCAGGCCGACCACGCTTTGCAGGTGGCCGATCTGCGGCGGCACGCCGCCGGTGGAGCCGGCGGCCTCGGCAGCGATGGCTTCGGCGCTGCCGCTGAAGGTCTTGGAGCGATCGGGCGTGACCCCCGGTGCCGCCGCGCCGCCGAGCTGCACGCCCAGGGCGCCGGCCGCAGCGGCGAGGATGACGCCTTCGTTGCCGTGCATCCACAGCGCCGAATCGCGCCGCCAGCCGGCAATGGCTTCTTCGAAGTTGCCGACCACGGCGAAGCCTGCCGCGGTGAGCCGCGCCGGCACGTGGTCGATCAGGTTGAAGAGCCGGCGCGAACGCTCCAGCAGCAGATCGTTGGCCGGTGCGTCCAATGCACGATGCCGATAACCCCAATAGCGGCTCGCGAACTCGGCCATGCGGTAGAACACCGCGCCCATCGGACCCAGGCCCAGCGCCGAGAACAGCACGAACCAGAAGAACACGCCGAAGACATGGCGGTGCGCGGCCAGCAGGCCATGTTCGAGCACATGGCGCAGCAGTTCCGCGCGCGGCAGTTCGCTGGCATCCAGGTGCAGCCACTGCCCAAGACGTTGGCGGGCAGCAAGCTCGTCACTGCGATCCAGTGCGTCGCGGATGTCGGTGAAGAAGTGGCTGAACTGGCGAAACCCCAGCGTCAGGTACAGCATCGCGATGTCGAAGGCCAGCGCCAGCAGCACGCTCAGCTGGCTCAAGCCCAGGTACAGCGCGCCGACCACGATCGAGGGCAGCAGCACCGACACGCACCACACCACCCAGACATGGTGCGAGCGCCCGGCATCGAAATTGCGGCCGGTCCAGCGCACCCAGGCCACCAGCCAGTCGTGCACCGTGTTCTCGCGCGGCAGGGGTTTCAGCTGCTCGATGATGAGCGCGAACAGGACGGCCAGAAAACTCATCGCCGCGCATCATAGCCACGCGGGCGCACGGCTGAAGCGGCTCAGCTGGATAACAAGCGATACAGGTTGCGCAGCATCGCTGCGGTGGCACCCCAGATGTAGTACTCGCGCCCGGGCTGCATCCACGGCATCGACAGAAACTGGCGCTGTCCGCCTTCGTAGTGGAAGACATGGCGGCGGTGGTGCGCCGGTGTCATCAGGTACGCCAGCGGCACCTCGAAGGCCTCGTCGACCTCGGAGCGGTCCAGCCGCAGCGTGAACGGCGGCTGCACCAGCGCCACCACCGGCGTGACCAGGTAGCCGGTGACCGTGGTGTAGACGGGCAGAAGCCCGAGCACCTCGACGCGGCTGCGCGGCAGGCCGATCTCCTCTTCGGCCTCGCGCAGCGCGGTTTCGATCACATCAAGGTCGAACGGCTCGGCGCGCCCACCGGGGAAGCTGATCTGCCCGGCATGGTCGCGCAGGTGCTCGCTGCGCCGCGTCAGCAGCACCTGCAGGCCGGCGTCGCGTTGCACCAGCGGCACCAACACCGACGCTGCCGACGGCTGGCGTTCCGACAGGCGCCCGTCGCCCGGGATCTCGGGCAACCAGCCCTCGATGCGGGCCAGCCGCTCGCGCAACGCAGCGGCTGTCAGGCGCTCGGCATCGATGGCGACGAGGTGCTCGTCGGTGCCGGCCACCGGCACCGAGCGTGGGTTCAGTATGCGGGGCAGCGCCAGGCGAAACCCGAAGGGCTTGCGGCCTTACTCGACCTGCGCGACCACGTGCACGATGATCTCGGCCACCACATCGGTGTGCGGGGAAACGCTTACCGGGTGTTCGCCCACGGTCTTGAGCGGACCGTTGGGCAGCCGGACCTGCGATTTCTGCACGGCAAAGTCGAGCTTGGCGAGCGCTTGGGCAATGTCGGCGTTGGTCACCGAGCCGAACAGGCGGCCGTCGACACCGGCCTTCTGCGTGATGCGCACGGTCTTGCCGCTCATCGCCTCGCCGAGTTTCTGTGCGGTGGCGAGCTTGTTGCCGGCGGCCTTTTCGAGGTCGGCGCGCTTCTGCTCGAATTCCTTGATCGCCGCCTCGGTGGCGCGGCGCGCCTGCTTGGTGGGGATCAGAAAATTGCGCGCGAAGCCGTCCTTGACCTTGACCACGTCGCCCAGGTCACCGAGCTTGCCGACCTTTTCCAGAAGAATGATTTGCATGGGGCCTCCTGCTCTAGCCGCGGTGCTGGTCGGAATACGGCAGCAGGGCCAGGAAGCGCGCACGCTTGATGGCCACGGTAAGCTGGCGTTGGTAGAAGGCGCGCGTTCCGGTCAGGCGCGCAGGCGTGATCTTGCCGTTCTCGCCGACGAAGTCGCGCAGCACGTCGATCTCTTTGTAGTCGATCGATTCGACGTTGGCCACCGTGAAGCGGCAGAAGCGCTTGCGGCGGAACAACAGCGATTGCGAATTGCGCTTGGGGCGCTTGTCTTTGGAGAAACGGCCTTTACCGCGGGGTGGGGGCATGATGCTTCCTTGGGTGTGTCGGGCGGGGGATCAGGAGGTGATCAGGAGGGCTGAAGGTCGGTGAGGTGGAAGACCCATCCGCGGCCGTTGCGGGCGCTGGCGACGAAACCGGCAAAAGTGGCTTCACTGCCCAGCGCCAGCGCCGTGAGCGGCTGCGTGATGGCCCCGATGCCGACCGCCCTCATCTCCATCGAGACCTTGCGCGGCTGGCCGTCTTCGCTGACCGTGGACTCGTGCTTCAGGCCGATGTCCAGAGCCGGCAATCCGGCCGGGGTGTAACGCAGCGCGCCCCGCTCCACCAGTTGTGCCGACAAGACCAGGCGGTTCATCGGCCAGCGGTGCGCGGCGCGGCGGGCGACTTCAGCTCGCCGCCTCCTGACGCTCCTTGCGGGCTTCTTCGCGCTCGACCGCCTTCATCATCACCGAAGGCGTGGTCTCGGCCTTGCTCTTGGCCACGGTCATGTGGCGCAGCACCGCGTCGTTGAAGCGAAAGCCGGTTTCGAGCTCGTCCAGGGCCTGCTTGCTGCACTCGATGTTCAGGCACAGGTAATGCGCCTTGGCGAGCTTCTGGATCATGTAGGCCAGCTGGCGGCGGCCCCAATCCTCGACCCGGTGCACCTTGCCGCCGGCGTTGGCGACCGAGGTCCTGTAGCGTTCCAGCATGGCCGGAACCTGTTCACTCTGATCCGGGTGGATCAGGAGAACCATCTCGTAGTGACGCATGAATGCTCCTTGTGGGTGCCTGCGAAGGCAGCCGCCCCGGGTTGCGTCAGTGGGTGCGGCAAGGTTGGAAAACCGTGCATTCTAGATCAAAGCGATCCGGGCGCCGACTTCGGGTAACGCACATGCTCCACGAGTTCCTGCACCTCGGCGCTGGGTGCCGGGGTGATCAGGCTGACCAGGATGATGACCACGAAGCCCACCGGCACGCCGAACACACCGGCCGAAATCGGCTGGATGCCCCACCAGATGTTCTCGGCAATCGGGCGCGTCACGCCGAAGACGCCATGCATCCAGGGCTGAGTGGTGGCCATGTAGTACAGCGTGGTGGCAAGGCCGGTGACCATTCCGAGCACCGCGCCCCACGCGTTGGCGCGCTTCCAGAAGATGCCCAGCACCAAGGCCGGGAAGAACGCCGCTGCCGCGAAGGAGAACGCCGCCGAGACCAGGAACAGGATGTTCGCCGGCTTCTGCGCCGCCACCAACGCTGCCAGCAGGGCCACGACGAGCAGCAACACCTTGGAGATGATCACCCGGTGCGCCGTCGGCGCGTTGGGATCGATCATCTTGTAGTAGATGTCGTGTGACAACGCGTTGGCGATGGTCAGCAACAGGCCGTCGGCGGTCGACAGCGCGGCCGCCAGCCCCCCGGCCGCGACCAGGCCGGAGATGACATAGGGCAGGCCACCGATCTCGGGCGTGGCCAGCACGATGATGTCGCCGTCGATCTTCATCTCGCCGAGCTGGAAGATGCCGTCCTTGTTCACGTCGGTCACCGACAGCAGGGTCGGATCGACCCGGGACCAGGCCGAGATCCACGCGGGCAGCTTGTCGAACGGCGTGCCGACGAGCACGTTGAAGACCTCGAACTTGACCAGCACCGCCAACGCCGGCGCGGTGCTTTCCCGCAAGATGAGTAAGAACAACGACCAGGTCACCGACGCACGCGCTTCTTTCACCGACGGCGTGGTGTAGTAGCGCGTCAGGATATGCGGCAACGCCGCGGTGCCGACCATCAGGCAGAAGACCAGCGCGAGGAAGTTTCGGCGCGACTCGTCGAAGGCCTTCCTGGCCTTCTCGTCGCCGTCGGGATCGCCGGCAAACTGCGTCGCGTGCCTGGGCATGCCGGCCAGCGGTGCGGCACGGCCCTCGGCCACGCTGCGCGCCGCGGTCCACGACGCCTGCGCAGCCGTTTCGCTCTTCGGCAACCTGGCACGTGCCTTCTCGGCAGCCTGGATCTCGCCCAATGGCGCATCGGCTTGTCTGAGGTCGTCGACCTTCTTCTGCGCCGCCAACCTGTCGGCGACCCATGCGCCGGGCACGTCCTCGAGCTTGGCGGCGAACTCGTTCGCCTGCTTGCGGAAGATGGCGATGACCTCGCGCTCCTTGGCGTCGTTCAACAACCGGCTTTCACGCTCGGTGATCTTCTGCAGCTGGTAGCCGTAGATGGCCTGCGGAACGGGAATGCCGGTTTGTTTGACGGAGAGCCAGACCACGGGCAACAGGTAGGCGATGATGAGGATGATGTATTGCGCCACTTGTGTCCACGTGACCGCGCGCATGCCGCCGAGGAAGGAGCACAGCAGAATGCCGCCCAGGCCAACGAAGATTCCGATCTCGAACGCCAGCCCCGACAGCCGCGTGGTGATCAATCCGACACCGTAGATCTGCGCCACGACGTAGGTGAACGAGCACAGGATCGCGGCCAGCGCACCGACCATGCGCGCGACATTGCCGCCATAGCGTGCGCCCAGAAAGTCGGGAATCGTGAACTGGCCGAACTTGCGCAGGTAGGGGGCCAGGAAGAACGCCACCAGGCAGTAGCCGCCGGTCCAGCCCATGATGAAGGCCAGTCCGCCATAGCCTGTCAGGTACAGGGTACCGGCCATGCCGATGAACGACGCCGCACTCATCCAGTCAGCGCCCGTGGCCATGCCGTTGTAGATCGCCGGAACCCGTCGCCCGGCAACGTAGTACTCCAACGCGTCGTTGGTGCGGCTGACGACGCCGATGGCGGCATACAGGGCCACGGTGGCGAGCAGGAAGATGATGCCGATGGCACCCCGCCCCAGGCCCATCTGCTCGGCAATCGCCAACGCGACGACAAAGAAAACGAACGCTCCGGTGTACCAGGCGTACACCTTGTCGAGCGCCTGCTTGAATGCGGTCTTGCCGATCACGGGTTCGGCTTCGAAACCGCGGCCGGCCATGTCATTCGTCCTCGGCCACGCCGTGTTCCTGGTCGAGCTTGTTCATGTAGCTCGCATAGAACCAGATGATCAGCCCGTAGACCACGAGCGCGCCTTGCGCGCCGACCCAGAAGCTGAACGGCCAGCCGAAGAAGCTGAAGCTGATCTCTCTGGCCCAATAAGCGACCACGAACGTGACCACGAACCAGATGCCCATGAGGACCGCGGTGATGCGCAGATTCTTCTGCCAGTAGCGCCGCCGATGGTCACTGCGCTGCATGGCGGCGAAGTCTTCATTCACGGCGGCGACGCATCGGCACGCAGTCCGGTCTCGCGCTCCAGTTGCGCTGCGACTTTCGGCTCGAAACCCTTGAGGTGGCGTATCACTTTCACCGCCGAGCGCGGATCCTGTCGATCGACATGCACACGCGCCAGCTGATACCAGCCGTAGGGGCTCATCGGCTGCAGTTCGGTGTTGCGCTTCAATGCCACGACGGCCTCGTCGTAGCGCTTCAGGCGGATCAGCACCAGCCCCTGGCCGTACCAGGCGCGATCGAGCTTGGCATCGAGTTGGGTGGCACGCACGAATGAAGCCAAGGCTTCTTCCCAGCGGCCGGCGGCTTCCAGCGCAAAGCCATGGTTGAACCAGTGGGCGGCGACTTGCGGGTTGCTGGCGACGAGTTCAGTCAGATCGGCGAGACCTTCGTCTGGACGCTCGAGCTGGAACTTCAGATGGGCCCGGCTCGCCAAGGCATGGGCATCGCCCGGCCAGCGGCGCAGCATGTCGTCGAAGATGGTCAGTGCCGGCCTGGTGCCGCCGAGCGCCAGCCAGCCCATCGCGGTGTACTTCAGGTAGAGGTAGTGCAGTTGCCTCATGGGCTGCGCCGCATCGTGTGAACAGGAGAGCGAATGTTCAGTTGCCGACTTACGGAGTCCTGACAGTCGGGCGCGGGTCCACCCCCCACTGCGCGTAAACACCGACGCCGCAGTGCCCCGCCTGTAAGCCTTTCGTAAGACCGCGGCTCGAACCTGCAACCGGGTCATTCTTGGACGACTGGAGACAACATGCAGCTCACCGAAAGACACAACGAGTACTGGCGCAAGAACCTCCAGTACACCGCGATCCTGTTGGCCATCTGGTTCGTGGCCACGTTCGTCGTCGCCTGGTTCGCGCGCGATCTGAACACGATCACTTTCTTCGGCTGGCCGCTGGCCTTCTGGTTCTCGGCGCAGGGGTCGCTGGCGATCTACGTGGCGATCATCGGCGTCTACGCGATCCTGATGAAGCGGCTGGACAAGGAATACAACGTCGACGAGGGAGACCTCGAATGAGCA
>JANNQO010000385.1:0-3939 GCA_031400795.1 Rubrivivax sp. | reverse complement strand
CTGTGCAGCGCGCAGGCGGGCTACTACACCGGCCAGAACGTGCTGCTGGACGGCGGCGCCTATCCGGGCACCTACTGAAGACAACGTTCACTCGAGGAGACCCATACGATGAAGACGATGAACGCCGCGCTGTCCATCGCGGCTGCTGCTGCGCTGGCCGGCTGCGCCAGCCTGGGCAGCCCCGGCGGCACGGCCACCGTGCAGCGCACCACGAACGGCGTGGCCCATGTCAGCGCGCCCGATTGGGAGACCCTGGCTTACGGCATCGCCTACGCCCATGCGCAAGACAACGTGTGCCAGACCGCCAATCAGCTGGTCACCGTGCGCGGTGAACGTTCGCGCCATTTCGGCGGCACGGCGCAGGGCCTGCTGGGCCTGCGCATGCTGCCCAACGAGCAGATAGACCTCTTCATCGCCTCGCATGTCGACGAGGCCAAGCTCGCGCGCGCCGCGGCGACGGTGAGCGCCGAAGCGCGGGCGCTGTCTCGCGGCTACGTGGCCGGCTACAACCGCTTCCTCGCCGACCATGCCGGCAAGCTGCCCGCGGCCTGCAACGGCAAGCCCTGGGTCACGCCGATGACCGCGGCCGACTACGGCCGAATCAACGAGATCACCGCGGTGCAGGCCGGGGCAGCGGTGTTCGCCGACGCGATCCTCGGCGCGCAGCCGCCAAAGGCATCGGCCGCCTACGAAAGCACGCTGGAGATGGCCGATCTGCAGGCGGACAACGCCCCGCTGGCCTCCAACGCCTGGGCCTTCGGCCGCGAGAGCACCGCCGACGGGCGCGGCTTGTTGCTCGGCAACCCGCATTTCCCCTGGCTCGGCAGCAACCGCTTCTGGCAGCTGCACGCCACCATCCCCGGCCAGCTCGACGTGATGGGGGTGGCCATCGGTACCTCGCCGGGCGTGGTGATCGGCTTCAACAAAGACATCGCCTGGTCGCACACCGTCTCCACCGGCAAACGCTTCACATTGCACGAACTGAAGCTCGTGCCGGGCGACCCGACGCGCTACTGGGTCGACGGCCAGCCGGAGGCGATGGCTTCGCGCCAGGTGCGCGCGATGGTGTTGGGCGCCGACGGTGTGCTGCGCGAGAAACCGCACACCGCGTGGAGCACCCGCTACGGCCCGGTGCTGGTGGCGCCGCGCCTGAACATCGCGTGGACTGCGCAAACTGCCTTCGCACTGCAAGACGCCAACACCGGCAACGTGCGCAGCACCGACACCGTGCTCGCTTTCGCCCGTGCCCGGAGCGTGCAGGAGATGCGGGCCGCGCTGCCCGGGCTGGGCACCGCCTGGGTCAACACCATCGCCGCCGACCGCCACGGCATGGCGATGTACGCCGACGCCAGCGTGGTGCCCGATGTTGACGCCGCGCAGCTGCAGCGCTGCGGCAGCAGCGAAGCGGCGCGGCGGCTGGCACGGCAGGCGAATCTGATCGTGCTCGACGGCTCGCGCGCCGATTGCAACTGGCAACGCGATGCCCGCTCGGTGCAACCGGGCGTGATCGCCGGTGAGCGCCTGCCGGTGGCGCTGCGCAGCGACTGGGTGCAGAACAGCAACGACAGCTTCGAATACACCCACCCCGCGCAGCGCTTCGAAGGCATCTCGCCGCTAGTGGGTACGGCGCGCGTGGACAGCCCGCGCACGCGCTCGAGCCTGTTCGAGATTCCGCTGCTGCTCGGGCGCGGAAAGGCCACGGCGCAGGGCGTGCAGCAGCAGCTGTTCGAGAACCGCAACCTGATCGGCCGCCTGGTGATGCCCGATCTGCTGGCGGCCTGCAGCGCTGCACCCGACGACACCAGCAAGGCCGGCTGCGCCGCGCTGCGCGGCTGGGACCGCACGAGCGAACTCGACGCGCGCGGCGCGCACCTGTTCCGCGAGTTCTGGCGCGCCGCGATGGCCGTGCCCGGCGTGTGGCGCGTGCCTTTCGATGCTGCGCGGCCGGTGGAGACGCCGCTGGGCCTGAACATGGCCGATGCCGCGGTGGCGGCCAAGGTTTGGGAAGCGCTGGGCAAGGCGGTGGCCACCGTTCGCGGTGCGGGCTTCGCGCTCGATGCGCCGCTGCGCGACGTGCAACGCGCGGCGATCGTCGACGAGCGTATCGCGCTGCACGGCGGCGAGCCGTTCGAAGGCGTGCTGAACATGATGTCGGCGCGCGCGGCACCCACGCTGGGCAACCGCGGATACCTGATCGACTACGGCACCAGCTACGTGCAAGTGGTGGGCTTCGACGAACGCGGCCCGCGCGCGCAGGCGCTCTTGGTGTACGGGCAGTCGAGCGATGCCGCGTCGCCGCATGCGGCTGATCAGCTGCGGCTGTACGCGCGCAAGGAGTGGCCCACGCTGCCGTTCCACGCCGACGACGTGGCGCGTGCGCGAATCGGCACGGTGCTCGAGCTGAAGCGCTGAGCGAGGCGGGAGTCGAGCCGCCGTCGAACCGATGGTTACGCTGCCGAACACACCAATTTGTCATCTGCACTGCGTAGCATGCGCACCGGCGATGATGCCGAAGCTCGAGGAGACAAGTATGCGATTCGATCAGGCTCGAACGATTGGCCAGAAGGCACTGCGCGCCGGCGTGGCCGGGTGCTGCGCGGTGCTGCTGAGCGTGGCGGCGCCGCCGGCTCTGGCCGACAGCCCCGGCGGCAGCGACCGGCACGACGCCAGGCCACCGGCACGCCCGCTGGTCATCGGCCACCGCGGCGTCAGCGGCTACCTGCCCGAGCACACGCTGGAAAGTTATGCGCTGGCCATCGAACTGGGCGCCGACTACATCGAGCCCGATCTGGTGGCCACCCAGGACGGCGTGCTGATCGCGCGCCACGAGCCCAACCTGATCGCCACCACCAACGTCGCCTCGCTGGCCAAATTCGCCAGCCGCAAGCGCAGGGCGATCGTCGACGGTGCCGAGGAGGAAGGCTTCTTCGCCAGCGACTTCACGCTCGCCGAGATTCGCGAGCTGCGCGCGGTGCAGGCCTTCGGTGAGCGCGAGCAGGCCTTCAATGGCCGCTTCATGATCCCGACGTTCGAAGAAGTGATCCAGCTCGCGCGCCGCAAGGGCGCCGAAGAAGGGCGCACGATCGGCATCTACCCCGAGACCAAACATCCCACCTACCACCAGCGGCTGGGCCTGGCGTTGGAAGACCGCTTGCTCACGGTGCTGCAGCGCCATGGTTGGAACCATCGCCGCGCGCCGGTGTTCATCCAGAGCTTCGAGACGGCGAACCTGAAGTACCTGCGCACGCGCACCTCGGTGCGCCTGGTGCAGCTGGTGGACGCCGACGACGTGGCACCGGATGGCCGCATCACCTACGCCGCGCCGTTCGACCGCCCGTACGACTGGACCGTGGCCGGCCGTGCCGGCACCTTCGGCGACCTGGTGACGCCGGCCGGCCTGGCCGAGGTGCGCACCTATGCCGATGGCATCGGCCCGTGGAAGCCTTACCTGATCAGCTCGGCCTGCGTGAGCATCGTCAGCGCGCGCTGCGCCGATGTGAACGGCGACGGCCTGGTGAACGACGCCGACCGCAAGCTGCTGCCGGCCAGCCGCGTGGTGGCCGACGCCCACGCTGCCGGCCTGGTGGTGCATCCCTTCACCTTCCGCAACGAGCAGCGCCGCCTGGCCAGTGACTTCAAGGGCAACCCGATCAACGAGTACCTGGCGTTCTACGAACTCGGCGTGGACGGCCTGTTCAGCGACTTCGCCGATACCGCCGTGGCGGCGCGCGCGATGTTCATCCTGAAGACCGACCCCGACGCCGCCACCTGCCTGGTGAACAACCGCTGGCACCCGAGCTGCCGCGGGCTGCGCTGGTTGAACGCGAACTGAGAGTTACGCGAGGCGCCGGGTGGGCGCGTGGTTGTCCACGCGTGAGTGCGTTACAGCCGCCCGGCCGCCTTCAGCGCTTCTTCCATCGTGGCCAGCGGCAACACCAG
>JANNQO010000384.1:0-6853 GCA_031400795.1 Rubrivivax sp. | reverse complement strand
TACGCGTCTGGTGCTGGCGGCCGACGACCGTGTCGCCGCGGGCTTGTTGATTCAGCGCATTCCCATCGAAGGCACGGCCAACCTCGAAGGCCAACGCAACGAGGACTCGATCGGTTTGTCGGCAGCCTTCACCCGCATCGCCATGCTCGCCGCCACGCTCACCCGCGAAGAGTTGCTCGGGCTCGAGCCCGATCTGATCCTGCGCCGCCTCTTCTGGGAAGAAACGCTGCGCCGCTTCGAGCCGCAGCACCCGCGCTTCGCCTGCGCCTGCTCCCGCGAGCGGGTGCAGGGCATGTTGCAGTCGCTCGGCCGCGGCGAGAGCGACAGCCTGATAGCCGAGCGTGGGCTGGTCGAAGTCGGCTGCGACTTCTGCGGCTTGCAATACCGCTTCGACGCGGTGGACGTGGGCGAGATCTTCACGCCGCGGCGCGAGCTGCCGCCGCGTTCGCAGGCGGTTCAGTAGTACCGGCCCGCCCCGACCCCGAGCATGAAAAAGCGGCCCGCAGGCCGCTTTGCTTTCGCAGGAGCAGTATCAGGAACTCGTGCGGCGGCGTGATGCACCCAGGCCGGCGAGCGCCAGCCCGATGAGGGCGATCGAACCCGGCTGCGGAACAATCCCGACCGCACCGCAGGTGGCGCTGATCAGGTACGGCAGGTAACTGCTCAGGGCGATGCCGCCGAACAGCGAGCCGAAGGCGCCCGGGTTCTCTTCGCCGAAGCCGGAAAAGCCGAAGGTGTTGTTGGCCACCAGGAACAGCTCGTCGGTGCCCACGAACGACGGGCCGCCGGAGTCGCCGCCGCCGATGTTGGCTTCGACCTCGTTGGCCAGTTGCGCGGTGCAGGCGCCGAAGAAGGTGCAGGACGAGTCGACGTTGGCCCCCATGCTGTTCACACCGTCGAAGTCGGCGTAGTAAACCTCGTTGGCCCCACCCTGGATGAAGCCGAACGCGTCGGTGCCGGTGAAGTTCTCGTCGTCGCCTTCGAAGAAGTCGAACACATTCCCGCCGCTGCGCTTGACGCGGAAGGCCGGACCGGTCGTGAAGCCGTTGATGCCGTCGCCCGAGACGCCGTAGCCGGCCAGCGTGATCTGCGTGCCGGCGCCCATGTCAGCGGAGAGAACGCGGTAGATCTTGGCCGCCGCGGGGGCATCGACCGGCAGCGTGATGACGGCGATGTCGTCGTTCACGCAAAAGCCGGGGGTGCCCACCGGGCAGTTGCCGAAGCCTTTGTAGTCGGGGTGCATCGAGACCGCCGAGGCGGTGACGATCGCCCGGCCCGGATCGCCGACGACGCTGCTGGCGTTGTAGACCACGCGGACTCTGCTGCCGGGCGCGGTCAGGTCGATCAAGGTGCCGTTGCCGGTGGTATCGACGCAATGGCCAGCCGACAGCACGTGGCGCGTGCTGATCATCGAGCCCGAGCAGATGAACGAGCTGCCGCCGTATTCGATGTTGATGCTGACCACCCCCGAGAAGCGCGAGGTCGCCACGTTGGGGTCGACACGCGCGGCCGGCGTGTCCGGGAAAGCGCCGGAAAGGACCAGCGGCTGGAAGCTCTGACCGCCGACCGGCGTCGCGCCGTGCGCAGACAAGGCAAGACCCATTGCCGCCGCGGTGCCGGCCAGGGTCCTCGATAGAAATGCTCTCATCAATCATCTCCAGTTACAGATGGACGTGATT
Organism: Rubrivivax sp.; assembly: GCA_031400795.1. Lineage (GTDB taxonomy): Bacteria > Pseudomonadota > Gammaproteobacteria > Burkholderiales > Burkholderiaceae_C > Rubrivivax. Next base: position 5,174 of record JANNQO010000384.1, on the reverse strand, counting down.
CCGCAAGAATCGCACCCGTTACCGGCTATCCATTAAAAACAACGATCTACGGCAGAGCGACGCGATGAATCCGCGCGCGCTGTAAACATCCTCGACTGCGGGTTCGACCCGATCCACGGACGGCGGCGTCAGCTTCTTGCTGCGATGGCCGTGCGCGCCGCGATGAAGCCGCCGGCCACCGCGCTCAAGAGCCCGTTGCCTGACAGGTAACCCCACACTGCGTTGCCCGAAACACCGCGCGCCGCACCGCCGGCGGCGAGCAGGTTGGGCAGCGGTGTACCGTCGTCGCGCATCACGCGGCAATCGGCATCGATGTCCAGGCCACCTTGGGTGTGGAAGAGGGCACCGGTGACGCGGATTCCGAAATAGGGCGGTGTCAGGCGTGTGGTGGCGAGCGTGGCGGCCAGTGTCGACGCCGGGCAGCCGATCAGCGTGGCCAGGCTCGCGGCATCGTCGGCGCGTCGCACGGCGGTGGCCTGTTCGGCGATCGCGAAATCGGGGAACGTGCGGCCCAGCGCCAGCAGCCGTTCGTCGATCACGCTCCACGCGCTGCCGCCCGGCTGCGCGAGCACTTCCACCGCCGCTTCCGAGTATCCGGTCGTCTCGTCGTGGAACCGCTCACCTCGATCGTTGACCTGGATGCCGCCTTGCATCATCAGCGCCCAGCTGATCAGCACGCCCTGTGGCACGGCCCAGCCGCCATGGCCTTGATAGCCGCCCAGATCAGCGCAGCGCGCGCCCAGGGCGCGGCCCCAGGCGATGGCCGAACCGTCGTTGCCGGCGTGGCCGGCGAACGGCGCGCTGCGCATCTGCGGCAGCAACTCGGCCACCATCCTGGCGTTGCCGCCGAAGCCATTGCAGGCAAGCAGCAGCATGCGGCAGGCGAGCGTCTCGACGCTGCGATCGGGCCGCTCGTAGGCGAGGCCGTGCACGCGGCCGAGGTGATCGGCGCGCAACTCGAAGACCTGCGCGTCGCAGACGATCGTCGCGCCTGCGCGCAAGGCCGCGCTCTCCAGCGCCGTGACCAGCGCCGTGCCGGTGCGCTCGCGCAGCGTATGCATGCGGCGCACGCTGTGGCCTGGGTAGAGAAACCCATCCAGCAGCTCGAAGGCGAGACCGTGCCGTGATTGCAAGGATTCCAGCGCCGGCCCGATCGCGGCGGCGTAGGCCCGGACGAGATGACCAGCGGCGGTGCCGCGCGCCTTCGCCTGAATGTCGGCGGCGAGTCGCTCGGGGCTGTCGTCGAACACGCCCGCGGCGCGCTGCACCGCCGTGCCGGCGGCGGGGATGAAGCCCGATGACAACGCCGTCGACCCCATCGGCCGTGGGTCGCGTTCGAGCAGCACGCAGTCGACGCCGGCGTCTTGCAACGCGATCGCGGCCATCAGCCCGCAGGCGCCCGCGCCGACGATGGCCACCTGCACCGCGGGGGTGCCAGCGGGCATTCGTGAGTGGCGGACGACGCCGGGGACGGGCATGGCCCGCTGAGCATAGAACGGGAAACCCCCTCTTTCAGGAGCATCCGGCGCGGCGCGGGCCCGTATCGCCCGCGCGATCACCCCAGCGCGCGCAGGCCGGCCGCGATCTCGGCGCCGCTGCGCTGCAAGGTGTCGCGCAGCCAGCGCTGTGCGGTGTCCTGCTCGTGGCGACCGTGCCAGAGCAGGCTCACGTCGATCTCGGGCATCTCGAAGGGCAACCGGCGCGTTGCGAGTTGACCCTCGAAACCGGTGGCCGGCACGAAGCTGCGCGGCAGCACGGTGAGCAGATCCGACTGCTGCACCACTGAGCCGGCCAGCGCGAACTGGCTCACCGTGATCGCCACGCGGCGCTGGCGGCCCAGCGCGGCGAGCGCTTCGTCGACGAAGCCGCGCGGCCGTCCGGCAAAGTTCACGCGCAGGTGCAACGCGGCGCAGTAGGCATCCAGCGTCAGGGCGCTCTGCCGCGCCAGGCGGTGGCCGCGCCGCATCACGCAGACGTACTCGCAGCGGTACAGCGGCTCGCGTTGGATCACGCCCGTCTCGCCCTCTTGCGCCAGGGCCGCCGCCACCTCGGGAAAGAAGCCGACCGCGGCATCGACCTGGCCTTGTTCGAGCAGGCCGCGTGGGTCGCGCGTGGTGAGCGCGGTGATATGCAGGCTGACCTGTGCCTGCTCGCGCTGCAAAGCCTCGTTGAGCACGGGTACGAACAACGCGGCGGTGGCATCGGCCATCGCCAGCGTGAAGCTGCGTGCGTCCTGCCGCGCGTCGAAGCCCTGCGGCTCGAAGGCCGCGCGCAGGCTGGCGAGCGCGTCGCGCACCACTGGCCACAGGGCCTCGGCCTGAGCCGTGGGCGTCACGCCGGTGGAGGTGGCGACGAACAGCTCTTCGTTGGTGGCCTCGCGCAGCCGGCGCAGCGCGTTGCTCACCGCCGGCTGCGTCATCGCCAGACGCTCGGCGGCACGCGTGACGTTGCGCTCGGCCATCACCGTGTCGTAGACCTTCAGCAGGTTCAGGTCGAGGTTGCGGAAGTTCGTCGGGCGGTGTCGCATCGAGCGGGGCGAGGCATTCAGCCGGGTGATGGCGGGATTCGAACCCGTGATTGGCCGGTCTCTAGGGAAAACCCGAGTATGGCCCCACATGCCGATTCAAGGAGTTTCCATGTCCCATCACCCTTCCAAACTGTTGGTTGCTGCGCCGCGCGGCGCGTTGTGGGCGGCTGAGGCCGGCCTGGCGCTCGGCCGCTGGTGGCGCGCGGTCGCGGGATGGCGGCCGGGCTCAACGTGGCCGGCCCGCCATTTGGCGCGGCTGAATTCGTTGCATCGCGGCGCGATCGCGCGGCACCTGCTGGCCTTGAGCGCAGAAGACCGCGCCGATCGCTTCATGGGCGGCGTGGACGACGACTACGTGCGGCGCTACACGCAGCGCATCGACTTCACGCGCGACACGGTGTTCGCGGTGCAGGACGGGTCGCACGTGGTGGCGTTGGCGCACGCGGCGCTGAGCATCGAAGACGCCGAACGGGTCATCGACCTGGGCCTCTCGGTGGATGCTGCCGTGCGTCGCAGCGGCCACGGCAGGCGGCTGCTGCGCGCCGTGCTCGACCAGGCTGAGCGTGATGGCGTGCGCCGCGTCGTGGTGCGCTGCCGCGCCGGTAACCGCGCGATGGCAGCGCTGGCGCACGGCTTCGGCGCGCGGTCGCAGCAGCGCTGGGGGGAAACGGTGGCGGTGATCGACATCCCTCGTTGACCGGAGCGACCTGCTAGGCCGTCGGCCGGTGCAAATACACCCCGCGCGGCTTGCCGATCACTTGCCCGTCTTCGAACACCTTCATGCCGCGCAGGAAGGTCGCGTCGACCCGCGCCGACAGCTCCAGCCCCTCGAACGGCGTGTAGCCCTGCGTGGACGGCGAGTCCTTGGCGCGGATGGTCCAGGTGTGCGCGGCGTCGACGATCGCGATGTCGGCATCGAAACCCGGTGCGATGTCGCCCTTGTGGTTCAGGCCGTAGCGCTGCGCCGGGTTCCAGCTCGTCACGCGCGCCATGTGGTTGTAGCCCATGCCGCGCTTCGTGCCTTCGCTGACCAGCGCGGGCAGCAAGTACTCGGTTCCGCCGAAGCCGCTCTTGGCCATCCAGATGTTGCCGAAGTACCGGCGCGGGATCTTCATTTCCTGGCGGCAGCAGGCGTGGTCGCTGACCACCCAGTCGAGTTCACCGGCGAGCAGCGCCTCCCACAGGAATTCGACATCCGGGCGCGGGCGGATCGGCGGATTCACCTTGGCCAGTTCGGCAGCGGGGCTGTCGGTGTCGAGCATCAGATGCCCGATCGTCACCTCGCGCTTGAAGTCGATGTGCGGGAACACGTCGCTCATCATCATCGCTGCCTGCACCGCCTTCTTGCTGCTCAGGTGCAGCAGGTTGATGTTCGGCAGCGCGGTCTCGTTGGCCAGGTACGCGGCGATGAAGATCGCCAGGCCCTCGCTGTGCGGCGGGCGGCTCGCGTGGTAGGCGGGCAGGCCTTTCAGCGACTTGTTCTTCTCGGTGAGCAACGTGTACGCGGTCATGATCTCGGCCGTCTCGCAGTGCAGCGACAGCGACACCTGGCGCGCCTTCTCGGGCAACATCTCGCGCGCTTTCTGGATGCCGCGCATCACGAACTCGAAGTGCGCAAGGTCGTAGCGCTCGTCCTCTCCGATCATTAGGAAGTCGCGCTGCGAGTTGCTCGCGCCGTGCAGCCCGTGGCTGCCGTAGAACATGAAGATCTTGAAGCTGGCCACGCCGTGTTTGGCGATCAGCATCGGGATCTCGTCGATGTGCATCCGGTCCATCGGCGCAAGGTGGAAACCGTAGTCGACGTGAAAGCGCCCCTTGGCGATCTTCAGCACCTCGGGGAAGAACTTCGCGTAGCGGCCGCCCTTGTTCAGGTAGTACTGGCCGGTGCGGAAGTAGTTCAGCGAACTGGTCACGCCGCCCATTGCCGCGGCCTTCGACTCGCTGACCGCGTCTTCGGCCAGCGGCGAGTAGATGCCCGAGTGCATGTGCGCATCGACGACGCCGGGGAAGGCGAGGCGGCCTGTGCCGTCGTAGACCGCCTTGGCACGGCTTGCATCGATGGCCGGTGCGATCTGCGCCACACGCCCGCCGGCCACCGCGATATCGGCCTCGTGCACCACGTTGCCGTGCGGGCGCACAACGCGCACGTTCTTGATCAGCAGTTCGAACTCGGGGGCGCCCATCTTCGGGTCTCCGGCAAAGTTGTACGGACAAGTCTAGTCGCAACGCACCGGCTTGCCAATCACTGCGGCGTGGCACCCGGGTTGCGCACCGACGGGAGTTGTCGCCGGGGCGCTTCAGCTGGCGCAACGCCGACTTCACGCGCGATCAGCAGACCGAGGTGCTGGTGCATTTCGAGCCGCGCGAAGGCGGCACGCAGGTCACGGTGGTGCATCGCGGCTGGACCGGCATCCCGGCCGACCATTCGGTGCGCCACGGCTTGGCCAACATCGAGTTCCTGCGCATGATGGGCCTGTGCTGGGGCGAGCAGCTGAGTTCGTTGCGCGGTCGGGCTCACAAGCCGAGGTAGGCTTTCTTCAGCTCCGGGCTGGCGAGCAGTTCCTCAGGCGTACCCGTGAAGCGCAGCGAGCCGTTCTCCATCACGTACGCGCGGTCGGCAATCGCCAGCGACTGGCCGACGTTCTGC
>JANNQO010000383.1:0-4353 GCA_031400795.1 Rubrivivax sp. | reverse complement strand
GAACAAGCGCAGCGCAATGCGGCCGCGCAGGTTCTCGCCGTTGTTGGCCATGGCCTGCGACGACTCGGAATAGCCCGGCACCGTGCGCGCCAGCACGGCCGTGGCGTCTTTAGTCAGGGCCAGCGTGTGCTCGACCTCCTGCTGGCCCACCACCGTCACCGCGCCGGGGATCTTGTCGATGGCCTTCGCGCTGCGCGTGCCGGTGGTGATGGTGACGACCTGCTCCCTCTTGTCGACTTCGGCCTTGCTGGCATCTGCCGCGGCGGGGGCTTGTTGGGCGTAGGCCGCGCCGATGGCCGCGGCCAACAGCGCGAGGGTGAAGACGCTCGGGGTTTGTCTCATGTTGGTTCTCGGGTATGGCGTGGCGCAGCGGCCGACGACCGCGGCAAGTTTTGCCGATCTGTAACCCGAGTGAAACTACCTTGCGCTATGTTCAGGCTCTAGTTTTTGTTGCTTGCGCGGCACGGCACTCCTGCAAGAAGACCGTGACCATCCGGATGCGGATGGTCGAACGCGACCAGACCACGCCGATGCGGCGCGGCTCGAACGCCAGCGGCAGCGGGATGCGCGCCAGCTGCAGGCCCTGCGGCCAGGGTTGCGCCCAGTCCGGCACCAGCGAAACGCCCAGGCCGCGGTCGACCATCACCGCGATGGCATTCAGCGCGTTGAGCTCGAAGCGTTCGCGCGGCACGATGCCCGCCGCTCGCAGGTACTGGTCGGCTTGCCGACCACCCCACTGCTGCCGGTCGTAGCGGATCAGCGGCTCGGTGGCGAGCAATTCATGCGGGTCGCGTCCGGCCATGCCGAGCGGTGCCAGCACGATCAGCGGCTCCTCGCGCAGCAGTTCCCAATCACAGGTCTTGGGCAGTACAAAGGGCGCCTGCAGCACGATTGCGGCGTCGATCTCGCCGCTTTCCACCGCGTGGTGCAGGTCCGGCGAAACACCGGGCTTGATGAAGACCTTGATGCGCGGGAAGCGCTCGACCACGCGCACCAGGATGTCGGGCAGGATGCCGGTCAGGGCATTCGTGCCGGCGCCCAGGCGCAACTCGCCGGCGGTGTCGGCGTCGCTGGCCACCGCGCTCAGTTCAGCCACCTGCCGCAACAGCTCGCGCGCGCGCTGCAGGATGCGCGCACCCGGTTCGGTGACGCTGACCGTGCGCCCGGCACGTGCGATCAGCGGCGCACCGATCTCACGTTCGAGGGTGTGGATCTGTTGCGCCACCGCAGCCGGCGTGATGTTCAACAGGCGCGCTGCCGCGGCCATCGAACCATGGTCCACGACGGCGACGAAGGTGTTCAGGAATTGGGTGTCCACAAGGGTCCTCGGGGGGCGCGCGCCGTGCGCCCGGCCGCCCGTTCCAGAAGCCGGCCAACACCGGGCAATGCGCCTCAGATGTCCTTGGTGTCGAACATCAGCAACTCGACGCCGGCCTGGGCGAAGTTGCCCAGGTCGGCAGCGGTGGCGGCACCTTCGGGTGAGGTCAGCGCTGTCTGGATCGCGGCCATCGAGTCGAAGCGCAGCAGCGCCACCAGATGCAGCGGCGCTTCGCCCGCAGGTGTGCCGATCGGGCCGGCGCTGACCTGGTAGCCGCGCAGGCCGGGCAAGGTCTTGGCCACCGGCAAGTGGGTCGAGTAGTAGTAGGCGTCGAAGGCCGCCGGGTCAGCGGGCTTCTTGTACAGGGCGACAACCAGGGCCATGGGGCATTCTCCATCCGGGCGCCACCGGCGGCGGCACGGCCCGAGCGCAGAAGTGTCGTGAAACGCGGCCGCGCCACGCAATCGGCATCTCTCCGTACATCCAAAAACCGGTGTCGCTCAGCGCCTCACCCCCCGGCCCTTCGCGCGGCTTCACGAATGGCGGTGAGAGTGGTGCGCGTGGTGCTGACATCCGCATCCAGCTTGATGTGCACCAGCGCCGGCTTGCCGGCGGCCAGACATCGCTCCAGCGCGGCGGCAAAAGCGTCGGTGCGTTCGACGAATTCGGCATGCCAGCCGTAGGCCCGCGCCAGCGCCGCGAAGTCGGGGTTGAACAAGTCGCTGCCGCTGACGCGCGCCGGGTAGTCACGCTCCTGGTGCATGCGGATCGTGCCGTAGGTGCCGTTGTCGACCACCACCGAAATGAGCTTGCCGGCGCCTTGCCCCGCACCATAGCCCGTCGCGGTGGCGAGCTCCTGGCCGTTCATCAGGAAGTCGCCGTCGCCGGCGATGTTCACCACATGGCGATCAGGGTGCAGCAGCGCGGCGCCCACCGCGGCGGGCAGGCCGTAGCCCATCGCACCCGAGGTCGGCGCGAGTTGCGAGCGACCATGGTGGTGCAGCGCCGTGTACTGCACGTAGCGGTTCAGCCAGCCGCTGAAGTTGCCGGCACCGTTGGTGTAGATCACGTTGTCGCCAAGCGTGTGCTGGATCGTCTTGACGATCACCGCCATGTCCAGAGGCGCGACGCCGGGCGCTTGCAGATTGGCCAGGTAGTCGGCGTGCACGGCCTGTGCGTGCGCGGTCCACGGCACGCTGGCGGGCGCGGCCAGCGTTTCCAGTGCCTTCGCGGCCAGGCCCATCGAGGCTTGCATCATCAGGTCGGCGCTGTAGACACGGCCCAACTCTTCGGCGCCGGCGTGGATGTGCACGAGCTGCTGCGCCGGCCTCGGCACCTGCAGCAGCGTATAGCCGCTGGTCGTCATCTCACCGAGGCGGATGCCCAAAGCGATGATCAGGTCGGCGTTGCGCACGGTCGCCGCGAGCTTCGGATTGATGCCGATGCCGACATCGCCGGCGTACAGCGCGTGGCGGTTGTCGAAGGTGTCCTGGAAGCGCATGCCGTTGGCCACCGGCAGCTGCCAGTTCTCGGCGAATCGTTCGAGCGCGCGGCCGGCCTCGGCGTCCCAGCCGCTGCCGCCGGATATGACCAGCGGCCGCTTCGCTTTCAGCAGCATCGTGCGCAGCTGCACCAGGCTGCCCGGTGCCGGCCAGGCCTCGGCCGGTACCACGCACGGCAGCACGGGCGCGGCGGTGAGCTGCGTCAGCATGTCTTCGGGCAGCGACAGCACCACCGGCCCGGGGCGGCCCTGCATCGCCGTGTGGAAGGCCCGCGCCACGTACTCGGGCAGACGGTCGGCGCTGTGCACCTCGCCCACCCACTTCGCCAGGCCCAGCGTGCCGGGGCCGAACATCTGGCGGTAGTCGATCTCCTGAAACGCTTCGCGGTCGCGCTGTTCGCTCGCCACCTGGCCGACGAACAGGATCATCGGTGTCGAGTCCTGGAACGCCGTGTGCACGCCGATGCTGGCGTTGGTGGCACCCGGCCCGCGCGTGACGAAGCAGATGCCCGGGCGGCCCGAGAGCTTGCCCTGCGCCTCGGCCATGAAGGCCGCGCCGCCCTCCTGGCGGCAGGCGATGAAGCGAATCCGCTCGCGGTGTTCGTAAAGGCCATCGAGCACGGCGAGGTAACTTTCGCCCGGCACGCCGAAGCAGGTGCCGACACCTTGCGCGATCAGCGCTTCGACCAGGGCGTGGCCGGCGGGACGTGGCGTCATTCGATGCGGCTCGGCTGCAAAGGGATGGGCATTATGCGAAGGCTTGCCCCGGGCGTTCTGCAAGCCCGATACTTCAACAAACAGTGAATCGCCGCGGCATGAGCAAAACCCCAGGCAGGAAGAAGGCACCGGAAGCCCGCCCACGCGACGCCGACCGTTCGCAGAAAGACATCCTGCAAGCCGCGATGGGCGAGTTCGCCGCCTATGGCCTGGGTGGCGCGCGCATGGACCGCATCGCCGAACGCGCCGCGGTCAACAAGCGCCTCATCTACTACTACTTCGAGAACAAGGAGAGCCTGTTCCTGGCCGTGCTCGAACGCACCTACGAGGGCATCCGCGGCGAAGAGCAGCAACTCAACCTGACGCAGGTGGAGCCGATCGAGGCGGTCCGGCGCTTGATCGCCTTCACCTGGAACTACTACCTCGCGCACCCCGAGTTCCTGACGCTGCTGAACAGCGAGAACATGCACCGCGCACGCCACTTGAAACAATCGGCGAAGGTGAAGACGATGCACTCGCCGCTGGTGCAGACCATTGCCGGCGTGCTCGAGCGTGGCCACAAGGCGGCGCTGTTCCGCGCCGGGGTCGACCCGGTGCAGCTCTACATTTCGATCGCCGGACTGTCGTATTTCTATCTCGGCAACAGCCACACGCTGTCGACCATCTTCGACCGCGACCTGCTCGGCGCGAAGGCCAAGGTCGAACGGCTGTCGCACATGACCGATCTGGTGCTGGGCTACCTGGTACGGGATTGATGCGTTCGCCCCGATTGCCGAACGCGCCGGCCCGGCCTACGATTCACCGTACGGTTAACACG
>JANNQO010000382.1:0-5387 GCA_031400795.1 Rubrivivax sp. | reverse complement strand
GTGCCCACGCCCGGAACAGGCAGCAGGCAAGGCGCTGCCATCAGCAGCAGCATGGTGCCGTGTGCCGCAGGCCCGTGGGCCTGCGCCATGGTTTGCATCGACACCCGCTCGGCAGGCAAGGCCGCGGCTGCGTCGCGCAGCCGCTGCACGATGGGCGCCGTCATGTCGGCGCGACGACAGTGGGCAGCCCGCGTGTCTTCCACAGCGACACCAGCACACCACCGGCAATCAGACCGAAGGTCACGCTCAGCGAGATCACCGGCGGGATCTTGCCGATGATGCCGACCAGAAAGATCTTCGAGCCGATGAACACCAGCACCAGGGCCAGCGCGTACTTCAGATACTTGAAGCGGTGGATCATCGCCGCCAGCGCGAAGTACAGCGCGCGCAGGCCGAGGATGGCGAAGATGTTGCTCGTGTAGACGATGAACGGGTCGGTGGTGATGGCAAAGATCGCCGGCACCGAGTCCACCGCGAACACCAGGTCGACGAATTCGATCAAGACCAGGGCCAGGAACAATGGCGTGGCAAAGCGTACTACTTTGCCAGTGGCGGGGTCGGGCTCGTTCACCCAGAAGGCGTTGCCCCGCAGGCCCTCTGTCACCCGCATATGCCGCTTCAGGTACTTCAGCAAGGGGTTGTTCGCAATATCCGGCATGTGGTCGGCAATGATCCACATCTTGATGCCGGTGAAGATCAGGAAGGCGCCGAACAGGTACAGCACCCAGCTGAACTGGCTGACCAGCGTGGCGCCGAGACCGATCATGATGGCGCGCAGCACGATCACACCCAGGATGCCCCAGAACAGCACCCGGTGCTGGTATTGCCGCGGAATCGCGAAGAAGCTGAAGATCAGTGCGATGACGAAGACGTTGTCCATCGACAGCGACTTCTCGATCATGAAGCCGGTGTAGTAGTCCATGCCGCTCTGCGCGCCCAGGTACCACCAGACCCAGGCACCGAAGATCAGCGCGGCGCTGATGTAGCCGGCAGAGAGCAGCAGGCTCTCACGCACGCCGATCTCCTTGTCGTCCTTGTGCAGGACGCCGAGATCAAAGGCCAGCAGCGCAACGACGATGCCGACGAAGGTGAGCCAGACCCAGGCGGGCTTGCCCAGGAAGTCGGCCGCCAGAAAGGGAATCACCGAGTCCATTGCAGGGCCTCAGATGATCGCGGCGAAGGCGGTGCCGACGCCGCACAAGCCGCCCACCGCACCGAGCAGGACCACGTCGCGCTTCTCGTTGCCAAGACGCCAGGCGTGGAAGGTGACTGCGAACATCGTAGCAGTCATGATGGCGAAGAGGATGACGATGCTGTCCATGTGCTTGGATGCCGAAGAAAAGATGGTGGATGTTCGGCACTTCTGACTTTGAGAAGAACCAGCACTTGAATGAGCTCGGGTTCGTATTTCCCGAAGCCAGCCCATGCGGCGGCGCCGGACCTGCTCAAGACAGGAATCGCTGTGCCATGTGAACGTACACAGGAATGCCGATCAAGATGTTCAATGGGAAAGTCAGTCCAAGTGACATGCCAAAGTAGAGCGACGGGTTGGCTTCGGGGATGGCGTGTCGGATGACAGCGGGCACGGCGATATAGGACGCGCTGGCAGCCAGAACCATCAGCAGCCCGCCGTTGCCCGGCGACATACCAACCGCCACGGCTAGTGCCAAGGCAAGACCCGCGTGAACCAGCGGCCCGCCCACGGCGTAGACGAACAGCCAGGGAGAGTGGCCCTTGAGCCCGCCGAAGTTGCGCGCTGCCAGCAGACCCATATCGAGCAGGAAAAACGCCAGCATGCCCTTGAACAGATCGACCGCAAAGGGCTGCATTGCCGCTTCACCCGCTTCGCCGGTCAGAATACCGACGGTCATCGCTCCGAGCAGCAGCAGTTGTGCGCCGTCGGTCAGCGACTCGTGGAGAACCTTGCTCAACGGCACACCCGCAGCAGCGCTGCCCACAGCTTCGGCCGATTCATTTTGGCCGGCGTGATCAGTGTCTGCGGCCTGCCGTGTTCGAACCACGTTGGCCAACACCACCGCCATGACGATGGCGGGGGACTCCATCAACGCCATCGCCGCAGCCATGTGCGCGCCGTAGGTCAAGCCGATGTTGTCCAGGTACTGCACGGCAGTGATGAAGGTCACCGCGCTGACCGAGCCGTAGGTGGCCGCGATCGCGGCCGCGTCAAAGCCGTTCAGGAACCGTCGAAGGGCCACGTACCCCAGCGCCGGGACGATGAAAGCCAGCGCCAGCGCACTCCCCAGACTGATCGCCACATCGGAGGTGAGCCCCGATTCAGAAAGCGCGAAGCCCCCTTTGAGCCCGAGCGCCATCAAGAGGTAAAGCGACAGAAACCGCGATACCTGTGGCGGGATCTCGAGGTTGGACTTCAAGCGCCCTGCGAGCATGCCAAACACGAAGAAGAGAATGGCCGGGTCGAGGAAGCTCTGCATGTACTGCGCCCATGTTGATGGCGTTTGTTACCGGGATGTGGGCCCATCCGCGTGAGGCGCGCCCACAAGCTCGGCTGCCGCCACCATCAAGCGACCGTTTTTGCCGTCATTGATAGGCTGGATCTGACGGATGCGCGTCGGCGCAGCACCGCGATTATCCCGCTGAGAACAACGCCCATGACCATCAGGAGAACGCTCCCGATGGCCCAGACCACCCAGACCGCCACTGACAGGCTGCCCGCCAAGGTGGGTGCCCACCCAAGCACGGCTTCGATGGCAGGCGTGAAAGCCGACACCATCGAATTCAACGCCAGAGCAATCTCAGACGGCACCCAGGGCGCGAGCCAGTCCGGCAAGCGCAAGCCCTCGGTCGCCTCGGCACCTCCTGCCAGGACGCCCGCATTCGAAACCGTCCATGTCGTGATCGAGTGGAACGCCCAGGCAGCAAGCGACCAAAGCGCCAGAAGGCCGAACACCACAATCCAACTGAGCGCGTAGAACATGATCGTTTCCTCTTTGTTGAACAGCAGCAGGCGGTAGTCTTCAGCGGTTCGAGATTCGAAGAAACCAGTGCCAGTCAGACTTAGACTTCTGCTTTCCCGATGTGAGATCTGCATGCTCAACTACCGCCATCTGTACTACTTCTGGGTCGTCACCAAGGAAGGCGGCTTCGCCCGCGCGGCCGAGCGGCTGGACATGGCGGTGCAGACCATCAGCGCCCAGGTGCGGGAGCTGGAAAAGGCACTCGGCCACCAGTTGCTCAAGCCGGCCGGCCGCGGTGTGGCGATGACCGAAGCGGGCCAGGCCGCCTTCGCCCGCGCCGAGGAGATCTTCCAGCTCGGCCAGGTCATCCCCGACGAAGTGCGCGAAGCAGCCAGCGGCAAGGTCGCCCGGTTGGCAGTCGGCATGTCGGACGGCATTTCCAAGCTGGCCGCGCACGCGCTGCTGGAGCCCGTGCTGGCCACGCCATCACTGCGGCTGGTGTGCCACGAGGGGGAGTTCGAGCAACTACTCGCTGAACTGGCGCTGCATCACCTGGACCTGGTGCTGGCCGGACAGCCGGCGCCACGCAACCCGAACCTTCGCCTGACGAGCGAACGGCTGATCGAATCGCCGGTCGATTGGTACGGGCCCGTCGCCCATGTGCACAAGGCCGATGTGGACCAGTTCCCGCAATCGCTCAACCGGTTGCCGGTACTGCTGCCCACCGGCCACTCGGCGCTGCGCCCGACCCTGGATCGCTGGTTCGAGGCCCAGGGATTGAGGCCGCACATCGTCGGCGAATTCGAAGACAGCGCGCTGCTGGCGGTGTTTGCCGCGCGCGGGCTGGGCGTGTTCCCGGTCAGCCGCCTTGGCGCCAGTGACGTGGGCTTGATGCGCGGGCTGCGCTTGCTCGGGCGCTGCGTTGACGTGAAGGAGGAAATCCACGCCATCCGCTCACGCCGCGGGCAACATCACCCTCTTGTGCTGCGGGTGGTAGCTGCGGCGCGCGCTTGAACGCGCTTGAACGGCTCTGGTCAGGCCGCGTGGCGGCGCGCCGATGCAGGGGCGCTCGACTCCTCACCATCGACCACCTGCCAATGGTGCCGGGCGGCCTCCACGACCACGGTTTCGCCGTCGGTCAGGTGGCCGTCTGCGCGCGCGGCGGCCAAGGACAGACGCAGGACAGTCCTCTGCAGCGCCGGATCCGAGATTTCGGACATCAATGCCGCCAGGGTGCTGTCATCGACGTTGTCCATCAGCGAACCTGTCTGGTACCCGCCGAGCAGCAGTTCTTCGCACAGCGTGTGAACGATGTGCGGCAGGAGATGAGGCTCCAGACCGAGTTCGCGCTTGGAGCACCCGTTGCCAGTAGGCGACAGCTTGTGCCGAGTCTTTCGATCAATCGCGCCAGGTGCTTCGTTTCGACTGGCGCAGTGTTTCAGGCCGCTCAATGCGGATCGGGATCAACACCAGCTCCGCAGGCTGGCGGTGTTCCACCAATACCAGCCGCTGCAGGTAGTTCCATGCGCGTTGCAGGCGCGCGATGATGCGTTGCTGCCGGCGCTGACGGTTCGGGCCACTGGAATCGAGGAAGGTCTTCATGGTCAGGCCTCAAGGAAGTTGAATAGATCGCAGTCTGGGCTGGATGATTGGCAGGAAGAAGCAGCACTTGCGTGACCGCGGCATCGGGAAAGGCGAACTCGCGGCTTTCGATGAGATGCCTCGGTGAAACACTCCGTCGTTTGCCGCAGAGTGATTCCAAGTCGGCGCATCCAAAGGCCCATGACAAAGCACGCTTCATGCTCTGGCGGGCCAGACTTCAGTGACCGTGCTGCGCGCGAAGGCCCGGTGCGTATCGGTGAAGTCCCACTGCTCGATGAGGCAACGGCCCTTGCCCGCTTCGGCGCCCCAGCGCAGCAGGTTCACCGAGTTCGGCACGTCCCTGCGCACGCGCGAAGAAACCGCCGTGCCCGCCTGCACCGCCCACATCGGCCGCGCCAGACCGTGCAACGCCATCACGTAGGGCAGGTGGATGTGCCCGCCCATGACGAGGTCGGCGCCGGCGGCGGCCCAGCGCTGCAGTGCCGCGGCGTGCCCGCGCAGCCGATTCGGCACATCTTCGGCACGCGTCACGGCCACGGGCTGGTGCACCACCACCACGCGCAACTGTGTGGCCCCGGCGCCCGCGAGTGTCCGGACCACGCGGTCGATCTGAAGCGCCGACACCTCGCCATGCTTGTGTCGCCAGACGCGGGTGGTGTTGACGCACACCACCAGCATGTCGGGCGAGGAGTGCACGGGTTCTAGATCGGACCCGAAGGCCACGATGTGCCGGGCATAGGGGCGTCGCAGGCGCGTCCACAGATCGAACAGCGGCAGGTCGTGGTTGCCCGGAACCGCCAGCACCGGCCCGCCCAGACGGTCCATGAAGGCACGGGCCGCCCGGAACTG
>JANNQO010000381.1:0-1998 GCA_031400795.1 Rubrivivax sp. | reverse complement strand
TGGACATTGGCACTGTCGCCCTGCGCAAGGAGTGCAGCAGCGTTTGGCTCATCGTCGACCGTAGCCACGGCCTCTACGCCGCACGGTGGATCGCCTACGCGCTGCAAGCTGATGCGAGCCGCAGTTAGCCGGGGCCCGCGCTCTGCGTCGTGCTGCGTGCCGGTCGCTCGGGTTCAGCAGCCTCAGCGTGTGTTCGTCGAACTCGTGTCGGTTGATGCCGTCACTGCGAAGGACGAGGTTCGCTTCCCAATCGCCAGGGTCATCGTGATCGGTTCCTCGGGTCAGTGATGGTCGCGGTAGTCGACGAGCACGGCGTCGCCATCGTCGAAGCGAAACGTCATCCGCGCTGCGCATGGTTCAGCCCCTCTTGCTCTTCATCGGCAGCACCGTCGCCTTCGCGCTCGGCGTGGCCAGGAACGCCGCCCACTCGGCCATCATGGCCTGGCGCTTCTCGAACATGTCGCCGCGCCGGTAGGCTGCTTCGACCTTGTTCTCGATGGTGTGCGCCAGCGCCATCTCGGCCGCCTCGCGCGGGTAGTTCGTGCGCTCGGCCGCAGCACGAACACCGCATGCTGCTGGAGCAACTGAGGCTCACGCTTCCCGGTCAACCCCCGCCGCGAATCACCGCCAGGCAAGTTCAGCGAACAGCGGCAGCACTGCCGCTGTAGTGAAGACCTTCGGAGTCGGCGCAAATCAAATCAATGACTTGGCGGTGGCATCAGGGATGAGTTGAGAAAGACGGGCTAAACCCAGGTCTTGCGCTTGCCGCCACTGGCGGCCGCCGGTTCCGCCAAACGGCCAGCTGCAGGCGGTGACGGTGTCGTTCAACCTCGCGCCGGGCACGGCGCTGGGCGACGCGACGGCGAAGATTGCTTCAGGTACGGTGACGCCTGCCTGGGGTCTTGCCCAGCCGGGCCGGCCGGGAGTAACGTGAAAGCCCCGTCGCGACAGCGCACGCCACCCCCGCCGAAGCCGCCATGAACCCCAACGCCGCCCTGCCCACCTTCCGCATCGAAGCCGCCACGCCGATCGCGCAGCGCGGGCAAGCGCTGGCGCCGCCCGTCGGCCTGGACTCGCCCGCCATCGAGGTGATGACCGACCTGACGCAGGTCAAGGCCGCCAGTGTCGCGCCCGGCGCCACGCTGGCGCAGGCCGAACTGACGATGATCCACCAGGGTGTTCGGATGCTCTTCGTGGTCAGCGAATTGCCGGCCATCGAAGGCTTGGTCACCACCACCGATCTGCATGGCGACCGCGCGATGCGCATGATCAACGAACGCCGCGTGCATCACGACGCGCTGAGCGTGGCCGACGTGATGACGCCGCTGCACGAGTTGGAAGCCGTGGCCTTCGAGGCCTTGCGCAGCGCCACGGTGGGCAACCTGGTGGCCACGCTGCAGCGCTTTGGCCACCAGCATGTGCTGGTGGTGCAGGCGGCCACCGTGGACACGCCGCGGCGGGTGCGCGGCGTCGTCTCGCGCACGCAGCTCGAGCGCCAGCTCGGCCGCGCCATCGCCTTCACCGAGGTGGCCAGCAGCTTTGCCGAGGTCGAGCGCGCGCTGCTGTAACACGGGCAGGCGGGCCTTCGCATCAAATCGTCGCGCGCAGCGCCAGCATGGAGCGCGTCGACGAACCGTTGTGCATAGGCACGGTCCTTGTCCACTTCGCGGTGCGACTCGTCCGGGAAGCCGGCGCACCACGCGCGCACGGCGTCACGGACTCTTGATGGGGTCGCTGGTGGTTCTCAACGCGCTTCGCCGGCCTGTGCAGTGGCCGACCCGTAAGCCGCCAACAGCGCGGCTTGTTCGTCATCTACGGCCACGACGGCCTCGACCTCGTGCACCACCGGCAACGCGCTGATGTCACCCGTCGCTTCGCCCTCACGCAGCGCTCGCTCGCGCACCGCCACCGCCATGCGCGAGCGCAGGTAGGCCAGGCCTTCAGGGCCCCAATTGAGCACCGCGTCTTCGAACTGGCGCAACGCCAGCCGCAACTGCG
>JANNQO010000380.1:0-7822 GCA_031400795.1 Rubrivivax sp. | reverse complement strand
GGATGGTGCTCGGCACGACGATGCGCACCGAATTCCAGAAGCCGACGCTGATGCCTTCGCAGTTGAGCCCCGTGCAGGCGCTGGACCAGGCCTGCGCCCAGGCCTGCACGGTAGGCTGTTGCGGCAGCGCAAAGATGTCGCCCAGGCGGATCTCGCTCATCGGCTTGAGCGAAGTGACGACCATCACGTACAGCGGCAGCAGGAAGAACGCGGATGCGCCGAGCAGGAAGGTGTAGATGCCCAGGCGGGCCGGCGTGAAGTGGCGCCGCCAGGCGCTGCGACGCTGGCGCTCGCGGGCCGCGGCCCGTGCCGAGATCGAGAGGGTGGAGTTCATGCCGCCCTCCCGGACCTGCGCGCCGCCAGCGAGCGGGCATACCACCAGGGCGCCAGCATCGCCAGCACGGTGAGCAGCATCACCGTCGATGCGGCGGACGCCAGGCCGATATTGGCGCGGGTGAACAGGTAATCCATGATGAACTTGGCAGGCACTTCGCTGGCGTCGCCCGGGCCGCCCTGGGTCATCGCGACCACCGCGTCATAGACCTTGACCACGGCCACCGCCAGCAGCACGAAGGCCGTGCCCACCGAGGGGCCGAGTTGAGGCAGCACGATGCTGGCGTAGTAGCGCCAGCGCGGCACGCCCTCGATGCGGGCGGCCTTCCAGAGTTCATCGTCGACGCCGCGCAGCCCGGCCAGCAGGATCGCCATCACCAGCCCGCTGGCCTGCCAGACGGCGGCCAGCACGATGGCGTACATCACCTTGTCCTGGGTGACGATCCAGTCGAAGGTGAAGCTCTCGAAGCCGAGCTTGCGCACGCTGGCCTGGATGCCGAGCTCCGGGTTCAACATCCATTGCCAGATGAGGCCGGTGGCGACGAAGGACATCGCGTAGGGGTACAGGAAGACGGTGCGGAACACGCCTTCCAGGCGCACGCGCTGGTCGATGAAGACCGCGAGCAGCAAGCCGATCACCATGCAGGCACTGACGAACAGCACGCCGAACAAGGCCACGTTGTGCAGCGAGACGATCCAGCGCTCGGTGGCGAACAGGCGCTCGTACTGCAGCAGGCCGACAAAGTCGTCGCGGGCAAAGGTCTTGGCACTGCTGAACGAGACCCGCACCGACCACAGCACCGTGCCGACGTAGGCGAGCACGACGGTCAGCGCCATGGGGATCAGCGCGATCGAAGCGGCCCAGTCTCGGCGCCGTCGGTGCTTCGAGGGCGTGGGAGAAGTCATGTCATGGGCCCTCGGAAAGAGAAGGTGGACGAGACCGCTGCGCCGCAAGCGCAGTCGCACTGCCAGGCGGCGACTCAGCCTTTGACGGCGTTCTGCAGCGCCTTGACGGTGTCGTCGATCGACCGGTTCGTGTTCCAGAACTTGGAGATGATGTCCTGCACCGCGCCCAACATGTCGGGGCTCATCAGGGCGTCGGGGTTGGCGACGAGCCGGGCCGGGTTCTTGAGTGCGGTGATGCCGGCCTGGGCACAGATGTCCATCGCCGCCGTGTCGACGTCGGTGCGTATCGGAATCGAACCCTTCTTGTTGTTGAAGGCCACCTGCGCCGCCGGCGAGGTGAGCACCGTGGCCAGCTTCTGCTGGGCCGCAATGGCGCCGGCGTCCTTGGTCCTCGGGAACACGAAAACGTCGCCCTGGATCATGTACGGGGCATCGGCGCCGAAACCCGCGAAGCAGCCGTAGTTCTTGCCGGCCGACTGGCCGGCGCCCATGAACTCGCCCTTGGCCCAGTCGCCCATGATCTGGAAGCCAGCCTTGCCGGTGACGACCATCGCGGTGGCATCGTTCCAATTGCGGTTGGGTGAACCCGGGTCGGTGTAGCCCTTCAGGCGCTTGAAGTCGGCCAGCATCTTGCGAAACGCCGGGCTGGCTACGGCGGCAGCGTCGCGCTTTTCGTAGAACTTCGTGTAGAGATCCTTGCCGCCTGCGTGCAGCAGCATGGCGTAGAAGGTGCTGTGCTCCTGCCAGCCCTGGCCGCCCAAGGCCAGCGGCACCAGCCCGGCGGCCTTCAGCTTGTCGAGCGCGGCGAAGAATTCGTCGATGGACTTAGGCTCGGCAGCACCGGCCTTGGCAAGCGCCGCTTTCGAATACCAGAACCAGGTCGGGTTGTGGATGTTGACCGGCACCGCGTAGTAGTGGCCCTTGACCTTGACCACGTTCAGGATAGGCGCCGGCAGCAGCTTGTCCCAGCCTTCCTTGGCGGCCACGGCGTCGATGTTGTTGAGCAAGCCTTCGTCGATGACGTCGAAGTATTGCTTGGAGGTGTTGAACTGCGCCGCAGTGGGCGGGTTGCCGCCGGCGATGCGGCTCAGCGCCGAGGCGCGGGCCGCCTCACCACCAGCCACGGCCGAATCGACCCAGGTGCCGCCGGCCTTGTTGTAGGCGGCGGCGAGTTCCTTGACGGCGGCAGACTCACCACCCGAAGTCCACCAGTGGATGACTTCTGCCTTTTGCGCCTGCGCGGCAGTGGCCATGCCCAGGCCGGCCATCAGCGCGGCAAGCAGGCGGATGGTGGGCTTGGCCATGGGTTTGTCTCCTGTTGGAATGAGGTGAGGACGGGAGAATAAGGGCTCAGCCACCGTCTTCCTTGCCCCGGGGTCCCCGGCAGGTCGTGGGGTGCCATCTCAAGTTCTGCAGCCTGACTGCGGTGTCGCCAAGCCTGGTATCGGGCTTCGCACCGAAGATTGCCCATGCGCTGGAAACCAAGCCGCGCACACTGGTGTTGCCGCTGCACGGGCTGGAGTGCACCTGGTGCAGAGAATCGCTGTACACCGAAGACCTGACGCATGGGCAGCGCTTCGGCACGCTGCGGGTTGTCGATCCGTTTCGACAGGCTTGACGCTCGGAAACGCGTACTTCTCGGCACGCTGCGCGATCTGCGGTTTCAGCGCCGCCAGCGCGGCGTTGATCGGCGCCACCAGCGTTCCAGGTCGCGCCGCACGCCCAATGGCGACTTCGCCGCTCGTTCGTGAAAGCGGCCCATCTCCATCCGACCGGCCAGGGCGATGTTGATGGCTTCACGCAGCGCCCAGGCGGCGTCACGGCTGCCGGCATCGAAGTACACATGGGCATGCCAGCTGGCGATCAGCGAAGGGGGGCGCAGTTCCATGTCGATGGCCGGTCGGGTCGAGGTGCCGCCATGCTATGCACAGCCTGCCGGCGCCGGCGTCACCTCAGCTGGCGCTGCCGGTCTCGATCAACGACTGCAGGCGCTTGAACTGCTCGCCGATCACATCGTCGACGACCGGTGCCAGCTTGTCCAGGCCCGCGTCGGCGCCACCGGCCACGCGGTAGGTCATGCGCAGATAGTGCTTGTCGGCGTCGGCCCCCACGCCGGGCGAGGCGACAATGGTCAACACGCCGACCACGGCTAGGTCCTGCAGCGGACCGAAGGCGCCGTTCAGGCGCAACACCCGCCCCTCCTGCGCCAGCACCACCTGGGCGTGCTGAACCGAATGACTGGCGCCGGCCGCATCGCGCCAGCGTTCGCAGAAGCAGCCACCGGCTTGCGCGTCGAGACTCAGGTTCGCGGCGTTGCCGGAGTAGGTGTGCGACGAATTCCACCAGCGCGGCAGTTGCGCGATCGCGGCCCAGGCCTGCGCCGGCGTGGCCTTGATCTCGGCGCGGAAACTGCTGGTGAAGCCGCTGCTGGACACCGCCGTGGTGGCGGCCTGTGACGTCGGCGCGGCGACCAGCAAGCCCGCGAGGCCAGACACCAACCCGCGCGAAAGGCTGCGGCCGAGGGATGTGGGTTTCATTTCCATGCACCCAGGATAGCCCATCACGGTGTAGGTCAGCACCTGGTAGCCGCTGTTGATCAGCCACAGCTTGAACGGTCGTTGCTCGAACAGGTAGATCACGCCCAGCGACATGGCCACCCAGCCCAGCCCGGTGGCCAGCCCGGCGAACAGACCAAACTGCAGCGTCGCCTTGGCGCCGAGGAAGGCCGACAGGTTGAAGGCCATCACCAGGTTGGCCAGCAGGGCCAGCCCGAACACCTTGGCCACGTTCATCGACCGGGCTTGCGCTTCGGTGATGCCGCAGGCCTTCATCCAGGCCCGCGAGAACAGGATCGGCGAATACCACAGTCCGCCGATGACAAAGCTGATCACGGCGGCAGAGAACACGGCGGGATAATGAAAGTGAAGAGCTTCCATGGTTGGGTCCTGTGGATCGATGGGCAGGGTCGGTGGTCGGCTCGCGGCGGCATCACGCCGAGGTACGGCCCGCAACGAGCCGGGGCCATGAATGGTGCCGAGGGCGAGCCGCACGGCGCAATCTCCCAACGACCGAAGCCGGACATTTGCATGCCCAACGCCGACACCGCAGGGTTCAAGCCGATCGCCGCCCGGCCGCAGCCGCGGTCGGACGGCCTGGTGCGCTTCGACGACCGCTGGTTGATGGGCCTGGGCTCACTCGGCTTCGGCCTGGCGATTCCACTGATGACGGGCCTGTACGGCCCCTACACACCGACCCAGGGTGCGTTCTGGGTCGGCCAGTTGGGCTTCATCGCGCTGGCCCTGGCGATCTGGGCCGGTAACCGCTGGTTGCTGCTCAAGCAGCGCCAGCACTTCGACTGGTTCAGCCACCCGCTGCGCAAGCTGCTGATGCTGGTCACGGCCAACGTGCTGTACACGGCGCCCATCACGGCCTTGGGCTTGCTGGCCTGGTTTGCCTGGGCCGGCCTGCCGGTCGACCGTGCGGCCCTGCAGGTGGTGGTGCTGGCCAACGTGATCTGCGTGCTGTTCGTGACCCACGCGTACGAGACCATGTTCCTGATCCGTGAACGCGAATCCGACCTGATGCGCGTCGAGCGCCTCGAGCGCGCGCGGGTCCAGTCCGAACTGGGCGCGCTCAAGGCCCAGATCGACCCGCACTTCCTGTTCAACAGCCTGAACACCCTGGGCCACTTGATCGGCACCGATGCGGCACGCGGGCGCGAGTTCTGCGACGCCCTGGCCGAGGTCTATCGCTACGTGCTGGCCAACCGCGAGCATGACCTGGTCCCGCTGGCCGACGAACTGGCCTTCGTGCGCCGCTACCACCGACTGATGGTGCTGCGCCTGGGCCACGCGATGCAGCTCGAAGTGGACGCAGAGCTGGACCGCGCAGCCCAGTCGGGCCTGCTGCGTGTGGTCCCGCTGGCCCTGCAGACGCTGATCGAGAACGCCGTCAAACACAACCAGGTCGGGGCTGAAACCCCGCTCGTGATGAGCCTGCGGTGGACCGGCGACGCCGTTGCGGTGAGCAACCTGCGCCGGCCGCGCCTGAGCAGCCTGCCCGGCAGCGGCCTGGGCCTGGCCAACCTGGACGAACGCTGCCGCCTGGTGACGGGCAGCGCGCTGCGCATTCGCTCCGATGGCCCACAGTTCGAAGTCACCGTGCCCGTGGTGCAGCCATGACAACGGGGATGCAGATCTTCATCGCCGAAGACGAGCCGCCGGCGCGCGAGCGGCTGGTCGAGGCCTTGTCGCGAGTGGCGCCGCAGGCCCGTGTGCTGGCCTGCGCCGACAGCGTGCGCGGCACGGCCGCGTGGTTGGCGTCGCATGCGGTGCCTGACCTCCTTGAGTGAGCTCGAAACCGAACTCGACCCGTCGCGCTTCTTCCGCGTCAATCGGCAGTTGCTGGTGGCGGCCCAGGCCGTGCGCCATTACAGCCCGGCCGGCAAGGGCCGGCTCAAGGTGACCATCGAACCCGGCGCTGGCGGCGAGGTGTCGGTCAGCCAGGAGCGGGCGGCCGAATTCAAGGCCTGGTTGCAGGCCGCACCGATTGCCTGACGATCGGCTCGACGATCAGCCAGACGGTGGCGCGCCGACGGCCTCGGGCGGGGGCGGCCATGACCTGCCCCTGGCAGACCGCAAGAGAGGTGTCGAGCCCGAAGCCCCGGTCGGTCGGCGTCGTGCAGCCCATGGTCTTCAGCCTGGCATGCGGCAGCCCCGGCTTGGCCGGCCGGCGCAGCGGGTCTGCCTGCTTCGTGCTGAAGCGTCCGATCCGCTCGGCCAGCGGCTCGAAGGGGAGGCGCAGGCTGACCGGCATCGCACCCGTCCATGGGTGCCATCTTCAGCGGCGGGGGCGGCGGCTGATTCTGTACGTGGACCTGGGGCTCGATCCTGAACTGCGCAGCATGCACACCCCGTCGAATCGGGGGTGCGGCCACAACTCAACGAGTGGTTCAGCCGTCCGGCTGGACCCCCTGCACGTCGAACTGCACCTCGCGCTTGCCGGTCGGGCACCTGCCTGGAGGATCGTGCCAGCGCAGGGTCCCTCGCCTTGAAGCTGCCATTCGTGGCGGACTCTTGACGGCCATCAGCAGTCGGTGAGGGCCGGCAGCTTCACGGCAATCCGTGATCGGCCGGAGGTCGCACGTGTACCGGCAATGGCTTGAGTCGAACAAGCGTCGCCCGCTGTAGACCAGTAGCGCCTCGCATGCACGCGCGTGTTGGCGTGATTCCATACTGTGGCGATGAGCCGCCACATTGATTCAGACCCGCGCGAGTCGCACGCCAGCGCCGAACAGGTTCTCGATCGGCTCGGGTCTGTGCAGCAAGAATCCCTGTGCGTAGTCGATGCCGATCTGGCGCACGCGCGCCAGCACTTCTTGCCGGTCCACGAACTCCGCGACCGTCTTGACCCCCACCACCCGGGCCACGTCGACGAAACAGCGCACGGCGGCGTCGTCCAGCGGGTCGTCGATAACGTCGCGGATGAAGCTGCCGTCGATCTTCAGCAGATCGACCTTGAGGGTCTTCAGGTAGCCGAACGACGAAGCTCCGGCCCCGAAGTCGTCGAGCGCCACCCTGGCCCCGAGCGCGCGGACCTGCTCGATGAAGATGGCCGCATCGGCCATGTTGGTGACGGCGGCGGTTTCGGTGATCTCCAGGCAGATGCGCCGGCAGACCGCGCTGCCCGCTTCGGTCAACGCGTCGATGGCATGCCGGTGAAATGCCCGGTCGCCCACCGACTGTCCTGACAGGTTGATGCACAGGGTGTCCAGGGCACTCACATCGGCCATGACCTGAATCTGCTGCACGGCGCGCTTGAGCACCCAGCGGTCGATGCGCGTGGCCATGTGGAAACGCTCTGCAGCCGGCAGGAAGGCCCGCGGCGGGATCAGGCTGCCATCGCTGTCCAGCAGGCGGATCAGCACTTCCGCGTGCAGCCCCGTGGAGCCCTCGCCAAGGGCTTCGATACGCTGCGCATAGAGCACGAACCGGTCTTCAACCAGCGCCTGCTCCAGCTGCGTGGCCCACTGCATTTCGCCATGGCGTGCACGCATGGCCTGGTCGGTGTCGAACCAGGCATGCACGCGGTTGCGGCCCGCCTCCTTGGCGGCGTAGCACGAGGTGTCTGCCGCCTGCATGGCGGCGGCCGTGTTGGCCCAGCGGTTGTCCACCGGCACCAGGCCGATGCTGGTGCCGATGCGGAAGCGCCGGTCGTCGTGCAGGAACCTGAATTCCTCCATGCGGTCGCAGATCTGCTGTGCCACGCGCTGGGCCTGGTCTGCCGAGCAGTGCTCCAGGATGACCCCGAATTCGTCGCCACCCAGGCGGGCCAGCGTGTCGCGCGCACGCACCGCTTCGCGCAGCAGCTTGGCCACCTGCTGCAGGAGTTGGTCGCCCACCGAGTGGCCGCAGGCGTCGTTCACGAGCTTGAACTGGTCGAGGTCGATGTACAGCAGGGCGTGCTCGCTGCGGTCCTCGTGTGCCTTGTCCAGGGTGCGGCGCAGCCGGGTCTCGAACTCGGCCCGGTTGACCAGGCCCGTGAGGGCGTCGTGCGTGGCGCGGTAGCTCATCTCGCCGGACAG
>JANNQO010000379.1:0-15260 GCA_031400795.1 Rubrivivax sp. | reverse complement strand
TTGACATCCGCCGCCGTGGGCGTCCAGCCCGTGCGCTCTTCATTGCGGCGCTGCAGCTGAGCGAGTTCCGCGGCATCGCGCTCGGTCACCGAGCCCAGCGCCAGTTCGTGCAAGGTCTTGATCTGCTCGAGGCGGATCTTGATGGCCTTCGACTGGGCGTCCATCCACGACTCCATCTCGGCCCATTCCTGGGCGATGGTCGCCCCGCTGGCCTTACCGGCGGCCAGTGCGTCGTGCGCCTTGTCCTGCAGCCACTTCAGCTTGAGGTAGTTGCGGTCCAGCTTGCCCTGCAGCTCGCCCAAGGACTTGGTCAGCGCGACCAGCGCCTTGTGCTCGTCGCTGCGCTCGTCACCGGCATCGAGCTTTTCGATGCGCGCCAGCAGCGTCTTCGCGCGCGGCAGCAGAGCGGCGTAGGTCGGCATCAAACCGTTCAGCACCTCGAGGTGCTGCTTGATCAGCGGTGGATTGGGCTTTCGCAGCGCCTCGGAGAGTTCGGCGACGATCTTCTCGAAGCGAACCTTCAGCGCCTCGTGCTCCTTGGCCAGTTCGCCGGCGGCGGGTTTGAGCTCGGTGTCGATCTGTCGCTTCAGGTCCGAGTTGTTGCTCATCGGTGGATCCTCCGTGGTGGGCAGACGAGCATGAGCGAGGGCGCTTGCAGCGTCAAGCACCTGGCGGTGATTGCCGGCCCGCGGCGCGACTCATCGCGTGGTTGCTTAGACTGCGCCGATGCGCCAGACAATCGATCTCGCCGCTCGGCCGCCGGAGTCCACGTGAACGCCGACAGCGCTGCCGCCGCCCCCGAGCCGGGCTCCAGCGGCCAGCAGATCGCGCTGGCCGCCGGCATTCTGGTGGTGGCGGTGTGGGGCGCCAACTTCGCGGTGCAGAAGGCGCTCTTCGAGGTGCTGCCGCCGGCCGGTTTTCTGCTCGTGCGCTACCTGGTGATGCCGGCCTGCGCCGCGCTGCTGCTGCTGGCCGGCAACGGCTGGCGCTGGCTGCGGCTGCCGCGCGAAGACGCCTGGCGGCTGGCCTGGCTGGGCGTGGTGGCGCACTTGCTGCACGTCAGCCTGGTCACCTACGGCATCCACTGGTCCACCGCGTTCTCAAGCGCGCTGATCCTCGCCTGCGGCCCGGTGTTCACGCTGCTGCTCCTGCACGTCGCGCGCATCGAGCGTCTCAGCCGCGGCCAGGTGGCCGGCGTCGCACTGGCCTGCGCCGGCGTGCTGACCTTCCTCTCCGACAAGGTGCTCGGCGGCCAGTGGTCGGCCACCGGTGGCGACCTGGTGCTGCTCTTCGCGGGATCGCTGTTCTCGTACTACACGGTGATGACCAAGCCGCTCATCCAGCGCTACGGCGGCACACCGGTGATGGCCTACGCGACACTGGCCGGCAGCCCGCTGGTGGTGCTGACCAGCCTGCCGCAGGCCTTGAACGCGCCCTGGGCGCGCATGGATGGGCTGCACTGGTTCTTGCTGCTGTGGGCCTCGCTGGTCTCGGGCTTCCTGGGCTGGCTGGTATGGGGTTGGGTGAATCAGAAGCGCGGCGTGGCACGCACCGCGCCGCTGATGTACCTGATGCCGCTGGTGGCGGGTGTCTTCGCCTGGTGGGCCACCGGCGAGCGCTTCGGTAGCGTGAAGCTCGTCGGCGCCGCGATCACGCTGGCCGGCGTGGCGTGGGCGCAGTATTCGACGCGAGGGGCGAAGGAGGCGCCGGGGATGGTCGATTGAGGCAGGCTCAGATCGCGTCAGGGCAATGCTGGCAGGTCTTGCGGCTCCACCTGCACGACTCGACCTTCTTCCCAGAACACAGCGTATTGCCCTAGCCGGCGCTTGCGGTCCAGCGCCTCGGCCACGGCCTGGCGCAGGACTGCCAGCGTCTGGGCGGCTTCGGCGCTAGGCGTTGTGCCATCGCTGAGCACAATTTCTGGTGAGCAATCAGGTTCTTGGTTGGTGCAGGCTCGGCGATTCTGCATCGGGGTGACAGCGGCGCTGCGGCATCATTCGCAGCCATCCCCACATCCTCAGGAGCACCCCATGGGCCAGATGATCGACGTCAAGCGTCCGGACGGACAAACCCTGCGCGCGTACCTCGCCGAGTCGGGCCAGCCCAGCGGCCCGTCGCTGGTGGTGATCCAGGAATGGTGGGGCCTGAACGAGCAGATCCGCGGCGTGGCCGATCGTTGCGCGCGCGCCGGCTTCACGGCGCTGGTGCCCGATCTGTACCGCGGCAAGTCCACCGTCGAAGCCGAGAAGGCGCACCACTTGATGAGCGCGCTGGATTTCGGCCAGGCCGCGAGCCAGGACATCCGCGGCGCGGTGCAGCACCTGCAGTCGCGCGGCGGCAAGGTCGGCGTCACCGGCTTCTGCATGGGCGGCGCGCTGGCGGTGCTCACGCTGACGATGGCGCCCGAAGCCGATGCCGGCGTGGTCTGGTACGGCTATCCGCCGCTGGAGTTCGTCGACGCGAGCAAGATCGCCGCGCCGGTGATGGCGCATTGGGCCACGCAGGACGGGGCCTTCGCGATTGCGGGGGTTGACGACCTCGAGAAGAAGCTGGCTGCCGCCGGCGTGCGCTACACCGGCCACCGCTACCTCGCGATGCACGGCTTCGCCAACGAAACCGCGCAGGGCCCGGGACGCATCGCCATCACGCAGTACGACGCCGCCTGGGCCGCTCGGGCCTGGGACCGCACGTTCGTTTTCTTCGGCCAGCACCTCGGCTCCTAGAATCCCGCTCCCCGCCACGCCACAGCCGCCACGCCATGCCCGTCAACCTGCGCGCCCCCGAGCTGCAAGACCTCCACGCCGTGCCCGGCGTGCGCATCGGCGTGGCGATGGCCGGCATCCGCAAGGCGAACCGGCGCGATCTGGTGGTGTTCGCGCTCGATGCCGGCACGGCGGTAGCCGGTGTCTTCACGCAGAACCGTTTCTGCGCAGCCCCCGTGCAGCTGTGCCGCCAGCATCTGCAGGGCGATGCCGCAATCCGCGCACTGCTGATCAACACCGGCAACGCCAACGCCGGCACCGGTGCCGATGGTCTGGCGCGAGCGCACCGCAGCTGCGTCAGCCTGGGCGCGGCGATCGGCGTGCGCGCCGAGCAGGTGCTGCCGTTTTCCACCGGCGTGATCATGGAGACGCTGCCCGTGGAGCGCCTCGAAGCCGGCCTGCCCGCGGCGCTGGTTGCACTTCGAGATGACCCGACCGGCTGGCTCGAAGCCGCGCACGGCATCATGACCACCGACACGCTGGCCAAGGCCGCGTCGCGCCAGCTGCAGATCGGCGCGCGCACGGTCACGGTCACCGGCATCGCCAAAGGCGCCGGCATGATCCGCCCGAACATGGCGACGATGCTCGGCTTCATCGCCACCGATGCGGTGATCTCACCCAGGCTGATGCAGACACTGGCCACCGAAGCCGCCGAGCACAGCTTCAATCGCATCAGCATCGACGGCGATACCAGCACCAACGATTCGTTCGTGCTGATGGCCACGCAGCAGGCCGGCCATGTGCAGATCGAACGGCTCGACTCGGCCGATGGCCAGCGCTTGCGCGAAGCGGTCTTCGACGTGGCACGGCATCTGGCACAAGCCATCGTTCGCGACGGCGAAGGCGCCACCAAGTTCATCACCATCTGTGTCGATGGTGGACGCACCCGGGACGAATGCCGCCTGGCGGCTTACGCCATCGCGCATTCGCCGCTGGTGAAGACCGCGTTCTTCGCCAGCGACCCGAATCTGGGCCGCATCCTCGCGGCGGTGGGTTATGCCGGCATCGCCGATCTCGACCAGGGTTTGATCGATCTGCACCTCGACGACGTGCATGTCGTGACGCAAGGCGGCCGCCACCACGCGTACCGCGAAGAAGCCGGCCAGCGCGTGATGAAACAAAGCGAGATCACGATCCGCGTCGGTCTGCATCGCGGCGATGCCGAGGCCACGGTGTGGACCTGCGATCTGTCGCACGACTACGTGACGATCAATGCCGACTACCGCAGCTGAACACCGTCCGGATTGAACTGAACACGGAGCCCGACACCATGCCCCAGCCCATCGTCTCGCTCGACCGACTCGAACTGCAACCGCGTGCGGCCGATTACCTTCCGGCGAAGCCGACCGCACGGGTCTTCGGTGCCAAGTTCGCGCGGCTGGGCGAGAAGCTCGGCCTCACGCGCATCGGCTGCAGCGTCCTGTCGGTGCCGCCCGGCGCCGTGGCCTTCCCCTTCCACAGCCATCGCGCCAACGACGAGTTGTTCCTGGTGCTGGCCGGCAGCGGCGAATTGCGGCTGGGTGCGGCGCGCCACGCCGTGGCCAGCGGCGACCTGATCGGCAGCCCCGCCGGCGGGCCCGAGACGGCGCACCAATTGCTCAACACCGGCGACGGTGAATTGCGCTACCTGGCCATCAGCAGTTGCATCGATCCCGAGATCTGCGAATACCCCGATTCGGGCAAAGTGGGCAGCTACGCCGGCCGCGGCGAGGCGGGCTTCTATCACATGAGCCGCGCGGCCGATGTGCGCGACTATTGGGATGACGAGTGAGGGATTTGCGGCGCCTGCTGTCCCTGGCCCCCGATGATCTGCTGAGAGACCCCGCCTACCGCCGGCTCTGGACCTCGATCCTCACCAGCAGCTTCGGCGCGCAGATCTCGATGCTGGCGCTGCCGCTCACCGCCGCGCTGCTGCTGCACGCCACGCCCACACAGATGGGGCTGCTCGCGGCGATGGGCATCGTGCCGTTCGTGCTCTTCTCGCTGCCCGCCGGCGTGTGGCTGGACCGGGTGCGCAAGCTGCCGGTCTACGTGGCCGGCGAGACACTCGCGGCATTCGCGCTCGTTTCGGTGCCGCTGGCCTGGTGGATGGGCTGGCTGAGCATGGGCTGGCTGTACGTCGTCGAACTGGTGATGGGCGCAGTGCACACCGTGGCCGGCAGCGCCGCGCAGATCGTGCTGGTGCAGGTGGTGCCACGCGAGCGGCTGGTGGAAGCGCACGCCAAGAACGCGCTGGCGCAATCCGGCGCCGAGGTCGTGGGCCCCGGCCTGGCGGGCGTGATCATCAAGCTGATCGGTGCGCCTCTGGCCTTGCTGGCCGATGCCTGCATGCTGATCTTCTCGGCGCTGATCCTGCGCGGCATCACCATCGCCGAGCAGCTCGGCGATCGTGGCAAGCACGACTTTTGGCGCGACCTGAAAGTAGGCCTGCGCTTCGTGCTGACGAACCGCTTGCTGGTCGCGCTGGCACTGGTGATGGGCACCTGGCAGATGTGCCACTACGCGGCGGTGACGGTGCAGATCCTGTACGCCACGCGTGAGCTGGGCCTCTCGGAAGGGCAGATCGGCCTGTGCTACGTGGGCATGGGCGTGGGCTCGGTGCTGGCGAGCTTCATCGGCCACCGCATCAGCGCGCGCATCGGCCCCGGGCCGTGCCTGGTGCTGGGCGTGGCGGTGGCCGGCTTCGGCTGGCTGTTGCTGGCGGCGATACCGGCCGGGCCTTTCGGCGTGGCCGCGTTCGCGCTGATGCTGATGCTGTTCTCCACCGGCGCCGTGCTGATCTTCATCAACTTCCTGGCGCTGCGGCAGGCGGTGACGCCCGAGCCGCTGCTCGGCCGCATGACCGCGGCGATGCGTTGGTTGACGCTGCTCGCTGCGGGGCCTGGCGCGCTGCTGGGCGGCTGGCTGGGCGAACACTACGGGCTGCGCTGGGCGCTGGTGTTCGCCGGTGCGACGAGTTTCGTGCTCGTCGGCGTGGCCTGGCGCATGCCGGCGATTCGCGAGCAGCGGCGATTGCCCAAGCCGATGCCGGTGGGCCTGGACCAGGTCGCTGCCGAGGCACGGCCGGCGCCTTGATCAGGCGGATTCGCGCAGGTCCGGTCGCTTTTCGATGCGGTCGAAGCGCGGAGCGCCTCGAGATGTTCGAGCACCAGGTTCTCGACGTTCTCGGTCATGGCAGTCGAATCATTAGCCGCGAGCGGGCGCGAAGCGATCCGCCGAGCCGGGCCCTGGCCTTCAGGTGAATCGATGCCAGGGGCGGGGGCTGAACCCGCTCAGCGCCCTTGCGCCTTGGCCAACAGCGCCAGTCCGCGATCGGCTTTGCCGCGGCCACGCTCACGGCGCAGTGCAAAGCGGGCTTCGGCGTCGAACTCGGCCAAGAGCAGCGTGGCCATCTCGTCGATCAGCCGGTTCACGCTGGTGCCCCGCCGTTTGGACAACGCCTTCAAACGCTCGTACTTGTCGTCGGGCAAGCGGACAGTCAGCGCGGTCATGTTCACTCCTTGTGCTTGATCAATTTGAGGCATTGCGCCGGCGTCACCACGGCCAGGTCGGGAAATGTCAACTCGTGCGACTTCAGGTCTCGCAGGTTGTAGGAGCAGATGCAATCGGCGCCACCGGCGACGGCCAACTCCACGAGGTGGTTGTCGCCTTCGTCGCGCAGGTTGGGCCGCCAGCCGAAGTAGATACGCGTCCAGCGGCAATGCGCCAGAAAGATGTTCAGCAATTCCTCACGTTCCGCAGGACCCAGCCGACTGCGGGCGAACAAGCTGCTGCGCCCCAGGACGTCCTCGTACTCCGCCAATAGCGCGGCGCCCATCAGGGCCGTGCCGTGGCCTTGCAGGCAGGCTGCCACGACGGCAGCGGACGCGCCCTGGCCGAGGCAGGCGCTGACGAACACGTTCGTATCGACGACCAGCAGCATCAGCCGATGGTATCAAATATGCCACCACCGGTTCAGTGCTCGTCAACTGTCCCTGCGCCGCGAGCCGGCGCTCCCCCCGTGCGTGGTGCGAAGCGATTCACCGCGTCGGTGATGATCCCGTCGATACCGCTTGCGATGAGTTGGGCCGCGTCGTCGGGCTCGTTGACCGTGTAACACAGCATCCGCAAACCGGCGGCCTGCACTTGGTGCATCACCTCGGCGTCGATGAGCCGGTGGTTCAGCACCGTCGCCACGCAATCGAGCTTGCGCGCCATTGCGAGCCAGCCGTCCCACAGCGTGTCGACGAGCAGCGCGCGCGGTACCTCCGCCGCAGCCTCGCGTGCGCCTTGCAGCGCATCGGGGCGGAACGAGCTGAAGAATGGTGGGGTGGAGCCGCCGGCCCACAGCGTACGGGTGTGCTCGGCGATCACCAGACCGGTGCGGTGTTCCAGGCCCGGCGTCGGCTTGATCTCGATGTTCAGCGTGAAGCGGTTGTGCAACACGTAGCGCGCGATCGCCTCGAGTGTCGGCATCGGTTCGCCTGCAAAACCGGGGCTGTGCCAGCTGCCTGCATCGAGCCGCGAGAGTTCGAGCCAGTCGCGATCGCCGGCCGTACCTTGCCCCGAACTCGTGCGTTCGAGCGTCGCGTCGTGCAGCAAGAAGGGCACCTCGTCGCGACTCAGCTTCACGTCGCATTCGAATGAACGGTAGCCGTACGAAGCGCCGAGCCGGAATGCCGCCAGCGTGTTTTCCGGCGCCAGCTTGCCCGCGCCGCGGTGGGCGATCCACAGCGGGTAGGGCCAATGCCCTGGCGGCCGTGTCATGTCACACGTTGGCCGCTCTGTGCGTCGAACCAATGCAGCCGCTCGGGCGCAACGTGCAGCCGCAGCACCTCGCCCGCCTTGGGCGGCGCCAGCATGCCGTCGATGCGCAGCGTGAAGGGTGCACCGGCCGAATCACCGAGGCGGCCGTAGACCAGCCGCTCGGCGCCCAGCATCTCGAGCACCTCCACTTTCAGCGGCCAGATGCCGCCCGCATCGATCTCGGCATGCTCGGGCCTTGCGCCCAGCGTCAGCGGCCCCGAGCGCGGTGCCGCGGCGGGCAATGCGAAGGTCGTGCCAGCCACCGTGAATCGTGAGCCGTCGGCCTGGCCTGTCATCAGGTTCATCGGCGGGCTGCCGATGAAGCTCGCGACGAAGGTGGTGGCCGGCGTGCCGTAGACCTGTTCGGGCGTGCCTATCTGCTCGATGCGGCCGGCGTTCATCACGATCAGCCGCTGGCCCAGCGTCATCGCCTCCACCTGGTCGT
This sequence comes from Rubrivivax sp., assembly GCA_031400795.1. Lineage (GTDB taxonomy): Bacteria > Pseudomonadota > Gammaproteobacteria > Burkholderiales > Burkholderiaceae_C > Rubrivivax. The sequence continues at coordinate 7,268 of JANNQO010000379.1, read as the reverse complement.
GGGTGACGAAGAGCGACGTGACGCCGAGTTCGCCGTGCAGCTTCTGGATCTCCAGCCGCGTCTGCGCGCGCAGCTTGGCGTCGAGGTTGGAGAGCGGCTCGTCGAACAGGAAGACCTGCGGCTGGCGCACGATCGCGCGCCCCATCGCGACGCGCTGGCGCTGTCCGCCGGAGAGCTGGCGCGGCTTGCGGTCCAGCAGCGCGCCGAGCTCGAGAATCTTCGCCGCCTTCTGCACGCGCACCTCGATCTCGGGCTTGGGCACCTTGGCGATCTTCAGGCCATAGGCCATGTTGTCGTACACGCTCATGTGCGGGTACAGCGCGTAGTTCTGGAAGACCATCGCGATGTCGCGCTCGCTCGGTTCGAGGCGGTTCACGACACGCGGGCCGATCGAGATCTCGCCGCCGGTGATCTCTTCCAGGCCCGCCACCATGCGCAGCAGAGTGCTCTTGCCGCAGCCGCTGGGACCGACGATGACGATGAATTCACCGTCGGCAATGTCGACGTTCACGCCGTGGATCACCTTCACCGGTTTCGGACCGGTGTAGGTCTTTTCGACGTTCTTCAGCGTGATCGAGCCCATCTGTTGTTCCTATTTTTCGGAATCCACGAGGCCCTTCACGAACCACTTCTGCATCAGGATCACCACCAGCGCCGGCGGCAGCATCGCCAGCATCGCGGTGGCCATCACCGCGTTCCATTCGGTGGCCGCGTCGCCGCCGGAGATCATGCGTTTGATGCCCATCACCACCGGGTACATGTCTTCGCTGGTGGTCACCAGGAGCGGCCACAGGTACTGGTTCCAGACGTAGATGAACTGGATCACGAAGAGCGCTGCGATCGAGGTGCGCGACAGCGGCAGCAGCACGTCCTTGAAGAAGCGCATCGGCCCGGCGCCGTCGATTCGCGCGGCTTCCACCTGTTCGTCGGGCACGGTGAGGAAGAACTGGCGGAACAGGAACGTGGCGGTGGCCGATGCGATCAGCGGCAGCGTCAAACCTGCGTAGGTGTTGAGCATCCCGAAGTCGCTGACGACTTTGTAGGTCGGCACGATGCGCACTTCCACCGGCAGCATCAGCGTGACGAAGATCATCCAGAAGATCAGGTTCCTGAACGGGAAGCGGAAGTACACCACCGCGAACGCCGAGAGCAGCGAAATGGCGATCTTGCCGATCGAGATGACCAGCGCCGTGATGAGGCTCACCGCGAGCATCGGCGCCACCGGCGCGATGCGGCTGCCGTACTCGGTGACGCCGCCGAACAGCGCGAACTTGTAGCTCTGCACGAAGTTGTCGCCCGGCAGCAGCGACATCGGCACGTTCTGCACGATCTGCTCGGCCGTCTGCGTGCTCGCCACGAAGGTGATGTAGACGGGGAAGCCGACGATGAGCACGCCGAGCACGAGCACGACGTGGCTCAGCAGGTTGGCGGTGGGGCGGTTTTCGATCATGTCATGCTCCACAAGCTCAGCGAAGTCTGCATGTCAGTAGTGCACCCGCCGTTCGACATACCGAAACTGCACCACCGTCAACGCCACCAGGATCACCATCAGCACCACGCTTTGCGAGGCCGAGCCACCCAGGTCGAGTGCCTTGAAGCCGTCGTAGTAGACCTTGTAGACGAGCACCGCGGTGTCTTTGCCCGGGCCGCCTTGCGTGGACGCGTCGATGATCGCGAAGGTCTCGATGAAGACGTAGATGATGTTGATGACGAGCAGGAAGAACGTCGTCGGCGTGAGCAGCGGAAACTGCACCGTCCAGAAGCGCCGCCAAGGCCCGGCGCCGTCGATCGCGGCGGCTTCGATCAGCGACTTCGGGATCGACTGCAGACCGGCCAGGAAGAACAGGAAGTTGTAGGAAATCTGCTTCCACACCGCCGCCAGCACGATCAGGATCATCGCGTGCGTGCCGTTGAGCAGGTGGTTCCAGTCGATGCCCATCGCGCGCAGGCTGTAGCTCACCACGCCGATCGACGGCGCGAACATGAAGAGCCATAGCACGCCGACCACGGCCGGCGCCACCGCGTAGGGCCAGATGAGCAGCGTGCGATAGAAGCCCGAGCCCTTCACGACGCGATCGGCCATCACCGCCAGCAGCAGCGAGACCGACAGGCCGATGCTCGCCACCAAGGCCGAAAACACCGCGGTGGTCGTGAACGACGCGATGTAGGTCTCGTCGGCGAACAGCCGCTCGAAGTTCTCCAGGCCGACGAACTGCGTGCTGGTGCCGAACGCATCGCTCTGCAGCACGCTCTGGTACAGCGTCTGGCCCGCCGGCCAGAAGAAGAAAGCGATGATGATGAAGAGCTGGGGCGCCACCAGCGCCCAGGGCAGCCACCAACTCTTGAAACGAACGCGCTTTTCGACGGCCAACGCGAGTCAGCCTTTGTTTGCTTTTTCGAAGCGTTCCAACAGCTCATCCCCGCGTTTCTTCGCCGCTTCGAGCCCTTCCTTGGCGCTCTTCTTGCCGCTCCACACCTGCTCCATCTCTTCGTCGATGACGGTGCGGATCTGCACGAAGTTTCCGAGACGTATGCCGCGCGACTTGTCTGTGACCTTGCGGATCATCTGCGTCACCGAGACATCGGTGCCCGGGTTCTGTTTGTAGAAGCCGCTCTTCTCGGTGATGCCGTAGGCCGACGAGGTGATCGGCAGGTAGCCGGTGCGCATGTGCGCGGCCGATTGCACGTCGGCGTCCGACAGGTAGCTGAAGAAAGCCGCCACGCCCTTGTATTCCTCTGCCTTCTTGCCGCTCATCACCCACAGGCTGGCGCCGCCGATGACGGTGTTCTGCGGAGCACCGGTCACGTCGGGGTAGTAGGGCAGCGTGCTGATGCCGGCTGCGAACTTGGCGTTGCGTTTGATGTTGCCGTACAGGGCCGACGAGCCCGTCGTCATGGCACATTCACCCGACACGAACGTGGCATCGGCCGCATTGCCGCGCCCCTTGTAGACGAACAATCCCTGCTTGGACATGTTGGCCAGGTTCTCGATGTGGCGCACGTGCAGCGGCGTGGTGATGTTCAGCCGCGTGTCCAGGCCGTTGAAACCGTTGCGCTTGGTGGCGAACTCGACGTTGTGCCAGGCGGAGAAGCTCTCCAGCTGCGTCCAGCTCTGCCAGCTGGTCGTGAACGGGCACTTGTGGCCCGCCGCCTTCAGCTTGGCGGCGGCCAGCGCCACTTCGGGCCAGGTCTTGGGCGGGCTTTCGGTGTCCAGCCCTGCGGCCTTGAAGGCGTCTTTGTTGAAGTGGAAGACGGTCGTCGAGCTGTTGAACGGCAGGCTCATCATCTGCCCGTTGGGCGCCGTGTAGTAGCCGGCCACCGCGGGCACGTAGCTCGACGGGTCGAACTTCGCGCCGGCTTCTTTCATCAGCACGGCCACCGGCTTCACGGCGCCCTTGCTGGCCATCATCGTCGCGGTGCCGACCTCGAAGACCTGCAGCACGTGCGGCGCGTTGCCGGCGCGGTAGGCCGCGATCGCCGCGGTCATCGATTCGTCGTAGCTGCCCTTGAAGACGGTGGTGACCTTGTAGTCCTTCTGCTTGGCGTTGAAGTCCTTGGCCAGGTCGTTGACCCATTCGCCCAGGGCCCCGCCCATCGAATGCCACCAGATGACTTCGGTCTGCGCCAGGGCCGGCATCGTGGCCAGCGAGGCGGCCAGGGTCGATGCGGCAAGCCAGTATGTCTTCATGCGAACTCCGTGAAACTGAAAGGACAAACGGGTGATCGTGACACCCGATGATGACAACGGCGTTTCTGTCATGGATCGCGCGGCAGGGACAGGCGGGAATACCCCGTCCGCGGACCGGGGCTCGTTGCTGCGGTGCGGTAGGATCGTTGGCTCGACATGAATGCTCCGCTTGTGCTTGCGCCCGCGACCGGCCGGGACGACCACTCCGCGGCGGCCAGCGCCTTGCCGCGGCTGCGCGAGATTCCCTACAACTACACCTCGTTCTCCGACCGCGAGATCGTGCTGCGCCTGCTCGGCAAACGCGCCTGGCAGTTGCTGGATGTGCTGCGCCAGGAGCGCCGCACGGGCCGCTCGGCACGCATGCTCTACGAGGTGCTGGGCGACATCTGGGTGGTGCAGCGCAACCCCTACCTCGAAGACGATCTGCTGCACAACCCGAAGCGCCGGAAGATGCTGATCGATGCGCTGCACCACCGGCTGGACGAGGTGGGCAAGCGGCGTGATGCGGCCGCCCAAACCGACCGGGATCGGCAGCGCGATGCCCTGGTGGGCGAACTGCTCGACGCTGCGAGCCGTGCGGTGGACACTTTCGCCGCGCATTTCCGCGCGATGTGGGACCTGCGCAAGGCCGCGCGCCGCGTGCTCGGCCGCGTGACCGCGAAGGACAACATCAAGTTCGACGGCCTGTCGCGCGTCTCGCATGTCACCGACGCCACCGACTGGCGGATCGAGTACCCCTTCGTCGTGCTGGTGCCCGACAGCGAAGCCGAGATGGCCGCGCTGGTGGCCGGCTGCATCGAACTGGGCCTCACCATCATTCCGCGCGGCGGCGGCACCGGCTACACCGGCGGCGCCGTGCCGCTGACGTGGAAGAGCGCGGTGATCAACACCGAAAAGCTCGAAGCGATGAGCGAGGTGGAGTGGGTCACGCTGCCGGGCGTCGAGAAGCCTGTGCCCACCGTGTGGAGCGAAGCCGGCGTGGTGACGCAGCGGGTGGCCGATGCGGCCGAGCGCGCCGGCCAGGTCTTCGCGGTGGATCCCACCTCGGCCGAAGCGAGCTGCGTCGGCGGCAACATCGCGATGAACGCCGGCGGCAAGAAGGCGGTGTTGTGGGGCACGGCGCTGGACAACCTGGCCAGCTGGCGCATGGTGACACCCGACGCGAAGTGGCTCGAGGTCACGCGCCTCGATCACAACCTCGGCAAGATCCACGATGCGCCGCTGGCGCGCTTCGAGCTCGAGTACTTCGACGCCAGCGGCAAGAAGCTCGAACGCACCGAGATCCTCGAGATTCCCGGCGCGACCTTCCGCAAGGAGGGCCTGGGCAAGGACGTTACCGACAAGTTCCTCGCCGGCCTGCCGGGCATCCAGAAAGAAGGCTGCGACGGCCTCATCACCAGCGCACGCTGGGTGGTGCACCGCATGCCGGCGCATGTGCGCACGGTGTGCCTGGAGTTCTTCGGCAACGCCAAGGACGCGGTGCCGTCGATCGTCGAGATCAAGGACTTCATGTTCGCGCAAGCCAAGCGCGAAGGCGGCGAGAACGCTGAAGGACGGGGCGCCTCCCCGGTCCTGCTCGCCGGCCTCGAACACCTCGACGACCGCTATCTGAAAGCCGTCGGCTACACCACGAAGAGCAAGCGCGCCCTGCAAGGCAGTGGCCTGCCGAAGATGGTGCTGGTGGGCGACATCGTCGGCGACGATGAAAACGCCGTGGCGCGCGCCGCCAGCGAGGTGGTGCGCATCGCCAACAGCCGCCACGGCGAAGGTTTCGTCGCGGTGAGCGCCGATGCACGCAAGAAGTTCTGGCTCGACCGCAAGCGCACCGCGGCCATCGCGCGGCATACGAACGCCTTCAAGATCAACGAAGACGTGGTCATCCCGCTGCACCGCATGGGCGAGTACACCGAGGGCATCGAGCGCATCAACATCGAGCTCTCGCTGCGCAACAAGCTCGAACTGGTGGCGCGGCTGGAGGCGTTCTTCGTCACGGGCAACCTGCCGCTGGGGAAAAGCGACGACGCCAGCGAGATCGCCAGCGCCGAGCTGTTCGAAGACCGCGTGTCGCAGGCGCTGGCATTGATCCGCGAAGTGCGCGCGCTGTGGCAGTTCTGGCACGACCAGCTCGACCTCGTGCAGCCCGAATTGCAGCGCACGGCTTTCGCGCTGCTGCAGGACGCCACGCTGCGCGCGTCGTGGAAGACACAGATCCTGAAGCCCTTGCAGACGCTTTTCGCAGGCGCCGCGTTCACGCCCATCGTCGACGCCTGCCGCGCCATCCACAAAGAGGTGCTGCGCGGCCGCGTCTGGGTGGCGCTGCACATGCACGCCGGTGACGGCAACGTGCACACGACCATCCCCGTCAACAGCGACAACTATCCGATGCTGCAGACCGCACACGAAGCGGTGGCGCGCATCATGGCGCTGGCGCGGCGGCTCGATGGCGTGATCAGCGGCGAGCATGGCATCGGCATCACCAAGCTCGAGTTCGTCACCGACGACGAACTCGCCGCGTTCACCGCCTACAAGCAGCGCATCGACCCCGAAGGCCGCTTCAACAAAGGCAAGCTGATTCGATCGACCCAAAGCGACAGCCTGCCGTCGGACCTGAGCGCTGCCTACACGCCGAGCTTCGGCCTGATGGGCCACGAGTCGCTGATCATGCAGCAGAGCGACATCGGCGCGATCAGCGACAGCATCAAGGACTGCCTGCGCTGCGGCAAGTGCAAGCCGGTCTGCGCCACGCATGTACCGCGCGCCAATCTGCTCTACAGCCCGCGCAACAAGATCCTCGCCACCTCGCTGTTGATCGAAGCCTTCCTCTACGAAGAGCAGACGCGCCGCGGCGTGAGCCTGGACCACTGGGCCGAGTTCGAAGACGTGGCCGACCACTGCACCGTGTGCCACAAGTGCGCATCACCTTGCCCGGTGAACATCGACTTCGGCGACGTGACGATGAACATGCGCAACCTGCTGCGCAAGCTCGGGCACAAGAGCTTTCGCCCCGGCAACGCGGCGGCGATGATGTTCCTGAACGCGACGAATCCGCAGACCATCAAGCTCGCGCGCACGGCGATGGTCGATGTCGGCTTCAAGGTGCAGCGCTTCATGAACGGCCTGCTGAAGCCCGCCGCGAAGAAGCAGACTTCGGCGCCGCCGGCCACGCTGGGCGCGGCGCCGCTGAAGGAACAGGTCATCCACTTCATCAACAAGAAGATGCCCGGCGGGCTGCCGAAGAAGACCGCGCGAGCGCTCTTGGACATCGAAGACCGCGACTACGTGCCGATCATCCGCGACCCCGCGGCGACGACCGCGGAGACCGAGGCCGTCTTCTATTTCCCCGGCTGCGGCAGCGAGCGGCTCTTCAGCCAGGTCGGCCTGGCGACACAGGCGATGCTCTGGCAAGCCGGTGTGCAGACCGTGCTGCCGCCGGGGTATCTGTGCTGCGGCTACCCGCAGCGCGGCAGCGGGCAGTTCGACAAGGCCGAGAAGATCATCACCGACAACCGCGTGCTCTTCCACCGCGTCGCCAACACGCTGAACTACCTGGACATCAAGACCGTGGTGGTGAGCTGCGGCA
>JANNQO010000378.1:0-10099 GCA_031400795.1 Rubrivivax sp. | reverse complement strand
GGCAAGCTGCGGAGCAGTTGCCCGACCTCGACCGCTGGAAGACCTTGCTGGGCTACATCTGCGCGCGAATCGTCGGCCCGGCGGGCCTTCCAACCCCGCGTCCGGCGCTGTCGGGGTAGGGTCAACTGCTGTTTCTAGGGTAATGCAAGCTGCAGCAGCCAGGGTCGGGCGGGCCGGGTCATGCGCGTAGGCATGCGCGTAGGTATAGCCGAATGCTGAGGGCCCTTAGTCTAGAGAGTCGAGACCTGACACTGGCTTCCTAACTCCGCGACGTTACTTGCGCGAACTTATCCGAGATAGCGGAGCATCCGGCGCCCGCTCATCGTCCGCAACGTGTTTTCGGGAAACCACACCGGCCGCTAAGAAGAAGTAATTGCGCGTCGTGAGTGTTAGCGTCGGCAATCGCGAGTAGTCCATACGCGCGCGAGTACCAGAACACAGGAGCAGACTCAGTCAACGCCGCAGGCGACTGTCGAATCATGATGACTCTGACCTGCTTGCCCCTGAAGTCGAGACGCCGACTACCTACGAGTTCGTAGCGCCTAGGCCCGTCGCGCCAAGTCTTGACAGCAGCTACTGACGTAGGAACAGCGAACGATAATACCTCACTGCGGAAACACGAAAGCTTAGGGCCTGTGCAAAAGCTAGCTTGGTAACCTCGGTCACCAATAGCGACTCTGGCCAGGGATTCGGATATTTCCACAGCAGCGCGCCCAGATGCGCTTGCTTCATAGACCCAAGTAGAAGCAAAACAGGCTGGCGAGCCGCACGCGATCAGTAGCATCAATACGGACTCAGCGCCACGCATCACTTCTTGCAACCGGTCAATGTGAATTGGCATGCCCAGTTCCTTGCATCGATTTCAATCGACGGGTTCAACACGAACGCGTCACGGACCCCTTGCGATAGCGCATTGTTCTGAGGCATGAGATGGCGAAACTCATGGGCCACTGTATCCAGCCGCTCGGTGCCATCACCGAGGAAGAACTGCCTATAGAACACCGCGCTTTGACTGGAGAATGTGGTAACCGCCTCAACGCCCGCTCTGCTTCGATCCATATCAATTGACACCCGCCACCTTCCGAACCGCTCCATCTCCTCGGGGTAAAGGTCGCTGAGGCGTCCCTCAAAGAGAGCCATTGAGTTGCGTAGTTGAACTTCGTAGCGGCGCAGTGCGCGATCCTGATCGAACGACAGGCTTCCGTACTTGCTCAATCGATGAGTTACCTCATTAAAGAGATACCCGAACGCCCCCGTCACCGCCCCATTGGCGAACTTCCCGCCACCAACGGCGCTGCCGACACCGCCGGCGATCATCGACTTGATGACGCCCCCGGTCATGCCAGCGCCAAGATCGGGCAGGTAGACGGTGGCCGCTTTGGAGAACGAGGCCGAGAGGGCTCCCGATGCGCAGGTTCCTCCGGAGGCTTCGCCGACGACACATCCGGCGACAGCATGAACCGCGACGGATGAGAGGTAGCCCAGCTGGTTCAGCTTGATGACCTCCCCTGCACCGACGAACACACTCGCGGTGAAGGCGCCTTGCAGCGAACCCTTCAGATTCCCGGTTGCTACCGCGCCGCCGGCGAATCCAGCGATCGCGGCACTTGCAAACCCGTCAGCTGTAACTCCGAACAGGAAGTTCGCACCGCCACCGGGGCCGATCAGCGCACTTACCGCGATGGCCACAGCGGCCCGCCCGATCTGTGTCCGCCAGATCTCATCGCGCCAGTGCCGGGCCAGCCACTTGAAGATGTACCCACTCGGATCGGTACACGTCACCGGGCTGTTGAAGCAGTACTGATAACGATCGAAGCTCTGCAAATTGCCCGAGTCCTGCACGAATGGATCAGCTTGCAGGAACCTGGCGATCAGCGGATCGAAGACGCGCCCGTTCATGTGCACCAGCCCCAGATCGTCCAGGTGCTCGTGCCCCGTGAGTCCTCGGTCTACTCCAACGTTGGCCGGGTTGGCATCCCAGTCGATGACCAGCGCTCCTGCGGCGTCGTAGCTCGAATTCAGATTGCGCCGCTTGCCGAAGGGGTCGTAGCTGTAGCGCGCCGTGGCCACACCTGTTGCGCTGCTGGTGGCCGCCGTCGAGCCCAGATGATCCCGATGCCAGAACTCCAGCTTCACGGCCGTCAGCGCCGTTTGCTCGACAGGCGCCGTGCCCACCGGTGTAGGCAGATTGCCCTGGCTGAGGATCACAGCCACCGTCTGCCCGGCCGCACTGATGAAATGCCGGTTGTTCCGCGTCGCCCCGCGCTCTTCGACTTCGAAGCCCAAGCCACGCGCGTTGTCCGGATGCAGGCTGTAGGTATCGCGCGTGCCGGCCGCATCGGTGTGCGTCTCGCGGTAGCGCTGCAAGTTCTCGTCGTAGCGCCAGGTTCGCCTGGGTGTGCCTGCGGCTCCGGCCGCCCCCGTGGTTGCATCCGGCAGGTTGAAGCTCGTGTAGGCGATCGATCGCCACTTGGCGCCACTGGCGGTTGTCGCGTTGCCGTTCAGGTCGTACGTGTAGGCCACACCTGCCACGTTGCCCACCGCGTGCGGGAGCCCGTTGACGACGCCCTGCGTCGCGTACTGGTACACCCCCACGTCGCTCTTGTTGAGCATCATCCCGAGCGCGTTGTAGGCCAGCGTCACCGTGCGGGTGCTGCCGGGGCCCGTGCTCAGGTACTGCGTCAACCGGTTCAGCGCGTCGTAGCTGAAGGTATCGGTGGCCGCGCCAGCGCCGCTGGAGATGCTGTCCACGCGCTGGGTGATCTGCTGCACGCTGTTCCAGGTGACGCTCTGGTTGACGATCTCGTTGCCCGCGATTCCCGCGGAGACAAGCGTCACGCGCCCGGTGAAGGCCTCGTAGCTGGCCAGGTTCTGGATGCGCGTGGAGCCCGAGCCGAGCTGGTCGTGGCGCTCGGGGCGGCCCCAGGCGTTGTAGGTGTTGCCCTCCCAGAGCACCTTGTCGGCCCCCAGCGCGCTGCCTGCGGTGACGTTGGTGATGAGGCGCACGCTGGCCAGGAAGCCGAAGCTGTTGAAGGTGTAGCCCAGCTTCAACCCGCTGGGGTAGGTGTAGCTGGCGATGCGGCCGGTGGCGAGGTCATAAGACTGCGCGTGCGCCAGCGGCTGGCCACCCAGCGTGTGCAGGCTGCTGGCCGGGCGGCCTTGGCTGTCGTAGCTGAAGCTGCGGCTGAAGGCGTGACCACTGGTCGTGGAGCCCACCGCGCACAGCCGGCCCTTGCCCGTCGTGCAGCCGTCCCAGGCCCAGCTCGTCACGTACTCGGGCAGTGCGCGTTGCAGCGTGCGGCCCAGTGCGTCGTAGGCGAAGGTGCTCCAGCCGGTCACCAACGTGGCGGTGCTCACGGCCACGGTGGGGCAGCTGTGGGTGCCGGCATGCGCGCCGCGCTGCTTCGATGTCTGCTGGCCGCGAAGTTGGCCCAGCGCGTCGTAGCAGTAGAACGTTCGCCCAGCGTCGGGGTCGTCCATCACCAGCTTGCACCCGCGGATGTCGTAGGCCAGGCTGATGTTGTTTTGCAGCGCGTCGCGCGTGAGCACCAGGTTGCCGAAGGCGTCGTGGTGGTGCACGAGCTGTGCGCCCAGCGCATCGGTCGCGCGCACCACGCGGCCCTCGGGGTTCTTCTCCTCGGTGCGCGTGCGGGACAGGTCGTCGGTGGTGACGACGGTCAGACCCTCGTGGCGCACCAGGGTCTTGGCCGAGCGCCGCGTTCGCGATGCACCGTAGTTGAAGCTGGTCACACTGCCCGAGGCATCGGCGCTGTGGACGACGATCGGGCGGCCCAGGCTGTCGTACTGGGTGTGCGTGAGGCCGAAGTCGTTGCTGCCCGTGGTGCGCGAGGAGCTGTTGTAGAGGAAGTACGGCTGCGTACTCACCACCACCGCGCCGAAGGCGTTGAACTCGCTGTCCGTGGCGATGGCCGAGCCGGCGAAGCTGAGTGTGACGACACGGATCTTGCGCCCGGCCTGGTCGTAGTACGCGCGCAGCGGTGAGGCGATGTCCACGCCGGCAGCGTTCTGCAACGCCAACTGGTCGAACATCACGGCGTTGGCCGGGGGCGTGAGCTGTGCGCCCAGCGTGGCGCAGTTGGTGCTGTTGGTGCTGGTGTTGACGGCCGGCACGGCGCTGCCGCTTTGGTAGCAGTACGAGGTGGCCACCTGGGTGGAGTCGGAGCGGAGCTCCAGGATCGGGCGGCCGAGCTCGTCGAGCTGCCATGTGGTCGTCAATCCGTTGGGGCCGGTGAGCTTGGTCAGCACGCCGAAGCGCGGGTCCAGCTCACGGGTCTCGGTGTGCGCGGGCGTAGCGGCGTTGCTGGCCTGGGTCAGGAACGCGCCGGTGGGCACGGCCACGCTGGTGCCAGCCACCGTGACGATGTAGGTCGCGTAGGTGGCCGTGCTGCTGCGCGGGGCGATCTGCGTCGTGGTGGTGGGCACCCCGCAGTGGGCGGTGCTGGCCTGCGCGCGGTTGCCGTATGCGTCGTAGACATAGCTCGTGCTCAGGCACTGTTCGGCGATGTCGGGCTCGACGGTCTCGGCGCTCAGCAGGCCCTCGCTGCCATACGCGAAGCTGCTGGTGCGCGTATGGTTGAAGGGGGTCGCCACCGGCTGCGCTTGTGCCGCAGCGGCGATGAGCAGCAATGCAAGCCGCAGCAGCCAGGAGCGGGCGGGCCGGGTCATCTTGTTCACCGTCGAAAAGCCTACGGGCCCTGCGTGGCAGTGGCCTTCGGCGCAGTGCCGGCCGTCGCTGCGGGCACCGCCGTCAGGTCCGGGGTCACGCTGTTCACCGTGGCGCGCGTCAGCCGGCCGAGGATCCAGCGGTTGTCGTCGATGACGTTCGGGCAGCCGCCGCTGTTGGGGGTGCAGAAGGTGTTGGTGGTGGTCTTGGTGTAGGTCCGCGTGACGCCTGCCACCGGCCCGCTGGTGACGACGACGATCTGCGTCGGGTCGCCATACAGGTTGAAGGTGTTCGTGGTGGTGACCGTGGGCAGCGTGAAGTTCGTGATCGTGCCCACCGCGTTCGGGCCCACGTCCACACCCGTCTCGACCGACTGGTACAGGTAAGGCCGCACAACGCGCGGCGACGGTGCGCTCTGCACTGGCAACGGGCACGGCGCGCTGAAAGTGGCCGAGCCCTGCTGCGCTTCGACGAGCTTCTCGCAGTAGACGTTCGTGGTCTGGCTGCTCACCGTGGCGCCCACCGCGGGGCTCAGGCCCGCGCCGATGTAGGTGCGCGAGCGTGCCGCTGTGCCGCCGTAGGGATGCCCCAGCAAATACTCGTTGACCACTGTCATCGTGCTGTTGGCCACGTCGGGCGTGGGTGTCATCTGGCGCACTTCGCGGAATCCCAGCAGACCCCGGCCGCCGAGTTCGGCCTTCAGGCCCTTGTACAGATACTCGGTGGTGAGGCTGCCGGCACCGGTCTGCTGCGTGATGCCGCTGATGACGTACATCGGCGGCTGCACGTCCACGCGCGGTGCCACCGCGGCCTCGCCGGCGACGCCCCGCTCGGAGAGGTAGCGGCCACCCGAATTGCTCAGCGGCACACGAGCGTTGACGGTAGTCGCGAGCGCGTTGCCGGTGGTGGCCGAAGCCAGGGTGTCCAGCGGCGCGTAGGTGCGTGCGTAGAGCTGGTTGCTGGTGGCCGGGTCGGCGCCTGCTGTCGGGTTGTGCTTGAGGTGCAGGATCTGCGCGGCGCCCGTGCCCAGGAAGTCGCCGAGCGCGAAAGTGGCCGTGGCGTCGGGTGCGCTCAAGGGCCGCGCGATGGCGTCCAACCCGGCGGCAGCGCGTGTTCTGAACGAGCCGTTGCCGTTGGAGAGATAGATGCCGTTGTCGGCGGTCGACGGGCCCCAGCGCAGGATGTCTTGTCGTCCGTCGCCGTCGAAGTCGTCGACCACCACGCCGACGGTTTGGCGTTTGAGCGCGTCCTCGGCATACAGGTTGTCGTTGGCTGCGCTGAGATTGAACTGCACGATGTTCGGCGAAGGCGCCGCCCCGAAAGACAGCCGCAGCCGCTGATCGGTGGCAACGGCTGCCGGCCACAGGCAATCGCCCCGACCGTCGCCGTTGAAGTCGATCGGCACGGTGCAGGCGGCGGTGGGGTCTGCGCTGCTCGAGACCACGAAGTTGAAGTCGCCCGTCGATCGGAAGCGCCCGTTGCGGCCTGCAAGGATGTCCAGCAGCCCATCGCCGTCCAGATCAGCCAGATCGGGGATGCGCCAGTAGGGGTTGGCGAACTGTCCAATGCCAGTCGAGCGCGAGGGCGGGTCGACATAGACCGATGTGTTGGCGATGTTGGTCGTCGTGACTTCGGTGAAGCCGCCGCCAGCCAGTCCGCGAAAGACCTGGCTGCACGGCCCGGAAAAGGAAGGATTGCCCAACCCCAAGCAAAGCTGCGTTTCGTTGGGAGTGGGTCCCCAGCCGCTGTTCCAGCTGTAGTCCACTGCGACGGTGGTCACGATGTCGAGCACGCCGTCGCCGTCCAGATCGAGGACGTAGAAGCGCCTGCCCAGGCTGCGCGTGTACAGGATGCAGCTGCCGGCTGCAGGTGCAGGTTGCGCCTGGCCGGCTGCCACCGGCGCTCGTGCGACGCCGGGCGTTCCATAGCGCTCGAGCGGCGGCGTCACGACGGGTCTTGCACGCTGCGTGGACGAAGTGGGCGGCGCGATGATCGGGATCGGCGTGCACTCGGTGCTGCCCGACGAGGAGTTGGGCTTGATCTGTTCCAGATCCATCGCCGATGGAGGCGTCACGTTCACGAAGGTCCCATTGCCCTGCGTCAGCAGCAACACGCTGCCGCTGTTGCCGCAACTGGCCTTGCCGGGGCGCAGGATGTCCGACAGGCCATCGCCATTGAAGTCCGCAACGATCGAGCTGTAGCAACCATCGGCTGAGAAGAGCACGGTCAACGTGAGGTTGTAGGCCGCGGATTTGCTGAAGTTGCCACCGCCCTGGCTCAGCCACAGTTCGTTCTCCGCCGCATTGTGCGACCAGCGAATGATGTCGGTGCGACCGTCGCCGTCGAAGTCTCCGGTGAGCACGCCGTAGGCGCCGGAGGTGTCAGTCATGCGCAGCGTGCCCAGCACGGCATTGAAGCTCGTGTTGGCCGTGAAGGTCAACGGCGGCGCGGTGCTCGGGCTGTAAGCGTAGGTGCGTGCCGGCAGGCACAGGGTCTCGGTGGCACCCAGGCAATCCTGCACCGAAGTCAAGCGGCTGCGGCCGGTGGCCGGGCTTTGCTCGTACGTCATCTTGGTGGTGCGCACCTTGATGGCGCCCGCGGCTGGGCCCAGCACGCCGGGGTTGGGCGAGTTGATGTAGCTGCGGATGGCCTTGATGCGGTAGGTGAGCGAACTCTTGTTGTCGTACTGGTAGGCCTCGGCGTTGTCGAAGCCGACCGTCGAGGGGGTGAACCGAGTTTCGTACTCCAGCACCACCTTGTTGGCCGGCGCCTGCAGGCTGGCCGTGTTGCCGGTGAACTGCACTTCGGCCAGGCCCCATTCGAAACCCTGGTAGCCGGCCGCCGTGTCGCCGCTGGCCCACAGGGGCAAAGCCGAGATGTACTTGAAGTCGATGTGGTTGGACCTGACGTCGGAGATCCGGCTCACGGCCCACACCGCCACCACCGGTCGTGGCGCCGGCGGGCTGGCGGTGGCATTGAAGGGATAGATCAGCGCATTGGAGATGCCGTTGGGGCTGGTGCCGTATTCGTAGATCTGGCCCGCCTTGGTCCAGACCTTGAAGGTGGCGGGTCCGTTGGCGGCCAGGCCGCCGCTGCCGCCCAAGCCGTCGGCGCGGCCGTAGGCGCGGATGCGCGCGTAGGTGCCGCGCTCGGTGCGGTACTCCCAGTACGGGGTGCCGACCGGCACGCCGCTGGCATCGCCGAGCGCGATCGTGGTGGGCGCGCCGCTGCCGTCCACGGGCACCAGCCGCTGGCCATCCAGGCACAGCTTGTCGGTGGGCAGGAACTCCACCGAGCGCGGGCGGTTGTCGATCGACCTGACGGCCGGGCAGCGCGTGATCATCGAGATGCCCTGCAAGCTCCAGCCCGCGCCCAGGTGGGCGCTGATGCCGCCATCGGCGTACAGCAGGCTGAGGTTCGGTGTCATGCCGGCGATGCCGGGCGGCACGACGATGGGAATCGATGCCGTGGCCTGGCCTGACGAAGACACGGCCAGTTGGGCCTGCGCGAGTTGACTTTGCAGCAGCATTGCCGCAAACAGCGCCGAAGCCGAGAGTGCAAGCCATGGCCGGACCATGCTCTACCCCCTGATGTCTTGTGTTTGCACCGCGATGCGCCAATGAATTGGCGTCTATGGGTGCGATGCCGATCAGATTGCGCCGGTCGGCAAGTCCACTGTGTCAGCGAATGCGACGGCCCAAATCGTGAATCGGCGTGCCGGACAGTGCGGCACGCACCGCATCGCGCTCAGCAACTGGGCACGAGCGAATGGTTACCGAAGACACCAACTTCACAAGGACTCGCGATCATCGCCACCCGATCGAATCGCAGTGCGCGTGCGCGGTTGTGCGCGGTACTCCCAATCACGACACCAGAGCCTCGCGCGCCCTGAGGTGCCGCGGCTGAACGAGCCCGATGAGGCCGTTGACGAACCCCACCACCGCCAGCAGCACGGCGCCCAGGGCCAACGCCAGCGCCAGATCGCCTTTGCTCGTCTCCAGCGCGATGGCGGTGGTCATGACCCGCGTCAGGCCGTCGATATTGCCGCCCACCACCATCACCGCGCCCACTTCGGCGATGGCGCGGCCGAACGCGGTGAGTGCGAGGGTCAGCAATGCCAGCCGTTCGTGCACCAGCATCAGCGCCGCGGCCAGCAGCGGCCGGGCGCCCAGCGAGCGCATCTGCTCACCGCCTTCGGCCAGCGCATCGAGCACCAGGCGCCGGCTCAGCGCAGCGACCAGTGGCGTGACCAGCAGCGCCTGCGCCACCACCATCGCTGCCGGCGTGAAGAGCAGGCCCATCGAGCCGAGCGGCCCGGCGCGCGACAGCATCAGGTACACCAGCTGCCCGACCACCACCGAAGGCAGCGCGAGCAGCGTGTTCACCGCCCACACCAGCACGCGGTGGCCGGGGAAGCGCGCCACCGCCAGCGACAGGCCGAGGGCCAGGCCCAGCGCCAGCCCGATCAGCGCGGCGCTGGCGCTGACGCGCAGCGACAGCAGCACGATGCGCGCCAGCGTGGCATCGGCGGCGACGATCAGTTGCGCGGCCAGGGCCAGGCTGTCGCCGAGGGTGTTCATCCGGTAAACCTCCGTGCTTCGCACTGCGCTGCGAGCCCCCGGCCACGAAGCTGGCCCCTACCGGTCCGGGAGCGGCCGGGCGGGGGCTCATCGGCCGGCGATTCTTGCCGGCGGGGCTGGCGCTGGCGATATGAATCGAGCCGCATAGGCGCCGCGCCGCACAATTCACCGCCATGACCGAACTCGGGCCCTCACCGCTAGCTCAAGGCGACGACATGCTCAGCGTGTCGGCCGCGCGCAATGCGATTGCGCAGTTGCTGGCACAGCGCCCGCCGATCACCGAAACCGAGACCGTGCCGCTGTCGCAAGCGCTGTCGCGCGTGCTCGCCGCCGACCTGATCTCGCCGATCGACGTGCCCGCGCACGACAACTCGGCGATGGACGGCTACGCCTTCGCCGGGGCGTCGATGGCAGCGTCTGGGCCGTCGAGCTTGGAGGTCATCGGCACCGTCTACGCCGGCACGCCCTGGCGCGATCCCGTGCCCGGGGGCCGCTGCGTGCGCATCATGACCGGCGCCGTGATGCCCGAGGGTTGCGACACCGTGGTGCCGCACGAACTGTGCCGTGCCGACGGCGGCCGCGTGTCGTTCGACGCCGGTGTGCTGAAGCCCGGCGAGAACCGGCGCGCGCGTGGCGAAGACCTGCCGCTTGGCCGCGCCGCGCTGCCCGCGGGGCGGCGCTTGCGCCCGGCCGATCTGGGCCTGATCGCCTCGCTCGGCTTCGTCGACGTGACGGTGCTGCGCCGCCTGCGCGTGGCCTTGTTCTCCACCGGCGACGAGCTGCGCACACCAGGCGAGGCGCTCGAGCCGGGTTGCATCTACGACAGCAACCGCAC
>JANNQO010000377.1:0-1698 GCA_031400795.1 Rubrivivax sp. | reverse complement strand
GGCAAGCTGCGGAGCAGTTGCCCGACCTCGACCGCTGGAAGACCTTGCTGGGCTACATCTGCGCGCGAATCGTCGGCCCGGCGGGCCTTCCAACCCCGCGTCCGGCGCTGTCGGGGTAGGGTCAACTGCTGTTTCTAGGGTCATACGATCGACCACGAAATCGCCATGTCAATGGCCGGTTTCAAAGTACAGCCGCCGTAGGCCTACAGCCGCTCGAACGCTGCCATTCTCCAACCCAGTCGCTGACGGTCTTGCGGCGTTGGTCGGCACCCGATGCAGCCGTACCGCCGCAACTCGATCGGCTGACCAGGCGCTGCCGACCCAGAGCTGGCATACAGCCGGCTGACGTCGCCCAAAGGCAAGAGTCCACGTCGCGAAGTACCAAGCCGGCGCGCCTGTTGTCGGTTCAGGCCGGCTTGAGTTGCTGCAGCAGGGTCGGCAACAATTCGCTCACGGTCGGATGGATGTGCACGGCCCGCGAGATGACGGTGTACGGCTGGTCGGCCGCCATGATGTCGAGCAGCGAATGCACCACCTCGTCGCCGTTCATGCCGAGGATCGCCGCACTCAGGATGCGCTGCGTGTCGGCGTCGACCAGCACCTTCATGAAGCCCTGCGTCTCGCCGGCTTCGCGGGCGCGGCCGACGCGCTGCATGGGCATCTTCGCGCGCAGCACGCGTTTGCCGCTGGCCAGGGCTTCGGTCTCCGTCATGCCGACGCGGCCGAGTGCAGGGTCGATGAAGAGCGCGTAGCAGGGGACGCGGTCGCTGATGCGGCGCGGGTCGTCGTCGAACAGATTGGCCACCACGATCTCGTGGTCGTTCCAGGACGTGTGCGTGAACGCACCGCGTCCGTTGCAGTCGCCCACGGCCCAGACGCCCTCGGCGCTAGTGCGGCACTGGTCGTCGACCTCGATATAGCCGCGGGCGTCGGTGCGGATGCCGGCAAGCTCGAGCCCCAGGCCATCGGTGTTGGGCTGGCGGCCGACCGCCAGCAGCACATGGCTGCCGGTGATGCCCTCGCCACCGCCGCAGGCGGCACCGACGACGATGCGCTCGCCCGCAGGCGCCAACGAGAGGCACTCGGCTCCCAGCTCGAAGCGCACGCCTTCGGCCTCGAGGATCGCGCGGATTCCGTCGGATCATCGGGGTCCTCGCGCGGCAGCAGCCGCGCCGAGCGCTCCACCACCGTCACCTCAGCACCCAGGCGGCGCATCAGCTGCGCGAACTCCAGGCCGATGTAGCTGCCGCCGACGACCACCAGGTGCTCGGGGACCACGTCGAGTTCCATCACCGACGCGTTGTCCAGCGTCGTCACGGTGTCGATGCCCGGTAGCGCAGGGCGCACCCCGCGCCCACCGACATTGAGGAAGATGCGTGGCGCAGTCAGGCGGCGCCCGCCCACCGCCAGCGTGCCCGGGCCGACGAACGAAGAATCGCCGACGATGACCTCGTTGCCCTTCAAGCCGCGCATCCAGGCTTCCACGCCCTCACGCGACTTCGCGACGATCGCGTCCTTGCGCTCCATCACGCGGGCCATGTCCACGCGCAGGCCCGCCACGTCGAAGCCGAACTCGGCGCCGCGCTGCGCGAGCCGGATCGCGCGCGCACTGGCCACCAGCGTCTTGGTCGGGACACAACCGACGTTGACGCAGGTGCCGCCGAAGTGATGCCGCTCGATGACGGCCGTCTTCAGCCC
>JANNQO010000376.1:0-2535 GCA_031400795.1 Rubrivivax sp. | reverse complement strand
ACTGAATCTGCGACCCGGTTCGCGGCTGCTGTTGTCGGTGGTGGCCGAGCGCATCGAGTTGACGCCCGAGCCGCAGGACATTGCCAATCTGGTCCGCTCTCCGAGCGGCCGCCTGGTGTTGCCGCCGGGCGAGACACCCTTCGATGCCGCAGCAGCCGTGCGCAGTGAGTGCGCGCGCCAGGCACAGCGGCGGCGATGACACTGCTGCTGGACACCTCCGTCCTCATTGCGTCTCTCGATCCGAGCGAGCCGCAGCACCTGGCCTGCGACCGCTTGTTGATCGCCGGCGGTCACCCTGTCTACGCGCATGGCTTGGCGGAGACTTTCTCCGTGCTGACCGGTGGCCGACAGGCACGCCGGCTCGCGCCCAGCGTGGCCGCCCGCCTCATCCAGTCCAGCGTCTTGCCGTATGTGGTTCTCGTGCACCTGACCGGCAAGGAGACCTTCGCAGCGATTGCCGACAGCGAGCGCCGAGGCGTGCGTGGCGGTGCGGTCTACGACCTGCTGCACCTCGTGGCGGCGCGCAAAGCCGGCGCCGAGGCGCTGGTCACGCTGGACGTTCGAGATTTCCAGTCGCTGGCACGCCCGGGCGATCCCCTCATTCGGACGCCGTGACGGCCGCGCGTCACCTCGGCACACTCGCCCCCAGCGCCCCTCGATAAAACGCCATCAGCGGCTCGACCTCCAGCGCGAACGCCTGGCGCTGCACCATCGGGTCGTCGGCGAACTCGCGCTTGGCCGATTCGAGATCGGTTGCGGTGAGGATCATCCAGCCCAGCGCCTTGGTGCGCGCGCCGAACAGCATCGCACCGCTCCTGCGCATGCGGGCGAGGTTGGCGGAGTGTTCGCGAAAGCCGGCCTGCTCCTGCGGCGGCTTGTTGGCTTCCCAGCCGGGGCCGAGCGAGAGTTGGGCGAGGAACAGCGGCGGCGGCGGGGTTGCCGCCGCAGAGGCCGGCTGGGCGCGCGGCATCCCCGCGGGCAGGCTGAGCGCCGCCAGCGCCAACCACGCCCGCCGCGCCGCCCGACCTTTGCTGCTCATCGTCCCCATGCCCGCCTCCTGATCGCCGGACATGAGGATAGCGCTCAGAACTTGTACGCCGCCGTCAGGTAGACGAAGCGCGCGCGCGCGTCGTACAGCGTGACGTCGTAGCCGGCCTGGAACTGGTTGCTGGTCGGGATGAAGATCGGCGGGTCCTTGTCGAAGACGTTGCGCGCGCCCAGCGACAAGCGCAGGTTCTTCACCCCCGTGTACCCGACTTGCACGTCGTACAGCGACTGGTCGGGCACGCGATGCGTGTTGCCGTTCAGGTCGTCGCCGTCGCGGTAGCCCTTGTAGAAGTTCTGCGCCAACGTGAAGGCCCAAGGCCCCTGCGTCCAGGTGGCGCTCAGGTGGTGCTTCCAGCGCAGCACCACCCCGTCGTTGACCGCGGAGTTCGTGCTGAGCACCGGCGTGCCGTCGGGCTCGACGATCGTGCCGACCTTGCGCGACAGCGCCCCGCCCGGGCTCGTCTGGTCGAACTGGATCATGTAGGTGCCCGACAGGTTCAGGTCGAGCCTTCCCGGCCCGATCGGCTGCCGCCACGACGCTTCCAGATCGACGCCCTTGACGTTGGCGACACCGACGTTCTTCAGGGTCTGAATGATCGACTCGATGTCGTTGGTACCGGGCGTCAGCGTCACCAATCCGGCAAACGACGGATCACCGGCGCGAAAGCGCGAGACGGTTTCCTGCGCCGACGGCGCCGAGATGATGTCCGAGACGCGGATCGCGAAGTAGTCCAGCGCCACGGTGATGTTCTGCGTCGGCTGCAGCACGATGCCGACCGAGCGCTGCCGGGATTCCTCGGGCTTGAGCGCCGGGTTGCCTCCGCCGAGGCTGTTGACCTGCAAATCGGTCTGCCCGGTGGCCGGGTCGTTGAACTGCTCGGAGGTGCCCAGCGTCTGCGGCTGCCACAGGTCGATCAGCGTCGGCGCGCGGAAGCCCGTGCCGGCGGAGGCGCGAAGCACCACCTGCTTCACCGGCTGCCAGCGCAGCGAGGCCTTGTAGTTGGTCGACTTGCCGGCGTCGTCGTAGTCGTCATGGCGAACCGCGACGTTGCCTTCGAGCGCCTTCAGCACCGGCACGATCAACTCGCCGTGGTAGGAGGTGATCTTGCGGTCGCGGTCGACCGGCGGCGTGGCCCCGCCCAGGCCGGCGATGTCGCCGGTGGCCAGCGCCGCACTCGGGCTCGTAACCAGCGATTCCTTGCGCAGTTGCACTCCGGCTGCGTACTGCAGTGCGCCTGCCGGCAGCGTCATCAGGTCACCCGAGACGCGGGCATCCATCGTGGTGCTCTTGGATTTCGCGTCCAGCGTCGCGCCGGTGTACTTGGCGCCTGCCGCGGCGAGCGCCGAACTGAACGCCGCCGATTGCGTCAGCGACCAGGGGTTGTAGTCGCTCGTCGGGCTGCTCACCACCCGCGCGAATCCGACTTGCGAGAAATAGCCGTCGGGCGCCGTGCCCGCCACCTTGTTCTGGTTCTGCGTCAGCGCCAC
>JANNQO010000375.1:0-12466 GCA_031400795.1 Rubrivivax sp. | reverse complement strand
CAGCGCCGCAATGAAGAGCGCACGGGCTGGACGCCCACGGCGGCGGATGTCAACAAGAAGCTGATCGAGTTCTTCGCCAAGGGCGAACCCAAGCTCAGCGAGGACCTGCGCGACCAGGCCACCCGCGACCGCGTGAAGTTCCACAAGATCGGCACCGAGATAGCCGACATCCACAAGAAGATCGACGGCTTCTTTGCAGCCACCAAAGCGCTGAAGATCAAGCCGATCGACGCCAAGCGGGCGGCCTCGGTGCTCGACATCCCGCCCTCGCACCAGGCCAAGCTGCAGAAGGCGCTCGACGCCGGCGCCTCGATGGAGCGAGCGCTCGATGCGCTGGTCAAGGAACTGAAGCTGAAGACCAGCGGCTCGGAGATGATCAACAAGCTCAGGAAGGCGAAGTTGGTCTGACACACTTCGCGCTGCTCCTGCGCTGCTTGCACGCCCTCAAGCCGCTTCGAAATCGATCAGCACCTTCATCGCGCGACGCCGGTCGCTGGCCAGCTCGAAAGCCTCGCGCGCCTGCCGCATCGGGAAACTGCGCGTCACCAGCGGCCCGAGGTCGACGCGGCCCTCGTTGATGAGCCGCACCGCGAGCGCGAATTCGGCGTGGAAGCGGAACGAACCGCGGATGTCCAGCTCCTTGGCCACCACCAGGTTCTGCGCGATGCTCACGTCGCCGCCCAGCCCCAGTTGCACGACCACGCCGCGCGGCCGCATCACTTCGAGGCCGGCGCGCAACGCCTGGGCGTTGCCGGAACATTCGAGCATGACATCGAAAGTACCCTTGTCAGCGCTGTAGCGCTGCACCCAGTCCAGCTCACGTGAAACGTTGATCGTGAGCTGCGCGCCCAGCGCCTTGGCCACCACGAGCGGCTCGTCGACGATGTCCACCGCGACGATCTCGGCCGCGCCGTGCACGCGCGCGGCGGCCACTGCCAGCGCGCCGATCGGCCCGCAGCCCGACACCAGCACGCGCTTGCCGAGCAGCGGCCCGGCGCGCGCGACGCCGTGCAGCCCCACCGAAAACGGCTCGGCGAGTGCCGCCAACGACATCGGCACGCCAGCGGCCACCTTCACGCATTGCACCGCGTCGCAGACCAGCGCATCGCGGAAGGCACCGTGGATGTGCGGGTTGCGCATCGCGCTGCCGTAAAAGCGCATCTCCAGGCATTGGTTGGGCAGGCCTTCGAGGCAGTAGCGGCAGGCGCCGCAAGGGCGGCTCGGGTTCACCGCGACGCGGTCGCCCACGTGCACGCTGGTCACGCCCTCGGCCACCTCGGCCACCGTGCCGGCCACCTCGTGGCCGAGCACCATCGGGTGCTGCAGCCGCACAGTGCCGAAGCCGCCTTCGTGGAAGTAGTGCAGGTCCGATCCGCAGATGCCGCCCATCGCCACGCGCACCAGCACCTGGCCGGGGCCGATCTCGCCGGCATCACGCTCGTCGACGCGCAAGTCCTCGGGGGCGTGGATCACCAGGCACATGCAGCGCATCCGCATCACAGTCTCCTCGGCCGCAGAATCGGCAGCGCCAAAGACTAACGCAAGGATGCACCATGACCCCCCTGCCCAGCGGTCTGCAACGATTCGACTTGCGCGGCCGGCTCGCGCTGATCACCGGCTCGAGTCAGGGCATCGGTCTGGCGCTCGCCGGCGCATTGGGCTCGGCCGGCGCGGCGGTGGTGCTGAACGCGCGCAATGCAAAGCGGCTGGCGCAGGCCCAGGAGGCGTTGCGTGAGCAAGGCATCACAGCCCATGTGGCAACGTTCGACGTGACCGACTCGGCGGCGGTGAACGCGGCCATCGCGCGAATTGAAGGCGATGTCGGCGCCATCGACATCCTCGTCAACAACGCCGGCATGCAGCACCGCGGCGCCTTCACCGAGTTCCCCGACGACGCCTGGGCGAAGCTCACGCGCACCAATCTCGACAGCGTGTTCTACGTCGGCCGCGCGGTGGCGCGCTGCATGCTGCCGCGCAAGCGCGGCAGGATCATCAACATCGGCTCGGTGCAATGCGATCTCGGCCGACCGAACATCGCGCCTTATGCCGCCACCAAGGGCGCGGTGAAGATGCTGACCAAGGGCATGGCCACCGACCTGGGCCCGCACGGGCTGCAGGTCAATGCGCTGGCGCCGGGTTACTTCAAGACCGAACTGACGCAGGCGCTGGTGGCCGACGCTGCGTTCAGCGATTGGTTGGCCAAGCGCACGCCGGCCGGACGCTGGGGCGAGGTGGATGAACTCGCCGGCGCCGCGATCTTCCTGGCCAGCGACGCGGCGAGTTTCGTGAACGGGCACATCCTCACCGTGGACGGTGGCATCACGGCTTGTTTGTAGCAGCGGCCCGTGCGCCGATATCAGCGCGCACCCGCTCGGGCAGCCTGTTCAGCATCCAGCGAATCGCCGCCGGCACGACGATCAGGTCATCGACGATGCCGAAGAACGGCACGATGTCGGGGATCAGGTCGACCGGCGAGACCAGGTACAGCAGCACGCCGGCCGTGCCCCACTTCAGCCAGGCCGGCGCTTCGGGGTGGCGCAGCGCGAACCACAGGCGGCGCGCGTCGCCCTTGATCAGCAACCACAGCAGACCCAGGCGCTTCCACATCTCAGCTTCCCCCAAGCACCGCGCAGTGCGGTGTGGGCCTCGACATGGGTGCTGTGCCCGAGATAACAAGACCCCGGCGGTCTGCGATGGTGCGCGAGGGGCTCGAGGCCTTGATCGAGCGCGAGAGTGCCAGGCGACTGGCGCGCCTCGGCGGCACGCAGCCCAAGCTGAAAGCGGCGCCACGCCGGCGTGAGCGCGCCCCTCGATGATCCTCGTCGACACGTCGATCTGGGTCGATCACCTGCGCCGCCGAGAAGACGGCCTTGCCGGGCTGCTGGACTCGGGCGAAGTCTTGATGCACGTCTTCGTGATCGGCGAGATCGCCTGCGGCAGCCTGGCGCGTCGCGCCGAAATTCTGGAGCTGCTGCACGCGCTTCCCGCGGCCCAGGTCGCCGAGCCCGATGAAGTACTGCTGTTCGTCGAACGCCGTGGCCTTGGTGGGCGAGGCATCGGCTATCTCGATTCGCATCTTCTGGCTTCCGCGGCGCTGAGCCCCGGCACGGCGCTGTGGACGCGCGACAAGCGGCTTCGTGCAGTGGCTGCCGCCATCGAATTGGCGTTCGACGGGGGCCGGCTGCACTGACGGTTCGAGGCGAGGCCGTACGTGGGCCGCAGCGACTACGCTACGACCAGCACGCCGGTCATGCGGTCATGGTCTTCGCCGCAGAAGTTGTCGCAAAGGAAGGTGTACCGGCCGGAACGCAGCGCGCGCAGGCGCAACTCGACGGTCTTCCCGGGCGGCACGTCGACCCGCGCGCCCAACTCCGGCAGCGAAAATCCGTGCACGAAGTCGATTGACGTCAGCTCGAGCATGATCGATTCGCCCGCCTTCGCGTGGACTTCCGTCGCGCTGAAGGCGAACTTGCGCGCGACGATGGGAATGCGCCTGTCGCGCCCGCCCTGCGCCAGGCTCAGCGAACCAGCGCCGGCGGCTGCGAGCACAGCCGCGGCCCCGGCGGCCAAGCAGATTCGGCGCCGCCACATGGCTCAGCTCTTGGCGATCGAGCGCTCCGTGGGCGTGGCGCCGGCGCCGCCCAGCGCCACGCTGCGCCAGCCCAGGCCCTTGAACGGCACCGTCTCGTCCCAGGGCAGTTGTGTCTTCTGCGCGGCCGTGCCCACCGGCGACAGCGGAAACATCACGGCCATCGCGGCGTGATGGGCGATGTGGCCAGTCTTGTGGTGGTGTTCATGATGGATGTGACCGTAGAAGACCGTCACGTTCTTGTGCCCGGAGAGCATCTCGATGGCCGCCGCGCCGTCGCGCGTGGCCCAGTCCCACTGCGGATAAAGCGCGAACAACGGCCGATGTGTCAGCACGACGATCGGCGCGTCGATCGGGCGTTGCGCGAGGTCGCGCTTCAGCCATTGCAGTTGCGCCTCGCCCAGCACCGGCGCCGGCTGCGAGGTGTTGTCGAGCACGATGAAGTGAACGCCCTGGTGGTCGAAGGTGTAGTTCAGGGCCCCGCCGAAGACCTCCAGATAGGCCTCGCCCCGGTCGAGCGCTGCGTCGTGCTCACCGGCAAAGAAGCGCACGTTCGGCACCTTCAAGCCGGAGGCCAGTTCCTTGAACTCGCGCAGGCGCGCACGCCTGAGTTTCGGGTCGTCGGTGGTCTGTGTCAGGTCACCGGTGAAGACCACGAAGTCCGGCTGCTGTTCCAGCGCGTTGGTTGCAGCGATGGCGCGCAGCAGGGCCTGCCGCGGTTCGGGGTTCACCTTGGGATTGCCGTAACCCCAGTGAATGTCCGACAACTGCACGAAGCTGAAGTCCTTCTGCCGCGACGTCGCCGCGAAGCCGGCGCAGCCGGCCAGGGACGAGGCCCATACCATGCCGCCCAGCCCGGCCAGGCGCAAGGCGTCTCTGCGATCGGGTTGATGATTGATCATGGGTGCTGCTCCTTCACGATGGGCTGCCGGCATCGGCGGGGTTGGGCTCGCTTGGCTAGACTGCCCGGCGCTGTGGCTTATTCCCGCATGCGCGACCTCGCCACGCGCTGCAGGGAATAGCGTGGCGCCTGCTGCGGTCTTGCATGACAAGGCCGTGACAGCCGCCCAAGGAGAACGGATCCGTGGACCATCCGGTCGGCGAGCCCAGCCGACGCGAGCGCTTCGCAACGACCGTGCTTGCGCACCTTGACGCCGCCTACAACCTGGCGCGCTGGCTGCTGCGCGATGCCGATGCCGCCGAAGACGTGGTGCAGGAGGCCAGCCTGCGCGCCTTCCGCTTCTTCGACGGCATGCAAGGCCCCACGCCGAAGGCCTGGTTCATGGCCATCGTGCGAAATGCCTGCCTGGATTCGATCGCGCTGGCCAAGCGCCGCGGTATCGAAGAGTGCTTCGACGAAACAGCGCATGGCACCACCCTGCTTGAAGCCGCGGCGCGCAACCACACGCCCGAATCCCTGGCGATCCTGGCCGACGATGTGCGCCGCTTGAACGAGTGCCTGACGGCGTTGCCGCGCGAGTACCGCGAAGTGTTGATCCTGCGCGAGATGGAAGACCTGAGCTACCGCGAAATCAGCGCGGTCGTGGGCGTGCCGATGGGCACCGTCATGTCGCGCCTTTCGCGCGGGCGCGACCAACTGGCGGGCCTGATGCGTGCCGCGGAGCGGAGGAAGTCGTCATGAACTGCGAGCATCTGCTCAGAGTGCTCGACGCCTACTTGGACAGCGAGCTCGACGAAGGGACGCACGCGCAGGTCCAGTCGCACCTGGCCGGCTGCGCCGGCTGCGCCGGGCTGAGGGCCGAACGCGACGCACTGCGCAACGGGCTGCGGCGGCTGCCACGCCACGAGGCGCCGCTGCGGCTGCGCAGTGCCGTCGGCGCGGCACTGGCCAGCACGGGCATCGCGACACCCGTGTCGCTGGCGCGAGGACCGAGGCACTGGCGCGCCGCGGCGTCGGCGAGCGCGGCCGCCGCGCTCTCGTTTGGGCTCGGTGTCTGGGTGGCCACGCCTCCAGGGAGCCACGACCTGCCGGAGCAGGCGATTGCGCAGCACGTGGCCTCTTTCGATGGCAGTACGCCGCGGGTGCAGGTGGCATCGACCGATCGGCATGTGGTCAAGCCCTGGTTTGCGGGCAAGCTCGACTTCGCGCCACCTGTTCGCGATCTGTCGCCGCAGGGCTTCGTGCTCGCCGGCGGCCGAGTCGACACGCTCGGCAGCCGGCCGGCTGCCGTGCTGGTCTACCGTATCCGCCAGCACCAGGTCACCCTGTTCGTTTCGCGCTCATCGGGCATCGCCTCCAGCCCGGCCAGCGTCTCCACCCGGCGCGGCTTTGCCATTGCCGCCTGGGCACAAGACGGATTGACACTGTGGGCCGTGTCGGATGTCGATGCCAGTGAACTGCGGCGGTTCGCGGGACTGGTTCAGGCGCCGGCGCCCTGAGAACCGGTCTGACGCTGAGGAAGCTCCTCTTCAGGCCAGACATCATGGTCGCTCGCCGCGATCAGCAAGATGTACCAGGTGCAGACCGCCGGAGACGGTGTGGGCGGCGGCAGCGCCTTCGGGCCGTCGGTGGACGAGTTCATCGGCCACGTCGGCGCGCTGGCCAAGGACGGCTCGCACCTGTACTCGGCCGGCTGCTGAGCGCCCCAAGGCCGGCCGAAGCCGGCCGTCCCCCGCGGGGCTCGAGCAAAGTGGCAGAGCCACGTTTGTGTGGGAGCGAGGCCGAGGCGGCAGCGGCGACCGATGAACCGGCGCGACCAAGCGGACGCCGCGGACGGGCTCCGCCCGGCCGCTGGCGTTGCCCCCAAAGGGCCACGAAGAGGCCCCTACTGGGTCGCAGGGCGAAGCGCCGAAGGCGTGGAGGTGAACCCGGATATGGTTCCAACGACTGCGCTGACCTCGGACGAGAGTTGCCAGAGACATCTGAGGGGTAGGCATAGTATCAACGTGTTGACACGCAATGGCGCAACGTATATACCTGTATCAACCTGGGAGCTGCGGCATGGCAACTCAATCGACGACGGCAAGCGCTGAACAGGTTGTTCAGCAGTGGGGCAACGGCCTGGCTGTGCGCCTGACCGCAAAGATCGCGAAAGCCGCGCACCTGGCGCTTGGCCAGCCGGTGAAGGTGGAGGTGGTCAAGGACGGTGTGCTTCTGCGTCCGGCTGGGAAGCCGCGGCTGACCCTGGAGCAGAAGATCAAGCTCTTCGACCCAGCAAAACACGGCGGTGAGGTCATGGCGGATGCGCCGGTTGGCCGCGAGACCGTCTGATGGCGCTGAGCAAGCTATGGGTGCCTGATCGCGGCGAAGTGATCTGGATTCAGTTCAACCCACAAGCTGGCAAGGTGGAGATGAAGAACGATCACCCCATGATCGTGCTCTCTACGAAGCCGTTCAACGAGAAGATCGGCTTGGTGATCGGATTGCCGATGACGCATGCCGAGTCGAATGAGTCCAACCCCTTCGCAGTGAAGCACGTCGGCCCCAAGGGCGAGGTGGCCTACATCCTGACGCACCAACCCAAGAGCTTCGGTTGGCGTGAGCGCGGTGCGCGGCCGCACCCTTGGAAGCAGCTACCGCCGGCGGTCTTCGAACAGGTTTGCGAAGGCCTGAACTCGATCACTCGGATCTGCGCGTAGCAGACCAAGGAAGCGCGCGGAACGCTTGATGCGCTTGCACATGCACGGTTTCACCGCCGAATCTGTGTCGCATCGGTAATCGGCAAGCAGCGGCAGGCGGTGGGGCCGCTACCGCAGCGCCGATACTTCGGGCGGGTCGGTGGGCGACCCGTGGAGACTTGCATGTCCTTCAAGCTGATTCTGGCCAGCCTGGCCGCCGCGTTCGCGATGACGGCCACCGCGCAGCCGAGCTTGCGCATCGGCGTCGAAGGCGCCTACCCACCCTTCTCCGACATCGGCACCGACGGCAAGCTGAAGGGCTTCGACATCGACATCGCGAACGGGCTGTGCGCGAAGATCAAGGTCGAGTGCAAGCTGGTGCAGGCCGAATTCGACGCGCTGATCCCGGCGCTGCGCGCGAAGAAGATCGACGCCATCGTGGCCTCGATGTCGATCACGCCCGAGCGCAAGAAGAACGTCGACTTCACGGTCAAGTACTACCAGACGCCGGCGCGAATGATCGGCAAGGACGGCGCCAATCTCGAAGTCTCCGCGGCCGGCCTGAAAGGCAAGAAGATCGGCGTGCAGCGCACCACCATCCACGACCGCTTCGCCAGCGCCACCTTCAAACAAAGCGAGATCGTGCGCTACGCCAAGCAGGACGAAGTGTTCCTGGACATGAAGAGCGGGCGCATCGACGCCACGCTGATGGACGTGGTGGCGGGCGACGAAGGCTTCCTGAAAACCGCGTCGGGCAAAGGCTTCAGGTTCTACGGGCCCGACTTCACCGACCCGGCCTTCTTCGGCGAAGGCGCGGGCATCGCGGTGCGCAAGGGCGACGAGAAGCTGCGCGTGTCGCTCAACGACGCCATCGCTGCGATCCGCGCCGACGGCTCGTACAAGAAGATTCAGGACAAGTACTTCGCGTTCGACATCTACGGGGGCGAGGCGAAGAAGTGACCCCCGGCGCAGCGCGTCGGATTCCTGCTGCCGCCCCTCACGGCAACACCCACGGTTGCAGCGGCAGCATGAAGTCGAAGCGCCACCCCACCTTCAGGCTGCGCAGCTCGACGCGGACCGCGTCGTCGCCGAAATCCAGCAGCGCGTAGTTCTTGCGCAGCGCGCCGAACACCAGGCCCCGGCGCGCCACCGCCGAGGTGACGATCTCGATCACGCCGCTGTCGTCGTAGACGGCGTTGCGGTGCACGTCGCCGCTGAGCACGAAACGCCCGCGCCGGCCACGCAGCAGCTGCGTGATGCGTGCGAAGGCGGCCGGGTACTGCTCCCAGCTCTCGCTGGCGAAGGTGTGCACGGTGGTGCTCGAAGCGATGACCATGAACGGCGCTTGCGACTGCGCCACCACCTCTTCCAACCAGGCCCACTGCGCAGCGCCGAGCACGGCGTCGCGGTCGCTGGCGCTGGACGAGGCGGCGCGGCGGTAGAAGCGCGCGTCGAGCACGACGATGTCGACGTTGCCGACACGGCGCACGCTGTACACGTCTTGCCCGGTGCGCGCGGGCTCGAAGGCGCGCACGAGTTCGGCACGCGCCGCTTCGCGCAACGCCGGGTCGTGGTCGCCGCCGTGGCGGTTGTTGCCGAGGAAGTCGTGGTCGTCGTAGATCGCGATGACCGGCGCGCCGCGCGCGCGCATCTCGGCCAGCAGCGCCGCGAAGCCCGCATCGGCGCGCTGGCGCGCATAGCACTGGCGCAAGTCGTCGGCCAGGCGCTGCGGGTCCTGGTGCTGGTCGTGCTCGAGGTAGACGTTGTCGCCCAGCAGCAGCAGCGCGTCGGGCCGCGCCGCGCGGATCTCGTCCCATGCCGGCTGCGGACTCACGTCCTGGATTTTCGAGCACGATGCGGCGGCAAGCTTCATGAACACCTTCCCTGTTGGCCTGGGCGCCGGGATTGTGCGAGTGCGCCGCCGCGGCGCATCCATCGGAAGAGGGACGCGCCGGCACACTACGATCACTCGATGCTGACCACCAGCGCCCCGCCGCCCTCCCTGTTCACCTTGCCGACCGGCGTGCGTGCCCTGGCGCTGCCGCTGCCGCACCTGCGCACCGCCGCGGTCAGCGTCTACATCAGAAGCGGCAGCGCCCACGAAACGCGCGCGCTGGCCGGGCTCACGCACTTTGCCGAGCACATGCTCTTCAAGGGCACGACCACGCGCGACGCGCGGGCCGTGAACCGCGACGCCGAGCGCCTGGGCGCCGAGGTCAACGCGCATACCGACAAAGACCACCTGGCGCTGCACATGCGCGGCCTGGCCGAACACGCACCGCTGTTCGTGGAGATGCTCGCCGACCTGGTGCTGCGCGCCACCTTCCCGGCCGACGAGGTGGAGCGCGAGCGCCAGGTGCTGCTGCACGAGTTCACCGAAGTCGAAGACGACCCGATGGCGATCGCCTTCAAGCTCTTCGACCATGCGAGTTGGGGCCTGCATGCGCTGGCGCGGCCGGTGATCGGCGAGCGGCGCCTGGTCGAACGCTTCACGCGCGAGCACCTGCTGCAGCTTGTGCGCGAACGCTTCACGGCGCCCAACCTGGTGGTGGTGGCCGCGGGCGGCATCGATGTGGGCTTGTTCCAGCGTGCCGTGCAGCAGCATTTCGCCGCCGCGCCGCCCGGGCCGGCGAATGAATTGCCGGCGCCGGCGTGGCACGGCGGCCTGAAGTCGCGCGACCTGCCCGGCAGCGTGCAAACGCATCTGGTGCTCGGCTTTCCGGTGCCCTCTCTGGCCGACGACGACATCGGTGCGCTCTTCGCCGCCACGCTGTTCGGCGAAGGCATGGGCTCACCGCTGATGGACGAGCTGCGCGAAAAACGTGCGTTGCTGTACTACGCGGCCTGCGCTGCCGACCTGTTCGAGAACTGCGGGCAGTTCGTCGTCGAAGCGTCCACCGCGCCCGAGCAGGTGCAGGAGGCCACCACCGAGGTGATGCGCTTGCTGCACGAGCAGGCGCGCGCGATCGATGGCGACGACCTGGAACGCGGGCGCCAGCAGCTCATCGTGCGCCGGCTGCGCGCGGCCGAAGACCCGGCGCGGCTGGTCGAGGATGCCGCGCTGGAGTTGCTGGCGCGTGGCAGCGTCACGCCGGCGGCCGATGCGTTGCAGCGCGTGATGGCGCTCGCCTCGGCCGACCTGCGCCGGCGTTTTGCGGCGATGCTTGGAGCACCGCCTGCGCTGGCGCTGACCGGGCGCGTGCCGCGCGGGCTGGCGGCGCAGATGCGCGAGCGCTGGGCCGGTTGATCCGGCTGATCACGCGAGAGCCAGCCTCGCGCCGGCGCGCGTCCTGCTATCGATGGCGATCGCGCAGCACTTCCAGCGCTTCGAGCAGAACGCGCACCCGTGGTGGCATCAGGCGGCCCGACGGCACCACCGCGCTGATCGGCATCGGCGGGGGGCGGCAGGCCGTCAGCACCTCGACCAACTCGCCGTGGGCCAATTCGTCGTGCACGATGTTGTCGGGCAACTGGCACAAGCCCAAGCCCAGCCGCGCGCAGTCGGCCAGTCCCTCGGTGTCATTGATCTGCACCGAATGGATGGGATGGATCTCCGCCGTGCGCCGGCCCTGCCGCAACTGCCACGGCCGGTTGCGCCCGCTGGTGGGCATGCGGAACACCACCGCCTTGTGGCCGGCAAGGTCCTCCAGGCGCCGCGGCGTGCCATACGCCTGCAGGTACGACGGACTCGCAACCAGCACCAGGTGCTGCGAATCGATGCGTCGCGCCACCAACGACGAATCGCGCAACTCGCCCATGCGCACGGCGACGTCGATGCCATCGCGCACCAGGTCGGCGAATCCGTCCTGCAGCCGAATTTCGATTTTCAGCGCCGGGTGCTCACCCAGCAATGTGGCCAGCACTGGCATGACGAAACGGCGACCATAGAAAATGGGCAGGTCCACGCGCAGCGTGCCCGAGGGGGCCGTACGCGTGCCGGCGGCATCAGCCTGAAGGTCTTCGAATTCGGCGAGCACGCGCTCGCAACGGTGGAACAGGCGCTCGCCATCGGCTGTCAGGCTGACCTGCCGCGTCGTGCGGTGAAACAGCTTCACCCCCAGCGTGGTCTCGAGTCGCGCCACGCTCTTGGCCAGCGCCGACGGCGAGCCGCCGAGATCTCGCGCCGCAGCGGCAAAGCTGCCACGGCGCGCCGTCTGCGCGAAGGCGAGGAACTGCTGCAGGCCCTGCATTGCCGATCCTCCGATTGCGGAAGAGATGTCCTCAATGTTACGGCGTCGCCGCATCTTCCAAATTGGCGTGCGGCCGCTGACACTGAATTCATCCGAGGCGCCACGGACCCCACCCATCCCGAAACCGAACTGGAGAACGTCATGAACGTCATCGAACAAATCCGCCCCGCTGCGAGCCCGATCCCTGGTGTCTCCCACGCCACCTGGGCCGGGCAGGCCGACGGCCTGCAGCAGCTTTCCGTCTGGCGCCAGACGCTGGCGCCCGGTGCAGCCACGCCGCCGCACCGCCACGACTGCGACGAAGTCGTGCTGTGTCTTGCCGGCTGGGGCGAAGTGCATGCCGACAGCGAGGTGCGGCGCTTCGGGGCCGACTGCACCGTGGTCCTGCCCAAGGGCCGCGACCATCAGATCTTCAATACTGGCGTGCAGCCCATGGAGATCCTCGGCGTGTTCGGCGCCACGCCCGTGGCCACCCTCCTGCCGGACGGCAGCGCGCTCGAGTTGCCCTGGCGGACCTGAGGCGTTGGCGCGCCCCGGCTGCATCGTTGCGGGCTGCGGCGATCAGGCTCAAGACCCTCCTCGGGGCTCAGGACGCTGGGCTGGTTGAAGCGGCGCATCACGCGAGCTTCAGCCCGGCGCTGACGCGCACCCGGCCAGACTTGTCCACCGTCATCACGTCCACACCCCAGCGCCGCGCCTGATGCAACGCCTGCGCGGCGCTGCCCATGAACATCACCTTGGTCAGCGCATCGGCCAGCGTGGCGCTGGGCGCCGCCACCACCACCGCCGCCAGATGCGGCGGCGAAAGCCCGCTGCGCGGATCGAGGATGTGGTGGTGGCGGTGATCGGCGCCGAAGCGGTACTCGGCGTCGCTGGAGCAGGCCACCGCGCGGCCATCGGTCAGCAGCGTGGCGAGCACACGCTGAGTGTCGCGCGGGTCGGCCAAGCCCAGCCGCCACGGCGTGCCGTCGCTCGAGCGGCCCAGCGGCGACCACTCGCCGGTGTCGAGCAGCGCGTGGGCCACGCCGTGCGCGCGCAACGCCGCGCGGGCGCGGTCGGCGGCCAGGCCTTGCGCGATGCCGTTCAGCGTCACCGCCATGCCCGGCCG
>JANNQO010000374.1:0-14514 GCA_031400795.1 Rubrivivax sp. | reverse complement strand
CGCAGCGAAGCGGTGGCGGTGCAGCGGCGCCACCTCGACCAGGCGCTGGCCGAGCGCAACCACGCGCAGGCTTCGTACTCGGCCGGCTTCTGCGCCACGCACCTGGGCTACCTGTGCCGCGTCAGCGAATCGCTGCTGCTGTCCGAACAAAGCCTGTCGCTGGCGCGCCAGGCCGGCGCCGAACACGGCCAGGTGCTGGTCGACGAAATGGGCCGCGCCGGCAACCTCGGCGACCTCGGGCGTTTTTCGGAAGCGCTCGAACTCGGCGAGACCGTGATCGCCGATCTGCGCGCCAACGGCCATCACTTCTGGGCCATCAACGCCACCAACGACCGCGCCGTGATCTTCATGCGCCTGGGCCGCATCGACCTGGCGCAGCAGCTGCTGCAAGCGCCGATCGGCGAAGCGCCGCTGTGGGTGCGCGCGGCGCGCAAGATGGTGCAGGCGCGGCTGGCGCAATGGCAGGGGCGCGACGGCAGCGCCGCGATCGCCGAAGCCGAGGCGTTGTTCGATCGCGGCGGCCTGGCGCTGCACGACTACCCACTGCGCAAGGTTCAGCTCGAAGCGGCGCGCTCGCGCGGCCCGGCCGAGGCGCTGGCCGCGGCCGAAGGCACGCTGGCCTGGGCGCAGGCGCACGAGCATGTGGCGTTCGAGCGTTACGCGCGCATGGTGCAGGTGGAAGCGCTGACGCGGTTGGGCCGCGCCGATGAGGGCGCGCACGTGGCGTCTGCGATCGCCGGCCGCGAGGGCCTGACCAGCGAGGCTTTCGGCTACTACCTGCCGCAGCTGCTGCTGGTGCTGTGCGAAGCGCTGTGGGCCGCCGGCGATTCCCGCAGCGCCGAGCCGCTGTACCGCGCGGCGGTGGGCTGGATCGAAGACTGCCAGGTACGGCACGTGCCGGCGCTGTTTCGCGAGAGTTTTCTGAAGCGCAACCCGATCAACCAGCGGCTGCTCGCGCTGCAGGCGGTAACGTCGCGGTAACAGCCTGCGGCGTACGCTGCCCGAGGTCGAAGAGGAGCGCACATGCCCTACTTGTCCACGCAGCCCATCGCCGCCAGCGAGAACGCCGGGTTCGCCGATTTCGTCGTCCGCCTCGACGCGCCGGCTGTATCGGAGATTCGCGTCAGCGTGCAGCTGGATAACGGCACAGCGGTCTCCAGCCAGGACTTCACCTTCCTGCGCGACACGCTGATCTTCGCGCCCGGCGAAATCAGCAAGACCGTGCGCGTGAGCCTGGTCGACGGTGCCGTGGCCGAAGGCACCGAGATGTTCTGGCTGCAGCTGTACAGCCCGGTGGGGGCGGTGATCGAGCAGCCCTTGGTGCCGGCCACGATCTACGACAACGATGCCGCCCCCGGCACGCCGGCACTGGTCGCGAGCGACGTGTCGGTCGACGAAGGCGCGGGCACGGCCAGCTTCTTCGTCACGTTGTCACGGCCTTCGGCGACGCCGGTGTCGGTGAACTTCGGCACGGCGGACGACAACGCGCTGGCCGGTGCCGACTACAGCACCACCAGCGGCTTGTTGATCTTCGCGCCCGGCGAGATGGTGAAGACCGTGACGGTGTCCTTGATCAACGACGGCGACACCGAAGGCGACGAGTTCTTCGCGCTGCGCCTGTCTGCCCCGGCCGGCGCCTCGATAGCCGACGGCGAAGGCGTGGCGATGATCGGCCGCAACGACGGCGGCGCGACCGGCAGCCCGCTGGTCTTCGTGACGGCGGTGACCATCGACGACAGCGCCACCTTCGCTCGGGTGGCGGTGCAACTCTCGGCGCCTTCCTCGACCAGCGTCACGTTGAGCCTGCAGACCGACAGCGCCACCGCGACGAACAACAGCGACTACCAGTTCACGCGCGACACGCTGACCTTCGCGCCGGGCCAGACACTGAAGACCTTCCACATCCCGCTGCTCGCCGACACCCTCGACGAGCCGACCGAGCTTTTCTGGGTGCAGCTGTACAGCCCCGTCAACGCGTTGCTGCCGCGGCCCTACACGCTGATGACGCTGGTGGACAACGACGGCACCGCGGGCACGCCGGCGATCAGCGTCGGCGACGCCGTGGTCGACGAAAGCGCGCAGACCGCGCGCGTCGCGGTGACGCTGTCACGGCCTTCGTCGTCGACAGTCAGCGTGGCCTACGCCACGGCTGGTGACAGCGCCAGCGCCGGCCAGGACTTCACGGCCGCCGCCGGCACGCTGACCTTCGCGCCGGGCGAGACCACCAAGACAGTGATCGTGAAACTGCTCGACGACGGCCTCGTCGAGCCCGACGAAGCCTTTGCGGTGGTGCTCTCGGCGCCCACCAACGCCACCCTCGCCGATGCCACCGGCGTGGTGACCATCGGCCGCAACGACGGCGCGCCGGTGGGCACGCCCTACGTCTACACCACGCCGATCGCGGTGGGCGAAGGCGACACGGTGGCGGTGATGACCGTGCGCCTGAGTGCACCGTCGAGCAACGAAGTGCGCGTGAGCTACCAGACCGACAACGATGCGGCCACCGCCAACAGCGACTTCCAGTTCACTCGCGACACGCTGATATTCGCGCCCGGCGAAACCATCAAGCCGGTCTACATCCCATTGCTCGACGGCGCGCTGGCCGAGGCCGCTGCCAGCTTCTATCTGCAGCTGTACACCCCGGTGAACGCCGTGCTGTCGCGGCCCTTCACCTCGATCACGGTGTTCGACAACGACGGCAGCACCGGCACGCCGGCACTGCAGGTGAGCGACGTGGTGGTCGACGAAGGCGCGATGAGCGCGCAGTTTTTCGTCTGGTTGAACAAGCCCTCGACCTCGACCGTGACGGTGGCCTATACAACCGCCGACGACAACGCGGTGGCCGGGCAGGATTACCGCGGCGTGGCCGGCAGCCTGAGCTTCGCACCGGGCGAAGTGGTGAAGACCGTCAACGTCGACCTCAGCGACGACGCGCTCGACGAGACCGACGAGTTCT
This sequence comes from Rubrivivax sp., assembly GCA_031400795.1. Lineage (GTDB taxonomy): Bacteria > Pseudomonadota > Gammaproteobacteria > Burkholderiales > Burkholderiaceae_C > Rubrivivax. The sequence goes on along the minus strand of JANNQO010000374.1, from coordinate 11,558 downwards.
TCCAGCTCGTGCTCGGCAGCCCCGCCAACGCCACGCTGGCCGACGCGGTGGGCACGGCGATGATCGGCCGCAGCGATGCACCGCCCACGAGCCGCCCGTACCTCACGGTGGCCCCGGTGGCGGTGAGCGAGGGCAGCGGCATGGCCGTGTTTGCTGCGCAGCTCAGCGCGCCTTCCAGCAACGAAGTGAAGTTCAGCTACCAGACCGACAACTCCACCGCGGTGGCCAACCAGGACTTCTCGTTCTCGCGCCAGCAGCTGATCTTCGCGCCCGGCGAAACCACCCAGTTCATCGAGATCCCGATCCTCGACGACACCGTGGCCGAGCCGGCGCAGTCGTTCTACCTGCAGCTCTATTCACTCACCAACGCCACCGCTGCCGTCTCGTACATCCCGGCCTTGATCGTCGACAACGACGGCACCACCGGCACGCCGGGCTTGTCGGTCAGTGACGTGGCGGTGGACGAGAACGCGCAAGGGGTGAGCTTCTTCGTATCGCTGAATCGCGCCTCCACGCAGACCGTGACCGTGCGCTGGGTCACCGTGAACGACACCGCGGCTGCCGGCAGCGACTACCAGGCCGCCAGCGGCACGCTGAGCTTCGCGCCGGGCGAGATGGTCAAGACCGTGACGGTGAAGCTGGTCGACGACAGCCTCACCGAAGCCCTCGAGTCGTTCCAGCTGCGGCTGAACGCGCCGGGCAACGCGACGCTGCTCGATGCCGTGGGTGCGGCTTTCATCGGCCGCAGCGACGGCCCGCCGGTTGCGCGCCCGCAGGTGCTGGCCACGCCGCTGACGGTGTCCGAGGGCGACACCTTCGCCACCTGGCTGGTGCAGCTCAGCGCGCCGTCGAACAATGAGGTGGCGGTCAACTGGCAGACCGAAAACGGCACCGCGGTGGCCAACGCCGACTACGTGTTCGACCGCCAGCTGGTGACTTTCGCGCCCGGCGAAACGCTGCGCACCCTGCGCCTGCCGCTGCTCGAAGACACCAGCGCCGAAAGCACCGAGACGCTGGTGTTGCGGCTGTACAGCCCGACCAACGCGACCATCGCCCAGGCGATCTCCAACGTCTCGATCATCGACAACGACAGCGGCTTCACGGCGCTCAGCCAGGGCTTGAGCCACGACACCTACAGCGTGAGTTCGGTGCTGGCGCGCATCGCCGAAAGCCCGGGCGGCGGCATCGACACGGTGCTCGCGAGCGTCAGCTACACGCTGCCAGAGAACGTCGAGAACCTCAAGCTCAGCGGCGGCGCCGCGAACGGTATCGGCAACGCCGGCAACAACGTCTTCGCCGGCACGCCTTCCAACAACACCTTCGACGGCCAGACCGGCATCGATACCGCGGTCTTCTCCGGCCCGCGCGCCGCGTACATCATCGCCGGCTCCCTGGCGTCGCGCAGTGTCGCCGGCGGCGCCGACGGCAGCGACACGCTGCTCGCGATCGAGCGGCTGCAATTCGCCGACCAGGTGCTCGCGAGCGACACGCTGCCCGGGCAGAACACCTACCTCGCCTACGCGATGTTCAACGCCGCATTCGACCGCGGACCCGGCGCCACCGAGCTGGCGCTGTGGACGAGCCAGCTCGACCGCCTGTCCAGCACGCGCGACCTGGCGCAGGCGATGATCAACTACTACGCGCCGGGGGTTCCCGACGAGGCGCTCGTCGCGCATCTGTGGGGAACGATCGTCCAGACGCCGATCCCGCTCGACGCGCTGGCACTGTACGTCGGGCTCGTCGGCAACGGCACCTACACGCAGGCTTCGCTGCTCGAACTCGTCGCGACGCTGGACCTGAACACCGTCGAGTTCACCGGCATCGTCGGCAGCACGCTGGCGATGGACGTGTCGTTCTTCCCGGTGCCTGGCTGAAGGTCGGGACCGTCACTCCAGCTTCGCGCCGCTCTTCTTCACCACGCCTTCGTACTTCGCCAGCTCGGCTTTCACGAAGACGGCGAACTGCTCGGGCGTGCTTGGCGAGGGTTCGGCCAGCAGCGTGGCCAGGCTCGCCCTCAGCTCCGGCGTGGCCAGCGCGTCGACGAAGGCCTTGTTCAGCCGCTGCGTCATCTCGGGCGCCAACCGCGCCGGCGCGAACAGGCCGAACCAGGTGTTGATGTCGAAATTCGCGAGTCCGAATCGGGCACCGGCCTCGGCGATCGTCGGCAACTCGGGCATCGCGCTCGATCGCCTGGCCGTCGTTACCGCGAGCGGTTTCAGCTTGCCGCTCCTGATGTTCGCCGACGCCGCGGCCAGGTTGTCGATGTTGAAGTCGACCTGGCCCGAGACCAGCGCCAGCTGTGCCGGTGGTCCGCCGGCAAAGGGAATGTGCACGACGAAGAGGCCGGCCTGCGCCTTGAACATCTCGCCGGCCAGGTGGCCGGCGCTGCCGTTGCCGCCCGAGCCGTAGTTCAGCCGGCCGGGGTTCTTCTTCGCGTAGGCCACCAGGTCGGCCAGCGTCGCGATGTCCAGCCGCGCGGCGGTTTCGGCGTTCATCACCACCACGTTGGGCACTTGTGCCACCAGCGTGATCGGCGTGAAGTCGCGCAGCGGGTCGTAGGGGATCTTTGCGTACAGCCACGGGTTGATGGCATGCGTGGCCACCGCGCCCATCACGATCGTGGCGCCGTCGGGTGCGGCCTTGGCCACCAGGTCGGCGCCCAGATTGCCGCCGGCGCCGGGGCGGTTCTCGACCACCACCGTGCCCAGGCTGTCCTTGACACGTTCGGCCAGCGCGCGCGCCACGATGTCCAGCGGGCCGCCGGGTGGGTAGGGCACGACGAGGCGGATCGTGCGCGCTTGCGCCAGTGTCACCGGGGTGGCAAGGGCCAGCGCGGCACCGATCAACTCACGTCGATGCAGAACCATGTTTGTCCAGCTCCGAAGTGAACGCATCGGCATAGAACTCCTCGTCGGGCAGCCCGCACTGCTGCACGAAGTCGCGCCGTGCCGAATCGACCACGATCGGCGCGCCGCAGGCGTAGACCTGGTGATGTGAAAGGTTGGGGAAGTCTTCCATCACTGCGCGATGCACGAAGCCGCCGCGCCCGGCCCACGCATCCTCGGGCACTGCATCGCTGACCACCGGCACGTAACGCAGATTCGGCATTTCGGCCGCGGCCTGCACGCACCAGTCGTTCATGTACAGGTCGTGCGGTCGCCGCCCGCCCCAGTACAGCACGGCCTCTCGCGCGCCGCCTGTGTCGCGCATCTGCTCGATGATCGCCTTGATCGGCGCGAAGCCGGTGCCACTGGCCAGCAGCACCAACGGCTTGTCGCTGTCGTCGCGCAGGAAGAAGCTGCCGAACGGGCCTTCCATGCGCAGGATGTCCCGCTCTTTCATCGCCGCGAAGACATGGTCGGTGAACTTGCCGCCGGGCATGTGGCGCAGATGCAGCTCGATGGCCGGCGGGCTGCCGATGCGCTGCGGCGCGGTGGCCATGCTGTAGCTGCGCCGCGCGCCGTCGCGCAGGATGAACTCGACGTACTGGCCGGCGCGGTATTGCAGGTTCTGGTTCGCCGGCAGCTGCATCTTCAGGATCGCCACATCGGGCGCGGCGCGCTCGATCGAGATCACGCGCGTGGGCATCTTCAGCACCGGATGCTCGCCGGCGCCGGGCACGCTGCGCGCCTCCACCGTGCAATCGGTCTGCGGCGTGGCGCAGCAGGCCAGGATCAGCCCGGCCTCTTCTTCGGCCACCGACAGCGCCTTGTGCTGGTGCGCACCGTGCACCACGCGGCCGGAGACGAGCTTGCACTTGCATGAGCCGCAGGCGCCGTCGCGGCAGCCGTAGGGCAGGCCCACGCCCTGGCGGATGGCGGCGGCGAGGATGGCTTCTTCGCGCTCGACGGTGAAGCTGCGCTGGGCAGGGACGACGGTGACGGTGAAATTCATCTTGGGGGCCACGTAGACTCGTCGCGATTGTGCCCGGCGGTCTTTCTCCCCTGTCCCAGCAATCGCGGCCGACGCTGCTCATCGTCGGCTGTGGTGACGTGGGCCTGCGCGTGCTGCGCCTGCTCGTGCCGCGCTGGCGCGTGCTGGCGCTGACCTCATCGCCGGCACGGCGTGATGAGCTGCGCGCCGCCGGCGCCGTGCCGCTCGTCGGCAACCTCGACGACTTGCCCACGCTGTACCGCGCCGCGCGTCTGGCCGATGCCGTGCTGCACCTGGCGCCACCGCCTTCAGAGGGCCAGCGTGACACGCGCACTGCGCACCTGTTGCGCGCGCTGGCGCGTGGCGGGCGTGTGCGGCGACTGATGTACGCCAGCACCACCGGTGTCTACGGCGATGCCGCCGGCGCGCGTTTCGACGAGACCCGCGCCGTGGCGCCGGCCACCGCGCGCGCGCTGCGCCGCGTCGACGCCGAAGCGCAGCTGCGCTGTTTCGGCCGCCGCGCCGGCGTGCGCGTGTCGATCCTGCGCATCCCCGGCATCTACGCCGCCGACCGCCCGGGCGGCCACCCGCGCGAGCGGCTGCTGCGCGGCACGCCGGTGCTCGCGCGCGCGGACGACGTGCACACCAACCACATTCATGCCGACGATCTGGCGCGTGCTTGCGTCGCGGCGTTGCACCGCGGCGCGCCACAACGCACCTACCACGCCAGCGACGACACCGAGCTGCTGATGGGCGACTACTTCGACCTCGCTGCCGACATCTGCGGGCTGCCGCGTCCACCGCGCATCGGCCGCGCCGAAGCGCGCGCGCGTTTCAGCCCGCTGCACTTCAGCTTCATGAGCGAATCGCGCCGGCTGATCAACCGGCGCTTGAAAGAAGAACTGCGCCTGTGTCTGCGTTACCCGACGGTGCGCGAAGGCCTGGGCGTCATATCCCCTGCGGCCGCCGCAGCGTCTTCGCCCGGTCGACCGACTGCACGGTGAGCGTCTGGCGCTCGCCGCCGCGCAGGATGTCCAGCACCACGGCACGTTCGGCGGCGGGTGCGCTCCACAGCGTCTTCCACAAGGTTTCGAGTTTCAGCACCTCGGTGCCGTCGATGCGCAGGATCTGATCGCCAGCCTGCAGCCCCGCCACATCGGCCGGGCTGTCGTCGTTGACGCGCACCACGCGCACCGCATCGCCCTGTTCGACGCAGTTCAGTCCCAGCCAGGCGCGCGTGCTGTGGCGCGAGCTGCCGCGCGCCATCAGCTCGGACAGGATGGGGTTGAGCAGATCGATCGGCACGAACATGTTGCCGGGCAGGCGCGGCGACTGAGGGCCGAGCGCATCCATCACGAACAGCGAGCCGATGCCGACCAGCTCACCGCGCTGGTTGAAAAGGCCGGCGCCGCTGTGGTCGCGCCTCGGCGGCGAGGTGAAGAGGGCGCCGTCGATGTGGTATTCCCAATAGCCCGAGAAGCCGCGCCGCGCCACCAGCCTGGCCGCGCTCACCGCGCCGTCTTGCCCGCCGCTGGCGATCATCAGCATCTCGTCGTCGGCCAGGCTCCCGGCCTGCCCCATCGGCACGGGCTCGAGGCGCAGCGGCACCAGCGCTTTCACGAGGCCGAAGCCGCTGGCCAGGTCGTAGGCCACCACGCGCGCCGGCACGATGCGCGCGTCGTCGGTGACGATCTGTACCTGCTCGGCCTCCAGGATCAGGTAGCCGATCGTCAGCACCAAGCCGTCGCTGCCGATCACCACGCCCGAGCCCTGCCGCGAGCGGCCCAGCGTGGCGGCGGAGCGGGCATCGTCCACGGCGAGTGCCAGCACACCCACCACGGCGTCGCTGGCGCGCTGTAAGGCGCGGCTTTGCGGCTCTTTGCCGGCAGGCTGCGCCACGGCACCGATCCAGACGAAGCAGGCCGCCAACCCGGCCAGGATCCACCGCATGCGCATGATCACCTCCCGCAGCAACCGCGAGGCCCCAGCATGCGACCGCCACGGTCTCGCGGTCAAGCACCTGTGGAAGGGCTTGTGTGAACTAGCGCCGCCGCGGCCCGCGCGAGCCGAACGGCGGCTGGCCGCGCCAGTAGCGAATCATCAGGAAGCCGCCGACCATGCCGCCCAGGTGCGCGAAGTGCGCCACGCCGCCGCGGTCGAGAAACCCAAGCAGCAGTTCGAGCCCGCCGAAGACCATCACGAAGGTGCGCGCCTTCATCGGGATCGGCGGAAAGAGCGGCATGATCACCCGGTCCGGGAACAGCATTCCGAAGGCGAGCAACAGCGCGAACAACGCCCCCGATGCGCCCACCGTCGGCACGCGCGAGCCGACCGCCAGCGTTACCAGCATCTGCGCCGCCGCCGCCGCCAGCACACCGGCGAGCAGGAACATCCAGTAGCGGCGCCGGCCCCACAGCCGCTCGAGTTCGGAGCCGAACATCCACAGTCCGAGCATGTTGAAAAACAGGTGGAACATGCCGCCGTGCAGGAACGCATAGCTCACCACCTGCCAGGGCCAGAAAGCACCGCTGGCCACCGGCCACAGCGCGAACCAGGCCTCCAGCGGCACGAAGAACTGCACGCAGAACACCGCCGTGCAGGCGAGCATCAAGGCTTGGGTGATCGGTGGGATCGGCGGCATGGAGGAATCGCTGAGAGCCTGTGAACACTCATCACCTGGGCCGGCGCGGAGTGGTACCCGGGGCCGGAATCGAACCGGCACGCCTTGCGGCGGGGGATTTTGAGTCCCCTGCGTCTACCGATTTCGCCACCCGGGCTCTGGGTTGCTGCCGATGGCACGCATAGAGGCGCGGATTATGCACGTCACTGCACAATGCGCCCTCGATTTGGAGCGCCCGATGGCGAGTGATTCGAAAGCAGCCCCACCCCGCTACAAGACCGTCGAAGACGTGATCGGCGCCACGCCGCTGGTGCGCTTGCAGCGCCTGCCTGGCGCCGGGATCGACCAGCGCGGCAACGTCATCCTCGGCAAGCTCGAAGGCAACAACCCGGCGGGTTCGGTGAAAGACCGGCCGGCGATCAGCATGATCAAGCGCGCCGAAGAGCGCGGCGAGATCAGGCCTGGTGACACGCTCATCGAAGCCACCTCGGGCAACACCGGCATCGCGCTGGCGATGGCCGCCGCGATCCGTGGCTATCGCATGCTGTTGATCATGCCGGAGGACCTGTCGATCGAACGCGCGCAGACGATGAAGGCCTTCGGCGCCGAACTGATCCTGACACCGCGTTCGGGCGGCATGGAGCACGCGCGCGACCTGGCCGAGCAAATGGAGAAAGACGGCAAGGGCCGTGTGCTCGACCAGTTCGCCAACGCCGACAACCCACGCATCCACTACGAGACCACCGGCCCCGAGATCTGGGACGACACCGCCGGGCGCATCACGCATTTCGTCAGCGCGATGGGCACCACCGGCACCATCACCGGTGTCTCGCGCTACCTGAAGGAAAAGAACCCGGGCGTGCGCATCGTCGGCGCACAGCCCTCCGAAGGCTCGCGCATCCCCGGCATCCGAAAATGGGCCGAGCCCTACCTGCCGAAGATCTACGACCCGAAGCACGTCGACGAGCTGGTGCTGGTGACGCAAGCCGACGCCGAGCAGATGGCGCGCCGTCTGGCGTGTGAGGAGGGACTCTTCTGCGGCATCTCGGCGGCCGGCGCCTGCTGGGTGGCCTTGCAGATCGCGCAGAGCGTGCACGACGCGACCTTCGTTTTCATCGTCTGCGACCGCGGCGACCGCTACCTCTCCACCGGCGTGTTCCCGGCATGAAACGATCCCCCCGGAGCGCCTTCGGCGCGTCCCGCCAGGGGGCAACGCCCGTGGGCCGGCGCAGCCGGATCCACGACGTTCGCTCGATGGAACCGAGATGACCCGTCACGAATACCGCTTCTGCCCGAACTGCGCCACCCCGCTGCAACCGATCACCCAGGCCGAGGACGGCGGCGCCAAGGAACGGCTGCGCTGCCCCGGGTGCGCCTTCACGCACTGGAACAACCCGACGCCGGTGCTCGCCGCGGTGATCGAATGCAGCGACCGTGACGGGCAGATCCTGCTGGCGCGCAACGCCGCCTGGCCGGGCCGCATGTTCGCGCTCATCACCGGTTTCATGGAGGCCGGCGAAACGCCCGAGGAAGGCATCTCGCGCGAAGTGGGCGAAGAAACGGCGCTGGCGGTGGATGCGCTGGCGCTGATCGGCGTCTACGACTTCAAGCGCATGAACCAGGTCATCATCGCCTACCACGCGCTGGCACGCGGCGAGGTGCGGCTGTCACCCGAGCTGGCCGAATACAAGCTGTTCACGCCGCCCGAGGTGCGCTGCTGGCGCGCCGGCACCGGCTACGCGCTGGCCGACTTCCTGCGCTCGCGCGGCCACGAGCCGCAGTTCATCGAGCTCCCTTCACGCTCCTAGAATCGCCGCCACCATGCAGATCCACAAGGAACTCGACACCCGCGGCCTGAATTGCCCGCTGCCTATCCTGAAGGCGAAAAAGGCGCTGTCTGACATGCACAGCGGCGAGTTGCTGAAAGTGGTCTCCACCGACCCCGGCTCGGTGCGCGACTTCCAGGCCTTCGCGCGGCAGACCGGCAACGAACTGGTCGAACAGGCCAGCGAGACCGGCGAGTTCGTGCACGTCTTGAAAAGACGCTGACCGAGGACTGAACGGGGCTACAGGCTCAACGACTTCAAATACTCGCGAAACCCCGGCCCCAGCCCCGGGTGCGCCAGCGCCAGTTCGACGTTGGCCTGCAGAAATCCTTCCTTGCTGCCGCAGTCGTAGCGCTTGCCTTCGTAGCGGTAGGCAAATACCTTCTCGCGCCGTAACAGCGAGGCGATGCCGTCGGTGAGCTGGATCTCGCCGCCGACACCGCGCGGCTGCGCGGCGATCTCGTGAAAAACGCCCGGCGTGAGGATGTAGCGCCCGGCAACGGCCAGGCGTGACGGCGCCACCTCCGGGGCCGGCTTCTCGACGATGCGCTGCACGTCCACCAACCGCGCATTGACCTCGGTGCCGGCCACGATGCCGTAGCGCCGCGTGTGCTCGGCGGGCACTTCCTGCACCGCGAGGATCGACGTGCGCCATTCGCCGAACTGCTCGACCATTTGCGCCAGGATCGGCTTGTCGCCGACCATCAGATCGTCAGCCAGCAGCACCGCGAAAGGTTCGTTGCCCACCAGGCGCTGCGCGCACAGCACCGCGTGGCCCAGGCCGAGCGCTTGCGCCTGGCGCACGTAGATGCATTCCATGTCGTCGGGCTTGACGCTGCGCACCACGGCCAGCAGGTCTTCCTTGCCGGCCTGTTCGAGCGCCACCTCGAGTTCGTAGGTCATGTCGAAGTGGTCTTCGATCGGCCGTTTGTGGCGCCCGGTGACGAAGATCATCTCGCGCACCCCGGCAGCGTAGGCCTCTTCGACGGCGTACTGGATCAGCGGCTTGTCCACCACCGGCAGCATTTCCTTGGGCTGCGCTTTGGTGGCGGGCAGAAAGCGTGTGCCGAGGCCCGCGACCGGGAATATGGCCTTCTTGATGTACATCCGGTTACCTAGAATGAATCGAGCAAATCATTGTGGCCGCACGCAGCCGAGCGGCCCAGGCAAAAGTTCCGAGAGAACCCAGGCATCGAATGGAAGTACTGATCGTCGAACCGATGGATCCGGAGGTGCTGGAATGGCTCGGCGCTCGCCACCCGCTGCGCTACGCACCCGAGCTGGCCGACGACCCGGTGCTGCTGCGTCAGGCCATGTACACGGCGCGCGCGGTGGTCGTGCCGCCGGCCGTCTCGCTGGACAACTTTTCGATTCAGTCGGCACCGATGCTGCGCGCCGTGGGCAGGCTGTCCAGCGGAGCCGAGAACATCGACATCGAGGCTTGCCTGCGCGCCGGCATCGAGGTCGTGCGCCCACAAGACGCGAGTGCTGCTGCCGAGGCCGAGTTCATCGTCGGCGCGCTGCTGCAGCTGCTGCGTCGCATGCCGGTGCCGAGCAGCGACGGATTGCCGGTGGGCCGCGAACTGGGCGCCGCGACGATCTGGCTGATCGGCCTCACGTCGACCGCCACGCCGCTGGCCCAGCTGCTGCAATCCTTCGGCGCGCGCGTGCTCGGATACGACCCCTCGCTGCACGCCAGCGACGCGCAGTGGCAGCGCATCGGCCTCGAGCCGGTGGGCCTGCGCGAACTGTTCGCGCAGAGCGACGGCGTGTGCGTGCTGCTGAGCTACTTCACGCGCTACCGCGGGCTGCTCGGCGCGCGCTACCTGGAGCTGAGCAAGCCGCACCAGGTGCTCGTCAACGTGGCGCCGTCGAGCTTGTTCGATGAAGAGGCACTGGCCTATGCGCTGGCCTGCGGGCGGTTGGCGGGGGCCTGGTTCGACAGCATGGAACCCGGCACGCTCGACCCCGGCCGGCCGCTGCACCAGGTGCAAACCTTGCAGGTCACGCCGCGGCTGGCCGGCACGACGCGCGAATCACGCATTCGCAGCGCGTGGACGGTGGCGCGGCGCATCGACCTGATCCTGCGCACGCCGCGCCACCAGGTCAGGGAGCCGTTACCAGGCGATCTCGCTGATCTTGCAGGCGGGCCAGTGAGCGGCTGAAGTCGGCGAGGCGGTCGCGCTCTTGCTGCACCACCGCGGCGGGCGCCCGGGCAACAAAGCTTTCGCTGGCCAGCTTGGTGCCGGCTCTTGTGATCTCGCCTTGCAGCCGCGCGATCTCCTTGGCCAGCCGCTCTTGCTCGGCGGCCATGTCGATCTCGATGTGCAGCGCCATGCGCACCTCGCCGCTGACCACGACCGGGGCCTGGCGTGTTGCCGCGGCGAACGCCGCGTCGTCGGCGAGCACACGCACCTCGGCCAGACGCGCCAGAGCTTTCAGCACAGGCGCGGCCTTCTCGACGAACGCGGCGTCGCCGTGTGTCAGCAGCGGCACGCGCTCGCCAGGCGGCAACTGCATCTCGCTGCGCAACTGGCGGCAGGCGCCGACCAGCGCCTTCAGCCGCGCCACCCAGGCATCGGCCTTCGCATCGACCTTCTCCAGCTGCGCCTGAGGGTAGGCGGCGGTGGTCACGGTCTCGGCGGACTTGCGCCCGGCGACCGCGGCCACGCTGTCCCACAGCTCTGCAGTGATGAACGGCGCCACCGGGTGCAGCAGGCGCAGCACGGTTTCCAGCGTGCGGATCAAGGTGCGGCGCGTGGCGCGCTGTTCGCCTTCGGAGCCGGCGGCGATCTGCACCTTGGCGATCTCGAGGTACCAGTCGCAGTACTCGTCCCACAAGAAGGCGTAGATCGCGTTTGCCACGTTGTCCAGGCGGTACTCGGCGAAGCCTTGCGCGACCGCGGCTTCGACGCGCTGCAGCTCGCCGCTGATCCAGCGGTCGGCGGCCGAGAAGCGCATGTAGCCGTGGAACGGGCCGGCCGGACTCAGCACGCGGCCGTCGTCGGCGATCACGGCCGCCGCGCACTCGGCCTTCGAATGCTCCTTCAGCCCGCAGTCCTGCCCCTCGCAATTCATCAGCACGAACTTGGCCGCGTTCCAGAGCTTGTTGCAGAAGTTGCGGTAGCCCTCGCAGCGCTTGGCGTCGAAGTTGATGTTGCGGCCCAGCGTGGCGTAGCTGGCCATCGTCAGGCGCAGCGCGTCGGCGCCGTAAGCGGGGATGCCGTTGGGGAATTCCT
>JANNQO010000373.1:0-6688 GCA_031400795.1 Rubrivivax sp. | reverse complement strand
CGTACGGGCACTTTGGAAGGGAAGAGCCCGAGTTCACGTGGGAACGCACCGACAAGGCCCAAGCGCTGCGTGCAGCGGCCGGGCTGTAGGCCCGGCGGTCGAGTAGCGACCCTTGGGCCTTGCGGCGTGGGCTAACTTCGCGCAGCGAAGTTAAGGGGCCCGAGCCCCAGCCGCAGCCAAGGCAATCCACGGCGAAGCCGCACTTCTGACGGGCGACGGGAGTCGCCCGTCGTTGTGTTCGAAATCACCCCATCCCCGCCAACACCCTCTCCAGATCGCCGATGAGTTTCGGCACATCCTTCGCAGCGTGTCGAAGACGATCTCGTCGGAGATGCTGTCGTACCCGTGAATGAGACGGTTCCGCATGCCGATGGCAAGCGGCACTTCGGGCACCAAGGTCGAGATGGAGGGCGTGTCCTGGGCGGCCCGCCGGCACGCCTTCGCCGACGATCTCGATTTGACGTTCGACGGCAGAACGCATCATCAGGCTTGCGCAATAAGCCGCCAGATCAGCCCCCGCACCCAAGGCGACCGCGCGGCGCGCGGCCGTCAGTGCGTCACTCAGATGCTTCGCGAGCTTCTCTGACATAGAGGGCGCTGCGGCTGGCGTCGACCCGACGTCTGAGGTAGGGGTTCTCGATCTCGTCGCGGGTCAGCAGATCCACGGGCCTCCCCAGCAGTCGCTCCAACGCGTCCGCGAAGGTGACGAATCGCCACCCGAGAGATGGCTCTCCTTCAGGTGAGAAGCGCGCGATGAAGTCGAAATCGCTGCGCGCCGGATCGAAGCGCCCATCGGCGGCCGAACCGAACACCTCCAGCCGCTCGACACCGTACTGGTCACACAACCGTGCGATGGCATCGCGGTGTTCGACGCCATGCTCAAGGCACAAGCGGGCGATCGCTCCGCGGTGCTCGACCAGCTGCGGTGCGAGGGTGGCGGGCATGCGGCACCATGTCGAGCCGAGAAGAGGATCAACCACGGTCCTCGATGACCATCTCGCTGACCGACTTGCCGCCTTCGGGAAGCCGTACCAGCACGGGCGATGGCTTGCCACCCGACCAGGTTGCGGCCCCACTGGCCAGCAGCTGCGCCAAACCGGCAGGAGCGTTGCTGGGCACATCGACCAGTCAGGCGATGGGCTCGTTGCGGCAGGTGATCTCGAACACCTCGCCTGCCTTGACCCGCGCAAGGTAGCGCGACAGCCCAGCTCTCAACTCGTAAACCGCGACGCGATGTTGCTCCATGGAGTACCTCCTTTCGGACGCAAACTCACTCCGCAATCAACTCCGCCCACAGCACAGCTGGCACGATCTCCAAGGCCACCGAGGCTAGCGAAACCGTGTCACTGGTTTCCATCGGATGCAGCGTCCAGGTTCGCCCATCGTCGCCCCGCCGGTACAGGTCACTGCGGCGCGTCAGCGGCTCGATCAGCCAATATTCGCGCAGCGTCGCCAGCTTGCGGTAGTGCGCGAACTTGGCCCCCATGTCGAAAGCGGCCGTGTTGGGCGAGAGCACTTCGACCAGCAGCAGCGGCTCACGCTTGTAGATCGTCTCGCGCGCATCGGCGGCACTGCAGCTCACCATCACGTCGGGGTAGAAGTAGGCGTTGGAGGCATCCACGCGCAGCTTCATGTCGGTGATGTACGTGCGGCAGGGGGTGCCGGCGAGGTGTTGGCGCAACGCCATGGCAACGTTGAGGGCCACCGTGACATGCGCGTCGGCAGCCCCCGCCATCGCGAACACCTCACCGTCCACGAACTCATGCCTGTCCTGCTGGGAATACTCCCATTCCAGAAACTCGGCGGGCGTCATGCGCAGATTGGCGGCGGGAAGTCCCATGGCTCGGCTCCTTCGATGGTGCAGTGTAGGACGTGGCGGCACGCGAGTCGCTGGCGTCACCCGATCCAGAACCCCTCGATCAGATCGCCTTCTTCGTCGAGCCACCACCACTCCACCACCGGGCGGTTGCGGGAATCCGCGCAGGGTACACGCCAGACCGTGTGGCCCGGCGGCAATGACTCGCCGATCGCCGCCTGAATGCCTGGCGGCAGGTCCTCGAAGGCGACCTGTTCTTCGCCATCCCAGTCGTCGGCGCCCGGTTTCATGCGCCGCTGCGCTCGAGGTTCAAGGTCAGCAGGCGGCGCAGGATCTCGTCGTCGGAGGTCTCGGGGGTGAAGTCGAGACCGAGAGTTTCCTGGCATCAACGGCGCGCACGCCAGGCCGTCTGCGCGGCTGGTGCTTCGACCGCGACGAGTTGAACCGCCGCCGCTGACCGCACCCCGCGCGAGGGGATGAGCTGTAGCGAGCGCCGTCTCGCCCGATGTAAGCTCGCCGCATGGACCTGCAAGTGCGCATCACGATGACCGACGAGTTGACCGACTCGCTCATCACCTCGACCGCCTACCTCGACCTGGCCAGCGGCGAGATCAACCGCGTCGTCTACGACGACCACGACGCGGCCACACTGGGCCTGCCTTGCGAGCAGGACGACTACGAGTTCACCAGCGGCACGCTGTCGCACAAGGGCAAGGACGTGGAGTTCCGCGTCGACGTGAACAAGATCACCGGCCAGCATTCGGTGAGCGCGAGCGAGCTGCTGGAAATCAAGGTGCGCGCCGCGGCGCTGTTCGCGGGGCTGAGCGGCAAGGACATGCTCGGCGCCGCCGAGCCGGGGCGGGCGGCGCGCGGCGGCGCAGGTGCGTCTCCCGGCCGCAAAGACCGCTTGCACTGAACGTCGGCGCGCCGCCGCACCGTCGCCCCGCATTGATTTCGGCGGCCGGTGCCCGCAAGATGCGCGCATGCCTGCGCACTGCGTTCTGCTTTTCACCGACGTCGAAGGCAGCACGCAACTTACCGAGCAGCTCGGCGACGAAGCCGCTTCGTTGTTGTGGTCCGCGCACGACCGTGTCGCACGCGAGTTGCTGCGCCGCTGGCGCGGCCGCGAGATCGACAAGAGCGATGGCTTCTTGCTGCTCTTCGAAGCCGTCGACGACGCGCTGGCTTTTGCGCTGGACCTGCACCACGAGCTGGCCGGCCTGACGCCGCCGGTGGCCAGCCGCGCCGGCATCCATCGCGGCACGCTGGTGGAGCGCGAGAACCCGGCTGTCGACGTGGCGATGGGCGCCAAGCCGGTCGAGGTCGACGGCGTGGCCAAGGCGGTGGCCTCGCGCATCATGGCGCTGGCGCGCGGCGGGCAGACGCTGCTCAGCGCGGCGGCGCACGAAGCGCTGGGTGAGGATCGCTGGCGAACGCAGTCGCACGGCCATTGGCGCATGAAGGGGCTGGCCGAGCCGATCGAGCTGTTCGAGGCTGGCCACGCGGCCGGCGCCTTGCCGATGCTGCCGCCGCCGGATTCGGCCAAGTCGTACCGCGTGCTGCGTGCCGACGAGGGCTGGATGCCCGTGGCACGGCTGCGCCACGGCCTGCCTGCCGAACGCGACGGCTTCGTCGGCCGCGGCGAGGCGCTGGCGGCGTTGGCGGCACGCTTGGACGGTGGCGCGCGCCTCGTCACGCTGATGGGTATCGGCGGCATCGGCAAGACGCGCCTGGCGCTGCGCTACGCGCGCGACTGGTTGTGCGACTACCCGGGCGGCGCCTGGTTCTGCGATCTGTCGTCGGCGCGCAGTCTGGACGGCATCGTGCACGCGGTGGCGCAGGGCCTGGACGTGCCACTCGGCAAGACCGACCCGGTGCAGCAGCTGGGTGCGGCCATCGCCGGCCGCGGCGAGTGCCTGGTGATCCTCGACAACTTCGAGCAGGTGGCACGCCATGCCGAAGCGACGGTCGGGCAGTGGCTCGAGCGGGCGCCGCAGGTACGGCTGCTGGTCACCAGCCGGGAGGTGCTGGGGGTCGTCGGCGAGGAGACGTTCGTGCTCGCGCCGCTGCCGACGGACGAGGCGGTGCTGCTCTTCGAGCGGCGGGCGCGTGCCGCGGACGGCCGCTACGCCGCGGGTGATGAGGATCGTGCCGTGCTGGCAAGGCTCGTGGAACTGCTCGACCGGCTGCCGCTGGCGATCGAACTCGCCGCGGCGCGCGTGCGCGTGATGAGTCCGCAAGCGATGCTCGATCGCATGGGCGAGCGCTTCAAGCTGCTCGCCTCCAGCGGCGGGCGCCGCGACCGGCAGGCGACGCTGCGCGCGGCGCTCGACTGGTCGTGGGAACTGCTCTCGCTGGTGGAGCAATCGGCGCTGGCACAGCTCTCGGTGTTCGAGGGCGGGTTCACGCTGGAGGCGGCGGAGGCAGTGGTGGAACTCGCGAGCGCCGACGTGTGGATGGCCGATGTCGTCCAGGCGCTGATCGAGAAGTCGCTCGTCCGCGCCGCGCGCGCGCGGCGCTTGGAGATGCTGCGCACCGTGCAGGACTATGCCCACGCGCAGCTCTCGGCGCGGCCTGCCGAGGTGCGGGAGGCGGCGCATCGGCGGCACTGGCGCCACTTCGCAGCGTTCGACGAGGGTCGGGTCGGCCACCAGCGCTGCGACGACACCGACAACTTCATCGTCGCGGCACGGCGCGCAACGGACGCCGGTGATCACGAAGCGGCCGTCGCCACACTCGTGCTCTCGGCTGCGGTGCTCGAAGCGGCCGGGCCGGTGGGCCCGCTGCTCGAACTCGCGCAGCGGGTCCAGGCGCTGCCGGGCGTGCCGGCCGCGCAGCGGGCTTCGGTGGCGCGTGTCGTGGGCAACGTGCACTATGCGCACGGTCGCTGCGCCGAAGCGCTGGCGCAGTACCGGGCCGGGCTCGAGCAGGCCGAGGCTGCGCAGCATGCGGTGCTTGTCGCGCGGCTGAACTGTGCGCTGTCCGACCCGCTCTGGCGCTCCGGCGATGTCGAGGCTGCGCGCGCTCACCTGCTGCTGGCTGCGCGCGCCGCTGATGTCGGCGGCGATGCGGGCGTACGCCAGATCGTGCTCAACGCAAGGGGTGCCCTTGCCCTGGGCACGGGCCACTTCGAGGAAGCGCGCGGACACTACCTCGAGGCGCTGGCGGCGGCGCGCCAGAGCGGGCACCGGCGCCGCGAGGGTGGCGTGCTCGGCAACCTCGGCATCGTTCACCGTGCGCTGAACGAGCCCGAGCAGGCCGCCGAGTGTTACGCACAAGCGATCAGCATCGGCCAGGAAGTGGGTGACCGGCGCTGGACCGCCAACGCTCGATGCAACCTGGGCCGGCTGCACGTCGACGCCGGTCTGCACGGGCTGGCGCAGGCCGAACTGCGCGCCTGCGTGCAGACCGCGCGCGACATCGGCCATTCGGTGCTGGAGGCGAACGCGCAGTGCAACCTGGGGCGTTCGTTGCTGGGGAGCGATCGGGTGTCCGAAGCGCTCGTCGAGCTGGACAGTGCCGCCGCCATCGCCGAACGCCTTGCCGACTGGCCGCTGGCGCTCGAATGCTGGTTGCCGCTGGGCCAGGCGCGGGCGCGCTCGGGCGAGATGGAAAGTGCGAAGGCGGCGTTGGGCCGGGCGCGCGACCTGGCCACGCGGCTTGGCGACGCCGGTGCGCTGGCGCAGGTGGATCAGCGTCTGGCTGAGCTGTCGGAATCAGCGTCGTCCACGGGCGGGGTCAGCACTCGCGCGTGAAATCGCGCTCGGTCCTTCGCTAGGCGTGAGGCCCGTTTCGGGCGCTCGCGTCCGCACTTAGTTCTCGGTGTTGATGACGTCCGGGTCCCACTCTTCACAGGGCTTGGGGTCGCCAGCCGGGTAGACCAGGGTTTTGTGGGCCCGTTTGGCGCTGTCTGGGCCGGCCTCCCACTTGAACCTCGACGCTCGACCATCGTGCCCCGCTGCCAGGAAGTCATCGGCGCCGCCCCCGCCGGCATGCAGGATATCGATGCCGGCGCTCGTGTTGAAGACGTAGTCGCTGGTCTCTTTACCGTTGACCTCGAGGACCCACGTGATCTTGGGCAGATAAGGCGTCTTGCCACCGTCGGTGCCGCCCCTGCGCACGCAGACCACACAGTACGGCAACCGGACCTTGCAGTTGACGTTGTCAGCCTTGGGGGTGACGAGGACCTTGAACGCGCAGGCGCGCGGGTCGTCCGCCGAGCAGACCACCACGCGCTTGGCGTCGGCTGTCGACGTCGCGCTGGCGGTCAGCCCCAACCGGGCGCGCAGCCGGGTTTGGGTCTCCGAAGTGCAGTCGCATTCCGCTGGGTGTTTGCTGCATGCGGATAGGCTCGCTACCAGCACCACCACACAGGCCATCAGTATCGTGCGCATCGCGGGCCTCACTGATCGGTGTTGACGATGGTCGGGCTCGGTGTGCCCCGCTTGCAGTCGTCTGCGCCAGGAGGCGAGACCGTCGGCAGGTGGTTCAGTGGGTTCGAAACATCGGGGCCGGCGTCCCACGTGAAGGCCTGTTTGCCTGTGAGACGAACAGAGTTCTCGAAGTCACGTTTGCTCGCTACCCCCGAGCCATTGATCTCGATGCCCTTGTTGGGACCGCCGAACACATAGCTGCCGGCGTGGCCCTCCACTTTCAGCGTCCACGTGACCGTGCGCTTCTCTTCTTTCTCCAGCCGGCGCACGCAGATCAGGCAGTAGCGCAACTCGGCCTGGCATTGCCCGCCATCGAGCTTGACGACGACGACGTCGTTGGAGCACCCGGTCGAGTTGTACTTCGAACACTCGCGCACGTCCTTCGGCCCCGAGGTCGCAGTGCAGTTGCAGATGGCAGGCAGTGGAGGCGCCTGGGAAA
>JANNQO010000372.1:0-4415 GCA_031400795.1 Rubrivivax sp. | reverse complement strand
GCACGAACTCATCGACGAGTGCGTCGAAGTGCTCGCTGTCGCAACGGGCGTGGTCGGGCTGCTCGCGCATGTGTGCGGCCACCGTGGCGGGATCGCCACGGCCCACCGACCATTCGTACAAGCCTTGCAGCGCCAGTTGTCGCGAACGCCGGCGCGCGGCCGACCCCGACGGCTTCAACTGAGGTCCTCCAGCAAATTCGCCATCTCCACGGCCACGCGCGCCGCGCCGCTGCCCTTGTCGTCGGCGCGTGCCCAGGCCTGCTCTTCGTTCTCCACCGTCAGCACCGCGTTGGCCACCGACATGCGGTGGTCCAGGGCCACGCGCGTCACGCCGGCAGCGCTCTGATTGGCCACCAGCTCGAAGTGATAGGTCTCGCCGCGGATCACACAGCCCAGCGCGATCAGCGCGTCGAAGTCGCCGCTCTCGGCCATTACTTTCAGCGCCAGCGGAATCTCCAAGGCGCCGGGCACGCTGCGTTCGGTGACATCGGTGCTGTCCACGCCGAGCCGCTCGAGTTCGGCCCGGCAGGCCTGGGCCAGCCTGGCGGTGATCGCATCGTTGAAGCGTGCGCGCACGATGCCGATGCGCAAGCCCTCGCCATCGAGGTCGCCGGCCTGGCCTGGGTCTGCTGCCTGCATTGTTCTGTCTCGCTCTCAGGCCGCGGGGCCTACGAATCCGGTGACTTCGAGGCCATAGCCGGCCATGCTCGGCATGCGCCGTGGGCTGCCGAGCAGCTTCATGCGCCGCACGCCCTGGTCGCGCAAGATCTGCGCTCCCACGCCGTAGGTGCGCAAGTCCCATTGCGCACGCGGCGCTTCCGCCTGGGCCGGGCTGCCCAGCAGCTGCGGCAGCAGCGCGGCGCTGTCGCCGCTGCAGTTCAGCAGCACGGCCAGCGCGCGCGGCGCCTCGTACAGCGCCGCCAGTGCGCGCGGCAGCGGCCAGGAGTGTCCGCCGGGGCCGAGGTCGAGCAGGTCGAGTGCGGTGAAAGGCTCGTGCACGCGCACCAGCACTTCGTCCTGCTCGGTCCAGGGCCCGCGCGCCAGCGCCAGATGCAGGCCGCCGCCACGGTCGCGGTAGACGGTGCAGTCGAACGCCCCTTGGGCCGTGACCATGCGCCGTTGGCCGGCGCGTTGCACCAGCGATTCATGCCGGCTGCGGTAGCCGATCAGGTCGGCAATCGTGCCGATCTTCAGCCCATGTTCGCGTGCGAACACCTGCAGGTCAGGCAGTCGCGCCATCGTGCCGTCGTCCTTCATGATCTCGCAGATCACCGCGGCGGGCGAAAGGCCGGCCATCGCCGCCAGATCGCAGCCGGCCTCGGTGTGCCCGGCACGCATCAGCACGCCTCCGTCCTGCGCTTGCAGCGGGAAGACGTGGCCGGGTTGGACCAGATCGGAAGGCCGCGCATCGCGCGCTACCGCGGCCTGGATGGTGCGCGAGCGATCGGCCGCCGAGATACCGGTGCTCACGCCCCGTGCCGCTTCGATGGACACGGTGAACGCCGTGCCATGCTGGGCGCCGTTGTGCCGGGCCATCGGCGGCAGCTGCAGGTACTCGCAGCGCTCGCGCGTCAGCGTCAGGCAGATCAGCCCGCGTGCGTGGCGGGCCATGAAGTTGACGGCTTCGGGCGACACATGCTCGGCGGCGAGCACCAGGTCACCCTCGTTCTCGCGATCTTCCTCGTCGACGAGGATCACCATGCGGCCGGCAGCCAGCTCGGCGACCAGCTCCGGAACGGGGGAAATCGGCATCGCGAAATTGTAGGCGGGCGCTGCGTGCCGCCGGCCCAAGCCGCTCAGCGCTGCTGCCTGGGTCGGGCCATCAGGCGCAAGTCGTCGCCGATGCGTGCCACGTCGGTGAATTCGAAGTCCAGCGAATCGGCGAGCGATTCGAGCGGGCCGAAGGCGGCCATCTCGCGGCCCAGGCCGAGCAGGCGCGGGGCGAGGTAGACGAGCAGCTCGTCGACCAGGCCGGCGCGAAGCAGCGAGGCGTTGAGCTTGTGGCCGGCCTCGACATGCAGTTCGTTGATGCCGCGGGTGGCCAGGTCGGCGAGCATTGCGGCGAGGTCGACTTTGCCGTGCACATCGGGCATCGACGAGACCTCGACGCCGAGCTCTCGCAGCGAGTTGTCGAGGCAGGCAGCGCCGGCGTTGTAGATCAGCAGCCGGCCCGGCGGCGCAACGACGCGCGCACGGGTCGGGGTCTGCGAACGCGAATCGACGACCACGCGCAGCGGCTGCAGCGTGGTCGGCACCAGCCGCACATCCAGACGCGGATCGTCTTCGAGCACCGTGCCGATACCGGTCAGCACGGCCCCGGCGCGCTTGCGCCAGATGTGCCCGTCGGTGCGCGCCGCCTCGCCGGTAATCCACTGGCTCACGCCGTTGGCCAGTGCCGTGCGGCCGTCCAGCGAAGCCGCGATCTTCAGCCGCAGCCAGGGCCGGCCGCGCTGGATGCGCGAGAAGAAACCGATGTTCAACTCGCGAGAGCGCTGTTCGAACTCGGCGCCGGCCAGCAGCACATCGATGCCGGCGTCGCGCAGCCGTCGCAGCCCGGCGCCGTTGACGCTCGGGAACGGATCGACGGCGGCGACCACCACGCGGGCGATGCCGGCTCCGATCAGCGCGTCGCAGCAGGGCGGCGTGCGGCCGTGATGAGCGCAAGGCTCGAGCGAGACCCAGGCGGTGGCGCCGCGGGGATCGTGGCCTTGTGCTTGCGCATCGCGCAATGCCGTCACCTCGGCATGCGGGCCGCCTGCAATCTGGGTCGAGCCACGGCCGATCACGGTGCCATCGTCGCGGCCGATGACGCAGCCGACGCGGGGGTTCGGGTCGCTGACGCCAATGGCCAACTCGGCCAGAGCCAGCGCCTCGTTCAGTCGGTCTCGACTCGGCGCAGTCAGGGTCATCGACGAAAGGCGCGCTGGCGCGCAGCCGGCCTCACGTGGAGGGCTGGTGCGCGAAGGTGTTGCTGTTGATCTGCGGCATCGGACCGTCGCCGGGGCAGGCGAAGGGCAAGGTGCCGTCGCCACCGCGGATGACCAGGAAGTTCTGGTTGAACAGCGATTCCGTCACCAGCCCGGGCGTCGGCGTCGCACCGTAGTTCAGCGGGTGGTCGACATTGGCGGCGGTGTGCGACGGCAAAGGCGTGTAGCGGCACACGCGAGCATTCGTCAGCGTCGCATCGGCGGCACCGGCGGCCAATGCGAGGCCGGTGATCTCCGATTGCCCGGCCCAGCGCCGGTCTGCCAGTATCACGTTGATGGCGCAGTAGTAGGCGACATAGAGCGGGAAGGTCGCGATCACGCAGACCGGGGCGGCTGCGCCCCCGGGGGCCGTCTGCAGGAAGTTGACGCCGATGCTGCCGAAGGTGCTCGACAACTCGGTCGGGTTCTCGGCATTGGCACCATCCGGCGCGATCGGCCCGGGCGGGTCGGAGAACCGAACATAACCAGAGAGCAGGTAGCCCAGAAAATCCACACAGAGCGGGCTGCAGATGCGAAAGATCTCGCCTGAGGTGTTCTTGAAGTCCCACGTCGTCCCCGGCAGGCCGGGCGGTGAGAAGCTGCTCGTGCCGTCGCCATTGTCCAGCGCTTGCCTCGGGATGCCGCCATGGCGTCCCAACGGCGGACGCGTCGGGCCGCCCGGGCCGCCGGCGGGCGGAACGAGCAGCGTGCCGGCCAGCTCTGGAGAGACACCGGTCACATGGGTGTGGAACATCACCGTCTGCCACGCGTCGGTGCGGTCCTTCCAGCGAACGTCGATCTGCACCCACTTGCCGAACTGCGGCAGGTCGGCCGTGTTGGTCAGCGGCGTCACGAAGCGCTGCATCAGGTAGGTCGCGTTGGTCGCCGAGGCCATGGTGCCGGTCACCGTGGCCTCGGCGATGGAAGTGATGTCGGCGTAGTCGGCGCCAGGGTCGGTGTCCAGTTGCACGAAGGCGCGCCAGTCCTCGATCGCATCCTGCGACATGCGTACCGCTTCGGAGCGCTGCTTGGAGATGTCGGAGTACTGGCGCAGCGCGGACTGGATGCCGAGCACGCCGAGCATGCCGAAGCCCATCACCAACAAGGCGACGAGGGCTTCGATGAGGGTAAAGCCACGGGTGCTGCGGGAGCGGCTGATCATGTGATTGCTCAGGGTTGCCAATCGCGCCAGCCGCCGGGCACGCGAACGAATGAACCAAACTCGCTGCGCAGCTTGGCCAGCACCACCGGGTCGTAGCGCACTTCGAGCGTGCCGCCGCCGCCCATCGTCACCGCGGTTTCGGAGACTATCGCGCCTTGCACGATCGGTGTGCCGGTCACGGTCCAGGTGCCCGAGGTCGAATAGATCGAGCCGGTCACCACCGCTGCGCCAGACAAGGTGACATCGCCTTCGACCACCAGCGCCACGGGGTTGCCAACACTGCCCAG
>JANNQO010000371.1:0-6255 GCA_031400795.1 Rubrivivax sp. | reverse complement strand
TGCGCAGCCTGGCGCAGCGGCTTGAAGGCGGAGCGCGGCTGCTCACGCTACTGGGAGTGGGCGGCACGGGCAAGACGCGACTGGCGTGCCGCTATGCGCGCGCCTGGCTCGGCGACTGGCCGGGCGGGGTGGCCTTCTGCGTCCTGAGCGAGGCGCGCAGCCTGGAAGGCATCCTGTTCGCGGTGGCGTCGGCGCTCGGCGTGCCGCTGGGCAAAGGCGATTCGACAACGCAACTCGGCCACGCCATCGCCGGCCGCGGCCGTTGCCTGGTGATCCTGGACAACTTCGAACAGGTGCTGCCGCACGCGGCCGCTACGCTGGGCCGCTGGCGCGATCGCGCCGCACAGGCGAGCTTTGTCGTGACCTCACGCGAGCTGTTGCACCTGCCCGGTGAAGAGGTGTTCGCAGTCGATCCATTGGCGTTGGATACCGAAGCCGTGGAACTCTTCGAAGCCCGCGCACGCGCCAGGCTGCCCGGCCTCGAGCTCGACGCCGCTGGCCGCGCCGCCGTGTGCGACATCGCCAAGCTGCTCGACGGCCTGCCGCTGGCCATCGAGTTGGCCGCGGCACGGGTGAGCGTGTTGTCGCCGGCGCAGATCGTGCAGCGCCTGCAGGACCGCTTCGCCTTGCTGGCCGGCACCCGCGGCGCTGGCGGACGCCAGGCCACGCTGCGCGCGGCGATCGACTGGTCTTGGAATCTGCTCGCGACGTGGGAACAAGGCGCGCTCGCACAGTGCTCGGTGTTCGAAGGCGGCTTCACGATGGAGGCCGCTGAAGCCGTGCTCGACCTCGCGGCGTGGCCCGCGGCGCCGGCGGCGATCGACGTGGTGCAGGCGCTGGTCGACAAGAGCCTGCTGCGCAGCGCGCGGCCGCAGGCGCAGCAAGGCATCGCCGAGCCCCGCTTCGGCATGTATTTGAGCATCCACGAGTACGCGGCCGGGCAGCTGCGGCGACTCGGGGCCGCATCGGTACCCAGCGCCGAACGGTCGCATGGGCGCTACTTCGCCGGCTTCGGCAGCGACGCGGCACTGGAGGCGCTGTCCACGCACGGCGGTGTGCGGCGAAGCCGGCGGCTCGCACTGGAGCTCGACAACCTGGTGGCGGCGTGCCGGCGCGCCATGGCGCGCGCCGATGCCGAGGTCGCGGTGCCCAGCTACCGAGCGGCGTGGGAGGTGCTGGACCAGCAGGGCCCCTTCGCGGTGGGCGTGGCCTTGGGCGCACAACTCCTGGCGCTGCCGAGCCTGGAAGCGGTGCAGCGCGGCGCTGCCTTGCTGACCAGCGCAGCCGCCCGGCGACGCGCCGGGCAGGTCGACGAGGCCTTGGCCGAGCTCGAAGAAACGCTCGCGCTGGCGACCGATTCCAGCCACGAGCCCCTGCGCGCACACGCGCTGTATGCGCTGGGCATGCTCGACCGCCAGTGTTCACGCTACACGGATGCCATTGCGCGGCTCGACGAGGCGCTGCTGCGCTACCGGGCGCTCTTGCATCGCAACGGCGAAGCGCGAGCCATTTTCGAACTGGCCAGCATCGACTTCGAACGGGGGCGCGCAGACGAGGCACAACCGCGCTATCCCGCCGCGCTGGCGCTGCTGCGCCAGACCGGCAATCGCCGTGCGCAGGGCGATGTGCTGAACGGACTGGGCACCCTGAGCACGCGTTTCGGGCGCTACGACGAGGCTCTGACGCACTTCGAGGCGGCGCTGACGATCTATGACGAGGTGGGCGCTCGCGCGAGCTATGGCCTGGTACTCGGCAATATGGGCGTCGTGTTCGCCGAGCGCGGTTGCTTCGACGACGCGTGGTTGCGCTTCGAGCGCACCTTGGCCATCGCCCGCAGTGTCGGCGACCGCCGCCGGGAAGGATTCGTACTCGGCAACATGAGTGAAGTACGTGGTGAACAGCAACGCTGGGCCGAGGCCGCGGCGCTGTCCGAAGCCGCACTGCTCGTGCACCGCGAAGTGCACAACCGGCGTGTCGAGGCCGACGTCCTGGGCATCCTGTGCGAGCACTACCAGCACCTGCGGCGGATGTCGGAAGCGCAAGCCTGCGGCGTGCAGGCACTGGCCATCCACCGCGAACTCGGCAACAGCCAAGGCGAGGCCAGGGTGAACGTCCAGCTGGCCTGGATGCTGCTGGACAGCGGGCGCCTGGCGGAGGCCCTGGAGCACTGCATCGCCGGCGAAGCGCTGGCGCGGCGGCTCGGTGACATGCTCGTCGCGTGTCTGGCGACCTGCACGCGCGGAGAGGTCCAGGCGAAGCTCGGCGAAGTCGAGGCCGCGCGCGCGGCGCTTTGCGAAGTCGAGGCGATCGCATCGCCGATGGGTGCCGGACCGGCGTCGAAGCTTCAGCAGCGGATCGAAGCCCTGCGCATGGCGCTGTCGGCAGCATGACCGAAACAACGCTGCTCTTCACCGACATCGTCGACAGCACTGCGCAGGTCGAGCGGCTGGGCGACCAGCGCGCCGCGGCGTTGTGGGCCGAACACGACCGTTGCGCCCGAGAACTGCTGGCCCAACACAACGGTCGCGAGATCGACCGCAGCGATGGCTTCTTCCTGGTCTTCGACCAGACGATCGCCGCGGCGCGCTTCGCGCTGGCGTATCACGAGGCCTGCGCCACCCTGGGCGTGCAGGCGCGCGTGGGCCTTCACCGCGCTGGGGTGACCCTGCGCCACAACCCGAGCGCCGACGTGGCGCGCGGCGCCAAGCCGATCGAAGTGGAAGGCCTGGCCAAGCCTTTCGCAGCCCGGCTGATGGCGCTGGCTGCGGGGGGCCAGACGCTGCTCAGCGCTGCGGTCCGAACGGCGCTGGTCGCGGCGCTGCCCGAAGGCTGCGCCATCGAAGCCCATGGCCACTACCGTCTTAAAGGCGTGGCCGAACCGGCCGAGGTGTTCGAACTCGGACGCGCCGCCGCGAGTTCGTTCGCACCACCGCCCGACAGCCCCAAGGCCTACCGCGTGGTGCGCATCGGCGACCTCTGGCGTCCGCTGCGCGACGTGCCGCACAACCTCGCGCCCGAGCGTGACGCGTTTGTCGGCCGCAGCAACGAGCTGCGCGCCCTCGCGGAGAAGCTCGACGCAGGGTCCCGCCTGCTCACCGTGCTCGGGCCGGGGGGTGTCGGCAAGACCCGGTTCGTGCGCCGCTACGGCGTGGCCTGGCTGGGCGACTGGCCCGGCGGTGTGCACTTCTGCGACCTGAGCGAAGCACGCAGCCTGGACGGCGTGCACTTCGCCGTGGCTTTGGCGCTCGGCGTGCCGCTGGGCAGGGATGACCCCACCGTCCAGCTCGGCCATGCGATCGCCGCACGCGGGCGCTGCCTGGTGATCCTGGACAACTTCGAGCAGGTGCTCGAACACGCCGGCGCCACGCTGGGGCGCTGGCTCGATCGCGCCGGCGAGGCCAGCTTCGTCGTCACGAGCCGCGAGCGGCTGCAGCTGGCCGGCGAAGAGATCTTCGCCATCGAGTCGCTGCGCCTGCAGGACGATGCGATCGAGCTGTTCACCGTCCGCGCGCGCGCCCAGCGCCCCGACTTCGTGCTCGCCGATGCCAACCGCGCAGCGGTCGCCGAGGTGGTGCGGCTGCTCGACGGGCTGCCTCTGGCGATCGAGCTGGCGGCGGCGCGCACGCGGATCCTCGCACCGCACCAGCTCGTCGCGCGCATGCAGGACCGCTTCGCGCTGCTCGCCGGCTCGCGTGGCGCCGCGGCGCGCCAGGCCACTTTGAAGGCGGCCATCGACTGGTCGTGGGATCTACTCGTGTCCTGGGAACAGTCGGCCCTGGCGCAGTGCTCCGTGTTCGAAGGTGGTTTCACGCTGGAAGCCGCCGAGGCCGTGCTCGATCTGACCCGCTGGCCCGACGCGCCACCGGCGCTGGACGTCGTGCAGTCGCTCGTCGACAAGAGCCTGCTGCGCACCTGGGTGCCGGCGGCGCGCGGTCGCTTGGACCTCGCCGAACCGTTCTTCGGCATGTACCTGAGCATCCACGACTATGCGGCCGAGAAGCTGCGGGCCAGCGACGGCGAGACCGCGTCGGCCGCACACCGGCGCCACGGCCGGTACTTCGCGAGCCTCGGAACTGCTGAGGCCATCGGCGCGCTGTCCACGCACGGCGGCGTGAAGCGGCGGCGGCTGCTTGCGCTGGAGATCGACAACCTGATGGCCGCCTGCCGGCGGGCCCTCTCGCTCGACGACGGCGAGGTCGCCGTGGCAACGTATCGCGCCGCTTGGGAGGTGCTCGAGCTGCAAGGGCCGCTCAAGCTCGGTGTCGAGCTGGGGCGACAGGTGCTGGCGCTGGCGAACCTCGAGTCCCGCTCACGCGCCGCGGCCCTGGCGACACAAGGCCGCGCGTCGCGTCGCGCCGCGCTGAACGACGAGAGCCTGCGCTGCCTCGAGATGGCGCTCGGCCTGGCGATCTCGTTGCCGGACCGGCGGCTCGAAGGACGCGTGCTCAACGATCTGGGTGAACTGAACCGCGAGCTGGGCCGCATGGAGCAGGCACTGGCGCTGCTGGCCGACGCGGTGGCGCTCGATCGCGAGGTCGGCGACCGTCGCGCCGAAGGCGGTGCGCTCTCCAATCTCGCCATCGTGCACCACAAACTGGGCCGAGTGACGCAGGCCCGCGAATGGCTCGAAGCCGCGCTGGCCATTCATCGCGAGGTGGGCGATCGGATCAACGAAGGCATAGCCCTCGGCGAACTCGCCATCCTGCACACGGAGTTGGGTTCGTACGACGGGGCCTTCGAGTTCTACCGGCAAGCCCTGGCCATCCACCGGGAGGTGGGCAATCGCAGCGCCGAGGGCGTCGCGTTGGGCAATCTGGGCAACCTGCTGATCGAGCGCGGCCGGCTCGACGAGGCCGTGGCCCACCAGCAAGCGTCGCTCGTCATCCACCGCGAGGTCGGCGGCCGCCGCTTCGAGGCCTTCGTGTTGAGCAATCTCGCCAGCCTGCAGCGCGAGCAGGGCCGCTTCGACGAGGCGGTGGCCACCTCCGAGACGGCGCTCGCCATTGCACGCGAAGTGGGCAACCGGCCGCTGGAAGGATCGATCCTCGGCGCGTTGGGCCTGCTGCAGCGAGACCAAGGCCGGCCGCAGGAAGCACTGTTGCACTTCGCGCAAGGCCTCGACATCCTGCGTGCGGTGGGCGATAGGCGCGTCGAAGGCTGCGTGCAGGCCTGCGTCGGCGAACTGCTGTGCCAACAGGGCCGCATCGAAGAAGGCCACGCCGCGTTTCGTGCCGGCGAAGTGCTGCTGCGCGATGTCGGCGAGCGCGTCGAACTCGGCAAGCTGCTGTGCATGCGCGGCGGCGTGCACGCGCGCGCCGGCGAACCCGAGGCGGCGCGCGGCGCGCTGAGCGAGGCGCAAGCGACGCTCGCAGCGATCGGCGCCGGCCCCGAGTCGGAACTGGCCCGATCGATCGACGGGCTGCGCGCATTGCTCGCCTGATCAGTCCGCCCGTACCGGTGAATGAGACGGCGAAACCGGCTGCGTGTCCATGGCCGCAGCACTCAGGCTGCGATCCGTTCAATCTTCGGCCGCTTCGACTTCTGTGCGTGGTGCAGGTCGTGCTGAAGCTGCAAACCTGCCCAAAGCTCAGCGCTCGTTCCGAACGCCTGCCCGAGTCGAATCGCCATATCCGCCGAGACACCTGCACTGCCGATGAGCAGGCGCGAAAGTGTCACGCGGTTCACGTGCAGCTTGGCCGCCGCCTCGGTCACCGATACCTTACCCAGGTACTCACGAAGTACCTCGCCCGGATGTGGCGGGTTGTGCATGCGAGTCATGTCTTGCCTCAGTGATAGTCCAGGTAGTCCACCAGCGCAGCGTCGCTGCCTTCGAAGGCGAAGACCGGCGGCGCGCTGCCGTCGGGCGGGCCTTACGACGGCGGGCGTTTCTCCAACGGCCCGCTGTGGGTCGAGCACCTGGCCTTCGGCCTGGGCCTCACCGGCCAGGCGTCGCCATCGATCACCGGCAGCAACAATTACGCGATTGCCGGCGCACGCACGGGATTGGGTGGCGCCCCGCCCGGCGTGCTGACGCAGGTCGGCGCCTGGGGTACTCCCGGCGGCACGCCGCTCGGCGCGGGCTATCCGATGGCCGACCCCGACGCGCTGTACGTGGTGGTGGTGGCGGGGGGCAACAACATGCGCGATGCGCGCTCGGCCTTCCCGGGCGCAAGCGCGGGCGACGACGCGGGCCGCGAGGCTTCGGCCGTCGCAGCCGCCAACGACCTGGCCCTGAGCCTGGGATTCCTCGCGTCG
>JANNQO010000370.1:0-25288 GCA_031400795.1 Rubrivivax sp. | reverse complement strand
CAGCCCGACCAGCGCCAGCGTGTTGTGGCTGATCTCGAGCAGGCCGTGGCCGACATCGCGAACAAAGGTGCCGAGCGATCGGACCGTGGCGCGCTGCGCAGCGCGCAGTGCTTCGAAGGTCTTCATGCCATCCTCCTGATGGGTTTGTCAGCCTGCCCATGGCGGCCAACATAATCGAATGGAATCGAGGGTCTTCCGCGGCGCCGAAGGGGAGAGCGGGTTAACCCTGAAGAAGCGAATTTCGGCGAATTCTAGGAACGGCTTAATACTCGGTCAAGAATTTGGAATCGATCTCTAATTTCAAGAATGTATGAAGTACGCCGACCTGCGCGACTTCATGAAGCTGCTTGAAAGCCGTGGCGAGCTTGTGAAGTGGGCCGAACCCGTGTCGCCGGCGTTGGAAATGACGGCCATCGGCGACCAGCTCCTTCGATCCAACGGCCCGGCGGTGCTGTTCACGAAGCCCCAGGGTTACAACATTCCGTGCCTGATCAACCTGTTCGGAACCCCGGAGCGTGTGGCGCTGGGCATGGGTGCCGAATCGGCGGCAGCGCTGCGCGAGGTCGGCCAGTTGCTGGCCGCGCTGAAGGAACCCGAACCGCCGCGCGGCCTGAAGGACGCCGGGCGCATCCTGCACCTGGCCAAGGCGGTGTGGGACATGAAGCCGGCGCTGGTGCGCAAGCCGCAGTGCCAGGCGGTGCTGCTGCAGGGTCTTGAGGTCGACCTCGCGAAGCTGCCGGTGCAGACCTGCTGGCCCGGCGATGCCGGCCCGCTCATCACCTGGGGCCTGGTGATCACGCGCGGGCCGCAGTCGGTGGCGCAGCCGCGCCTGCGCCAGAACCTGGGCATCTACCGCCAGCAGGTGATCGGCCCGCGGCAGCTGGTGATGCGCTGGCTGGCACACCGTGGCGGCGCGCTGGACTTCCGCGATTTCGCGCGTGCCAACCCCGGCCGGCCGTTCCCTATCGCGGTGGCGCTGGGTGCCGACCCGGCGACGATGCTGGGCGCCGTGACGCCGGTGCCCGACAGCCTGTCGGAGTACCAGTTCGCCGGTCTGCTGCGCGGCGCCCGCACAGAAGTGGCGGATTCGACGGTCGGCGAAGGCGACCTGAAGTTGCAGGTGCCGGCCACGGCCGAGTTCGTGCTCGAAGGCCATATCCCGCCGGCCGCGACCGGCTTCAAAGGGCGCAGCGATTTCGGCGTGCCCCTGGCCGAGCGCGGCGGCTACCTGCACGCGCTCGAAGGCCCGTTCGGCGACCACACGGGCTACTATAACGAGCAGGACTGGTTCCCGGTGTTCCAGGTCGAGCGCATCACGCACCGCGAGGACCCGATCTACCACACCACCTACACCGGCAAGCCGCCCGACGAGCCGGCGGTGCTGGGTGTGGCGCTGAACGAAGTCTTCGTGCCGATCCTGCAGAAGCAGTTTCCAGAGATCACCGACTTCTACCTGCCGCCCGAAGGCTGCGGCTACCGCATGGCGGTGATCTCCATCAGGAAGAGCTACCCGGGCCACGCCAAACGGTTGATGTTCGGCTTGTGGAGCTTTCTGCGCCAGTTCATGTACACCAAGTTCATCGTGGTCACCGACGACGACGTGAACATCCGCGACTGGAAGGAAGTGGTGTGGGCGCTGACGACACGCATGGACCCGGTGCGCGACACCACGCTGGTGGCGGAAACACCGATCGACTCCCTCGACTTCGCATCGCCGGTGAGCGGGCTGGGCGGCAAGATGGGGCTGGACGCGACGAACAAGTGGCCGGGCGAGACGACACGTGAGTGGGGGCGCCCGATCACGATGGACGCACAGGTGGCGCAGCAGGCCGCCAAAACCGTCGAAGCGCTGATGGCTATGCAGCCCGCGCGAGCCATCGACAAAAACTAGCGCGTCCTTTCGGCCGGAGGAATAGCCTTGGGGTGCCTGATCAGTCAGGCAACCTCGATGGCGCAGTCACTGCGCGTCAGGAGCCCCGGACCTCATACCTCTGGAGCCCCACTGGTGGCCTCGGTCACCCGCCCCTCCTGCCGGCAACGGTTGGAGGGGTTTCGTTTTGTGGAGCCCCCGGAATCGGCTACCGATTCCGCCCCGGGCGCGACGTCAGGCCGCGGCTTTGATCATCGCCGCCGCCTTCTCCGCGATCATGATCGTCGGCGCGTTGGTATTGCCCGAGACGATGCGCGGCATGATCGACGCGTCGACGACGCGCAGGCCTTCGATGCCGTGCACACGCAGTTGCGCGTCGACCACATCGCCCGGCCCTGGGCCCATGCGGCAGCTGCCCACCGGGTGATAGATCGTGTCGGCGTGTTGGCGGATGAACGCTTCGATCTGCGCATCGGTTTGCGCCGTTGCCGAGGCTTTCAGCTCGCGCCCTGCATGGCCGGCGAGTGCCGGCTGCTGGAGGATGTGGCGCATCTGTTTGAAGCCGCTGACCAGACGCAGCACGTCGTCGCTGTCGTTCAGGAACGCCGGGTCGACGAGCGGCGCGGCGAACGGGTCGCTGCCGGCCAACATGACGCTGCCGCGGCTCTTCGGCCGCAACAGGCAGACATGGCATGAGTAGCCGTGGCCGAACACCGTCTTGCGGCCATGGTCGACGAGCTTGCCGATGACGAAATGCAGTTGCAGATCGGGGGTGGCTTCTTCGGGGCGGCTGCGGATGAATCCGCCGGCCTCGGCGAAGTTGGTGGTGAGCATGCCGCTGCGCTGTGCACGCCACTCGAAGATGCCCTGGATGGCGCGCCAGGCACCGATCAGCGACAGGCCGAACAGCTCGGTGAGGTGCGGCGCATCGACCACCTGCACGACGTCGACATGGTCGTGCAATTGCTGGCCGACGCCGGGCAGGTCGTGCACGACGGCGATGCCGTGCTGCTGAAGATGCGCGCCAGGGCCGATGCCGGAGAGCATCAGGATCTGCGGTGATTGCAGCGCCCCGGCCGCGAGCAGCACTTCGCGGCGCGCCTGCAGCTCGCGCTTGGCGCCGCCTTGCTGCAGCTCCACGCCGACGGCGCGCCGGCCCTGCATCAGGATGCGCGTCACGCGCGCATCGGTGATGACCTGCAGGTTCGGCCGCGACCGGTGGGGCGCGAGGTAGGCCTTGGCGGCGCTCCAGCGCTCGCCGTTCTTGTGCGTCACCTGGTACAGGCCGACTCCGTCCTGGCGCTCGGCGTTGAAATCGCGGTTCAACGCGTGCCCGGCCTGCTGTCCGGCCTGCACGAAGACCGGGCCGAAGCGGTTCGGGCTGCGCAGGTCCATCACGTTCAGCGGGCCGCCGGTGGCGTGCCAGACGTCGCTGCCCCGCTCGTTGTGTTCGGCAGCACGGAAGTGCGGCAACACGTCGTCGAATCCCCAGCCCGGGTTGCCTTGGGCGGCCCACGCGTCGTAGTCCTCGCGCTGGCCGCGCAGGTAGATCATGGCGTTGATCGAACTCGAGCCGCCGAGCACCTTGCCGCGCGGCTGGTAGCCGCGGCGGCCGTTCAGGCCCGCCTGCGGCACGGTTTCGAAAGCCCAGTTGGCCTGGCCGTTCTTGGCCAGCACGGCCAAGCCCGCGGGGCAGTGGATGAGCACGCTGTTGTCGCTGCCGCCGGCTTCGAGAAGGCAGACGCTGACGGCAGGATCAGCGCTCAGCCGTGCGGCCAGCACACATCCGGCGGATCCGCCGCCGACGATCAGATAGTCGAACACGCTGTGTTGTCTTTCGGTGCTGCTGGGGTCTGTTCCCTAACGCGCCAAGGCCCGCTCGGCATCGTTCAAGGTGATCGGCTGGCCATGCGGGGTGCGCTCGGCCGCGTCGGCCCAAGCGTTCTCGAGCGCGTGGATCTGCTCGTGACCGCCGAGTCGTTTGGCGATCACGAGTTGCTCCAGCGCGCCCAGCCGGGGGTGGTAGTAGGTGTCGCCGCGGTCGGGGTCGCCTCGTGCCTGAGCGCGGGCGATCGCAGCGGCCAGCGCGGCCGCGCTTTGCGGCCAGCTGAACGCGCTGCGCTCGCTGTGATCGTGGTCCGGTGCCGGCTGCATGCGAGCCAGTTTACGTGCCGCTGCACAGCCGCTTGCGAAGCGAACCAGATTGGCCTGTCTACTGCCACTTCCGGCGCCGGCAGCGGCTGACCATAATCGCCACCCCCGACCGCGGGAGTGCCGCGTCGGCCAGGGAGACCCCGGCTTTGTTCAACGCCTTCGAGCGGCTCGTCGATCCGTACCCGGAGCGGCTGCCGCCGCCACCGCCGAAAGCCTTCTTCGCGTTCCTGTGGGAGTGCAGCCGCGGCGTGCGCCATCTGCTGCTGGCGGTGACGCTGTTCACCGCCGCCATCGGCGCCTTCGAGGCGTTCATCTTCAGCATGATGGCGCATGTGGTGGACCTGCTGGCGAAGACGCCGCCGGCCGAGTTCTGGGCCCGCGAGCGCGGCACGCTGATGCTGCTGGCAGCGGTGCTGCTGGTCAGCGTGGTGCTCGCCGGGCTGCAGGCGCTGTTCAAGTACCAGGGCGTGTACGGCAACTTCCCGATGCGCATGCGCTGGTTGTTTCACCGCCTGATGCTGGAGCAGAGCCTGACGTTCTACGGCGACGAGTTCGCCGGGCGCATCGCCACCAAGGTGATGCAAACAGCTCTGGCGGTGCGCGACACCTGGCTGATCCTGGCCGACATCCTGGTCTACGTGATCATCTACTTCGTCACCATGGTGGCCATCGTCGGCAGCTTCAGCTGGCTGCTGATGCTGCCGTTCCTCGGCTGGCTGGCGGCCTACGCGCTGACGCTGTGGGTGTTCGTGCCGCGCCTGGGCAAAGTGGCCCAGGTGCAGGCCGATGCACGTTCGCTGATGACGGGCCGCATCACCGATGCGTACACCAACATCGCCACCGTCAAGCTGTTCTCGCACGCGAACCGAGAGGCGCACTTCGCGCGCAGCGCGATGCAGGAGTTCCTGGTCACGGTGAACCAGCAGATGCGCCTGGTGACCGGTTTCGAGATCGTCAACCAGACGCTGAGCGTGCTGCTCATCGGCGGCTCGGCATTCGCCGGCCTGTGGTTGTGGAGCCAGGGGCACCCGGGCGTGAGCGTCGGCGCCGTGGCCGCGGCCACCGCGATGGCGGCGCGGCTGAACGGCATTTCGCACTGGGTGATGTGGGAACTGGCCTCGCTGTTCGAGCACATCGGTACGGTGCAGGACGGCATCCAGACGCTGGCGCGCCAGCGCACGGTGCTCGATGCGCCCGGCGCTGCGCAGCTCGACGTGCGGCGCGGCGAAGTGCGCTTCGAGGACGTGAGCTTCGGGTACAGCCCCGATCACAGTTCCCGGCGCGTCATCGAGGACTTTTCGCTGACCATCCGCGCCGGCGAAAAGATCGGCCTGGTGGGCCGCTCGGGTGCCGGCAAGAGTACGGTAGTGAACCTGCTCTTGCGCCTGTACGACGTGCAAGACGGGCGCATCACGATCGACGGCCAGGACATCGCGCTTGTCACGCAGGACAGCCTGCGCCGCCAGGTCGGCATGGTCACGCAGGACACCTCGCTGTTGCACCGCTCGGTGCGCGAGAACATCCTCTACGGCCGGCCCGACGCCGACGAAGACCAGATGCAGCGCGCCGCCGTGCGCGCCGAGGCCGACGACTTCATCCGCACGCTCACCGACCCGAAGGGCCGGCGCGGCTTCGACGCGCATGTCGGCGAGCGCGGCGTGAAGCTTTCCGGCGGCCAGCGCCAGCGCATCGCGATCGCGCGCGTGATGCTGAAGGGTGCGCCGTTCCTGCTGCTCGACGAAGCCACCAGCGCGCTGGACAGCGAGGTCGAGGCCGCCATCCAGGCCAGCCTGTACACGCTGATGGAAGGCAAGACGGTGGTGGCGATCGCGCACCGGCTGTCGACCATCGCGGCGATGGACCGGCTGATCGTGATGGACCATGGCCGTATCGTCGAACAAGGCGACCACCGCTCGCTGCTCGCCGCAGGCGGCATCTACGCGCGGCTGTGGGAACACCAGAGCGGTGGTTTCCTGGGCGAGGACGACGATGATGCGTCGCCGGGGCCGGCATCGGCGGGGCGCAAGGCGTTGACGCCGGCGGCCGATTGATTCGGCTCAGCGCGGCTCAGCGCGGCTCAGGCAGCATGCCATCGCGCGCGAGACGCGCTCGGCCCTTCGGCAGGCACGCGGCCCTGAGCAGTCAGGGCCGCGTGACCGGACACAGTGGCATCGGCTGCGTCTCGGCGAAGGCGAACCCGGGCCCGACGTCCGGCAGCTCGCTGTCGCGCATCGGCCGCGTGGTCGGGAAGTTCGTGGTCGGCCAGGCGGTGTCGCTGTCGGTCATCGGCGGGCTCGGTTCGTACTTCAGCACGGGCAGCGCCGGCCGCTGCGCGGCCGCGGGTGTGGCCGGCGCGACAGGTGTGGCCGTGTGCGGTGTGCTCGGCGAACGCTGAACGCTGGTCGGGAAGCGGCGCGCCCGCTGGCGCTGAGCACGTGCCGACTCGCGCAGCCAGCCCGCGCCGATCCACAGGGCCGTGGCGCCGACAGCGCCAGAGACCACGATCGCGACCAGGGCTCCGGTATCCATAGGTTGGTTTCGGCCGCTTCGAGCGCGACTTGAGGTCGGCAGCGACAATCGCAGCCCTTTCAGCCGAGCGCGATCGTGATTTCGGAAGCCCCCGCCAAGCCCCTGACCAGCCACCGCCCCCACTGGGCCAAGCGCTTCGGCACCTCAGCGTTCCTGCCGACCAGCCGTGCCGAGATGGAGCAGCTCGGCTGGGACGCGTGCGACATCGTCATCGTCACCGGTGACGCCTACGTCGACCACCCGAGCTTCGGCATGGCGGTGATCGGGCGCGTGCTCGAGGCGCAGGGTTTTCGTGTCGGCATCATCGCGCAGCCCGACTGGCAATCGGTCGAACCGTTCCAGGCACTCGGCAAGCCCGCCCTCTTCTTCGGTGTGGCCGCGGGCAACATGGATTCGATGATCAACCGTTACACGGCCGATCGCAAGATCCGCAGCGACGATGCCTACACACCGGGTGGCAGCGGCGGCAGCCGGCCGGACCGCGCCACCCTCGTCTACACGCAGCGCTGCAAGGAGGCCTGGTCCGACGTGCCGGTGGTCATCGGTGGCATCGAAGCGAGTCTTCGCCGCATCGCGCACTACGACTACTGGCAGGACAAGGTGCGCCGCTCGATCCTGGTCGACAGCAAGGCCGACCTGCTGCTGTACGGCAACGCCGAGCGTGCGGTGGTCGAGGTGGCGCACCGGCTGGCGCGCCGCGAGCCGGTGCAGCACATCACCGACGTGCGCGGCACTGCGTTCATGGTCAAAGGCGGCATGCCCGGCTTCATGCAGATCGACTCCAGCGATGTCGACCGCCCCGGGCGCATCGACGATCACATCAATCCATACCTGAGCACCGCCGAGGCCGCCGCGGCGCAGGGGCAAGGCTGCGAGCGCGAAGGCACCGCGAGCGCGCAGGCCACGATCGCGATGCCCGTCTCGCGCAAGACCGGCGCGCTCGGTGGGAACATTCGGATGCCGCCGCGCCACCAGACCGTGATCCGCCTGCCCGCCTACGAGCAGGTGAAGAGCGATGCCGTGCTCTATGCCCACGCGAACCGCGTGCTGCACCTGGAGACCAACCCCGGCAACGCCCGCGCGCTGGTGCAGCGCCACGGCGAGCGTGACCTGTGGATCAACCCGCCGCCGATCCCGCTGACGACGGCCGAGATGGACCACGTGTTCGACCTGCCCTACGCGCGTTCGCCGCACCCGCGCTATGCCGACGAGCAAGGCAGCCACGACGGTGCGACCAAAATCCCGGCCTGGGAGATGATCCGCTTCAGCGTGAACATCATGCGTGGCTGCTTCGGCGGCTGCACCTTCTGCTCGATCACCGAGCACGAGGGCCGCATCATCCAGAGCCGCAGCGAAGACTCGATCGTGCGCGAGATCGAGGACATCCGCGACCGCGTGAAAGGCTTCACCGGCGTCATCAGCGACCTCGGCGGGCCCACCGCCAACATGTGGCGCATCGGCTGCAAGAGCCGCGAGATCGAATCCGCGTGCCGCAAGCCGAGCTGCGTCTACCCCGGCATCTGCCCGAACCTGGACACCGACCACGGCCCGCTGGTGAAGCTGTACCGCCGCGCGCGGCAGCTGCGCGGCGTGAAGAAGGTCCTGATCGGCTCCGGCCTGCGCTACGACCTCGCCGTGCAGAGCCCCGAGTACGTGAAGGAGCTCGTCACCCATCACGTCGGTGGTTACCTGAAGATCGCGCCGGAACACACCGAGGGCGGGCCGCTCACGAAGATGATGAAACCCGGCATCGGCAGCTACGAGCGCTTCAAGCAGCTCTTCGAGCAGTACAGCGCCGAGGCCGGCAAGAAGCAGTACCTGATCCCGTACTTCATCGCCGCGCACCCGGGCACCAGCGACGAGGACATGATGAATCTGGCGCTGTGGCTGAAGAAGAACGGCTTCAAGGCCGACCAGGTGCAGACTTTCTACCCGAGCCCGATGGCCACCGCCACGGCGATGTACCACACCGACCTGAACCCGCTGAAAGGCATCAGCCGCGACCCCAAGCGAGCCGAGCGGGTGGACATCGTGCGCGGCGAGCGCCGCCGCCGGTTGCACAAGGCCTTCCTGCGCTGGCACGACCCGAACAACTGGCCGCTGCTGCGCGAGGCCCTCAAGTCCATGGGCCGCGCCGACCTGATCGGCAACGGCAAGCAGCAGCTGATACCGAACTGGCAGCCGGCCACCGACGGCAGCTATCAGTCGGCGCGGCGCAAGAACTCCACGCCGGCGCCGGGCACAGCGCTCACCCAACACACCGGACTGCCGCCACGCGCGGAAAAGGTTGCGAAAAAACGCTCGGGAAGACCCTGAAGACTGGCATGCGCCACTTGCCGCGTAATCGCTGCACCGGCGCCGCAATGAGCGCCGATGTTCGGAGTCGATCGATGCGCCAACCCCTTCTCGCGATCAGCGCCGCCGTGTTGGTGGCCGCCTGCGCGACCACGCCGTCCAGCGGCCCGATGGGCTTTTTCGTCACCAGCGCCGGCCCGGGCAAAGGCGCCGACCTCGGAGGCCTGGCGGGCGCCGATGCCCATTGCCAAAAACTTGCTGCCTCGGCCGGCGCGGGCAAACGCAACTGGCGCGCCTACCTGAGCGCGCCGGGCACGTTCCCGAGTGCGACCGCACCCGGCGTGGCCTCGGTCAACGCACGCGACCGCATCGGCAAGGGCCCGTGGCACAACGCCAAGGGGGAGTTGATCGCGCGTGATGTGGAGCAGCTGCACAACGGCAACAACATGAGCAAGACGAGCGCGCTCGACGAAAAGGGCAACGTGGTCAAGGGCCGCGGCGACACGCCCAACGACCACGACATCCTGACCGGCTCGCGCGCCGACGGCACCGCGTTCGCGCCGCAGACCGACACCACCTGCGGCGCGTGGACGAAGAGCGGCGACGGCTCGGCGATCGTCGGCCACCACGACCGAAGCGGCCCGTTGCCCGAGAACTGGGCCAAGTCCTGGAACTTCTCGCACCAGACGGTGGGTTGCAGCAGCGAAGCCTTGCGCCGCACCGGCGGTGCGGGGCTGTACTACTGCTTTGCCGCAGACTGATCCGGGTCGCGACAACGAAAAAAGGACCACACGACAACTCGGGTGGTCCTTCTTGCGCCGACAGCCGGCGGCTGTCGGGTCTAGGCGCTGGTCACGGGTTCCGGGGTCCCGCCCAGAGTTGCGGTCGGTTGTCCCCATCGACAGCGCAGCACTCTACGCCGCGTGGTGAGGTTCGATCGCTCGAGCTGGCGGGTCAACGCCGCGCATCTGCGCAGCTTCGGCGTTCATCGAGCGGTGCTCCTGTCGGCGGCCTGGCGCAAGTAGTCCGCCGCCAGTTCACGGCCCAGTGCGGCGGGTTGCAGGCGGTCGCGGTTGCGCTGGTTGTCGGGGTACTCGCGTCGCGTGAGGTGCGAAGGGTCGCCGATGCGCGAGCCACCGCTCTCGCGCAGCACGGGGTAGGCGCGCAGCCGCGCCACGATCAGCTCAGCCGCCGCATCGACGAACAGCGAGGTCTCCACGATGCGGTCACAACCTTCGCGTGCAGCATGCGCCAGCAGTGTGCCGACGATCGCCGCCACGTCGTCGAATTCCACCGGCAGAGCGATGCGAAGCGTGCGTTCACCCAGGCCGGCCAGCTCGCCGGCCACCTGGGTGGCCAAGGTGGCGTTGATGCGATCCCAAGGCGCATTGGCCGCGGCGGCTTCGGCCGGAAAGCGCCCCTGTCCGACCACCAGCGTGCAAGGCGCCCGGGTCGTGGTCTGGGCCGCCGCGGGCAGCACAACCATGGCCAGCAGCGCGGCAGCAGCGACCGCGATCGGCACTCGTTTTTCGGGCGATGCATCACGCACGGGGTCGAAATTGTGCGTCGTGTCAGCGGTTAGCATGAGGCGATGAGCCGCCGCACCGGTCCCTACAGCCTCGTCGCCACGCTGTGCACGGTGCTGTTCCTGGCCGCGCTGGTGCTCGCGTCGGGCGGCTGCGACTGGGGCATCGCCGCGTACGCGCTGGTCGGCATGATCGGGCTGGCGGCGCTGCTCGGGGTGCCGTACTTTTCGCGCCGTGCCTTTCACCGCGCGAACCGGCTGCCGGCGGCGCTGGGCTTCGCATCGATCGGCCTGCTGGTGTGGCTGATCGGCTGGTTCGTCGTGTTCGCGCGCAGCAACTGCGGCTTGTAGTCACAGGTCGGCGGCCAGCGTTCCCAGGTAGGCCGTCGCCAGCGTGAAGAACTGCGGGATGCAGGGCAGGTGGTCGGTGCTCGGCATCACCGAACAATCGGTGAGAGTCACGAGCGCCGGGTTGGCGCCGCGCTCCATTTGGGTTTGCAGCGTCACCGTGGCGGCGGTATAGGGCACGGTGCGGTCGTCGCGGCCGTGGAACAAGCGCATCGCGCGCTGCGGCGCCCAGGCATGCACGTTGCTCATGCGCTCCATCGCGTCGATGTCGTCGGCGAGGAAGTTGTCGATGAAGACGGTTTGGAACGACACGTCGGCGTCGTCGGGGATCAAGGCCTTTACCAACTGGCGGCGCACCTCGTTGCGGATCGTTTCGCCCAGGCGGCGCAGGAAGCCCGGGTTGATGAGCGCGCCGAGCAGAACGTTCTCGTCCTTGATGCGACGCAACAGCACGTCCATCGTCACGCCCACGTGGTAAGGCCCCCCGCCGGTCACGCTGGCCACCAGGTGGGGCAGGTAGGGGCTGGCGCT
Organism: Rubrivivax sp.; assembly: GCA_031400795.1. Lineage (GTDB taxonomy): Bacteria > Pseudomonadota > Gammaproteobacteria > Burkholderiales > Burkholderiaceae_C > Rubrivivax. The sequence continues at coordinate 14,036 of JANNQO010000370.1, read as the reverse complement.
GGCTTGCTGCGCGCGGTGCGCGGCCATCGTCGCGTAGCCGCCTTCCGAGTAGCCGAGCATGAAGAGCTGACCGTTGCACTGCGCGCCGGCGGCGGCGCCTTGCGTGTCGTGCCAGAAGTGCGCTGCGCGCAGCAGGTCGTTGACCGCCGCCGCGGTGGGCGCGGACAGCAGGTAGGGGTGCTGCGAGGTGCCCCTGGAGGCGCCGTAGCCGACATAGTCCGCAGCGACCACGATGTAGCCCAGCGAGGCGATGGCGATCGGCGCCTCGCCGGCGACGATGGCGTTGCTCGGCGCCTCGGCGTCCTTGAAGATCGTGCCATGCTGGTAGAGCAGCGCCGGGCTGAGCCGCCCGGGGCCTTTCTCGGGCACCGCCACCAGGCCGGAAGCGAGCACCTCGCGCCCGTTGCCATCCACCGTCAGATAGGTCAGCCGGTAGGCGGTGACGGCATAGCGCGGCGCGACGCCCTGGATGCGGCTGCCGGGCACGGCGGCGGCCTGCACGATGTCGGCCAGCGGCACGCCGGCCAGGCGGGTTGCCGACTTGAACTCGCCGGCCCCCACCGGGTTGGTGACTGCGGCGCGGGTTTCAGTCGGTCGCGCAGCATCGCCGCCGCCGCCGCAAGCCGCCAGCAACGAGGCAAAGAGGACGACTGGGGTCAGTCGCAGCAGCTTCATGGGGAAGGTCATCAGCGCAGCCAAGCCCGGGCAACGCTGCACATGCGCTGGCGTTGACAGGGCGCCTCCACGTCCTCGTTGCCAGATCATGCTGCCGCGAGCACATCGGCCAAAATCGTGCGATGAGCAATCTCACCGGAACACCCGATCAGGCCCAACGCCAGGCGGCCACCGACGACCTGCGGCGCTGGATCGTGGCCCAGGCCGAGGCCGGCTGCACACCCGACTCGGTGCTGCAGGCGATGCGCGCCAGCGGCTGGGCCGAGGACGTGGCCATCGAGACGCTGGAAGACACGCTGCGCGAACGGCTGGTCGAGTTGGGCCTGCCGCTGCCGCAGCCCGGCACCGCCTTGCCCGAGCCGGCGCTGGAGGAGAACCCGGCCTGCGTGCGCGCGCTGGACCGAGACGTGCAGATCCTGGTGGCGATGAAACAGCCGCGCGTGATCGTCTTCGGCGGCCTGCTCAGTGCCGACGAGTGCGATCAGATGGTGGCGCTGTCGAGCCAGCGCCTGATTCGCTCGGAAACGGTGGACAACCGCACCGGCGGCAGCGAGGTTAACGCCGCGCGGACCAGTGACGGCATGTTCTTCGAGCGCGGTGAAACGCCGGTGATCACGCGCATCGAACAGCGCATCGCGGCGCTGCTGAACTGGCCGATCGACCATGGCGAGGGCTTGCAGGTGCTGCGCTACCGTCCCGGCGCCGAGTACAAGCCGCACCACGACTACTTCGATCCCGTGCACCCGGGCACGGCCAAGATTCTCGAGCGTGGTGGCCAGCGGCTGGCCACGCTGATCATGTACCTGTCCAGCCCCGAACGCGGCGGCGCCACGGTGTTCCCCGATGTCGGTCTGGACGTGGCGCCGGTGAAGGGCAACGCAGTCTTCTTCAGCTACGACCGGCCGCATGTGACGACGAAGACGCTGCACGGCGGCTCGCCGGTGCTGGCCGGCGAAAAATGGGTGGCCACCCAGTGGCTGCGCGAGGGAAACTTCGTTTGAGTGGGCGCTACTGCACGAAGCCGATCGGGCCGCGACGGGTGTTCTTCAGCGGCAGATCGGCCACCGCCACGGTGTCGCGCTGCGCCAGCCGTGCGTTGCCGAAGCCCGTCATCCAGGCGCGGCGCATTTCGCGCGGCGCGAGGTTGGCCATCGCCTCCAGCACCGTGTCTCCGGGCTCGGGGACGAAGCGCCGTCCCCAGTCGTGCTCGGCGCGGATGCCCACGTACAGGCGCAATGCAATGGCGCGCGCCGCGTCGTGGTCGGGAGCCTGCACCTCGTAGACGTTCATGCGGTTGAGGATCGGCTCGGGGATCGAACGCTGGTCATTGGCAGTGGCCACCCAGATCACCTGGCTGGCGTCGATCGCGACTTCGGCGAACTCGTCGGTGAACTGCTGCGCGGTGTCGTGCTCGAGCAAGCTGTACAGCGCGCCCAGCGGGTCGTAGGCATGCTCGCCGCGCGCCTTGTCGATCTCGTCGACCACCATCACCGGGTTGGCGTAGGCGCCGTCCACCAGCGTTTCGAAGACCTTGCCGGGCCGCGCGCCTTTCCACTGCGACGAAGCCCCGGAAAGCACCCAGCCGGCGGTGAGTGAACTCATCGAAACGAAGCCCAGCCCGGTACCGAGCAGCCTGGCCACCTCGCGCGCGAAGTGGGTCTTGCCGATACCCGGCGGCCCGAGCAACAGCATCGGCGTGAGTTCGAGCGCATCTCGGCTGTCCTGGCAGAGCGCGAGTTGGCGTTTCAGGTCGTCGAGCACCTCGGCGAAGTTGGGCAGCTCGTCGTACAGGTGGGCCATCGCCGGCAGACCCGAGGGCTTGACCTGGAAGCGTTCGGGGCCCTTCTCCAGCATGCGCTCGTAAGTGCTGCGCAGCGACTCGTGTTCCTTGGGCGGCAGCTTGGTTAGCCGCTGGCTCACGTCACCGGGGCGGAACACCGCGCGCAAGCTGGCCAGCGGAATGTTCGGCCGGCCCTGGCCGGCCACGGCAACCAATTCGTGACCCGATCCTGTCGTCGCACCCATGCCCGTGCACCCCACGATCCGTTTCGTTCGGCTGCCATTCAGCCTGATTGCCGCAGCGGCGGGCCGCGAAACAGAGGCGTTGCGGCGGCCCAAATGATCCGGCTCATGCCGAGTATGCCAAGCAAGTCACGGGCCAACGCTTGAAACCGACAGCGCGCGGACAGCGTATGTGGTGAAGCATCACTGAAACATCGGCCGGACAGTGTCAAGTTCGGCGTTCGAGTCCGACCTGACCGACGTGACCGACCGGTCCGTTCACATCTCTGGAGTCGCCATGTCAAACGATTCGACAGCCGCCGCCGACAGCACCGGCGCCCGATATCGCAGCGAGGCCTTTGCCGAAGACCTGTTCGATCCGGGCCTCGAAGGCGATGCCGGTGCACCGCCGTGGACCTGGTCGCAGGCTGGCCTGGCGGCGCTGTTGTGCGCAGTGCCGGTGGGCATCGCCGTGTTGGGCAGTGCGGTGGGCTTGCTGGGCGTGGCCTGACCACGGCCTGACCCCATCGAGACCTGGACGCCGCAGCGACGAAGCTCGTTGAATCACTTCACCCAGGTGTTGAGCTGGATGATCGGCAGCAGCACCGCCAGCACGATCAGCATCACCACCACGCCCATCGCCACGATCAACAGCGGCTCGAGGATGGTCGCCGCGGCCATCGCGCGGCGCTGCACCTCGGCGCTCATCTGCGCCGCGGCGCGCGACAGCATCACCGGCAGCTGGCCGGTCTGCTCGCCCAGCCGCGCGAACATCGCCAACAGGCCGGGGAAGCGTTTTTTCGCCGCCAGCGCACTGGCCAGCGGTGCGCCTTCGCGCACCTGCACCAGGGCTTCCATCGCGTCGGCGCGCATGGCGCGGTTGCCCAGCGTTTCGGCAGCGGCCTGCAGCGCTTTCAGGATCGGCACGCCCGAGGCCGCCAGCATCGCCAACGTGCCGCCGAAGCGCGCCGCGTTGTAACCGCGCGCCAGGCGGCCGAGCAGCGGCAGACGCAGGAAGGCGGCGTCGCTGCGCAGCCGGAAAGCCTCCTGCCGCCGCAACACGATAAAGCCCGCCACGGCGACGGCCGTGGCAATCAACAGCAGCCAGCCCCATTGCCGCACGAACGCGGAGAGTGCGAGCATGCCCACCGTCAGTGCCGGCAGCGCGCGCTTGGCGTTGATGAACACGGTGGCCACCTGCGGCACCACATAGGTGACGAGGAAGATGACGATGAACAAGGCGATCACCGAGACGATCGCCGGATAGAGCATCGCGCCGACCATCTTCGCGCGCAGCGCCTGGCGTGCCTCGAGATCTTCGGCCAGGCGCTCCAGCACTGCACCGAGCGCGCCGCTCTGTTCACCGGCGGCCACCACGGCGCGGTAGACATCGTCGAACTCGCGCGGCGCGGTGGAAAGCGCCCGCGCGAACGTGCTGCCGGCATTCACCTCGCTCCTCAGGTGCGCGATCAGCTCGCGCTGCTTTTGCTCCTCGGCCTCGTCGGCCAGTGCCGTCAGCGCGCGCTCCAGCGGCAGTCCCGATCCGACCAGGCCGGCCAGCTGGCGCGTCCACACCGCCAGCGTGGTGGCCGTGAAGGCGCGGCGGCCAAAGCGCGCGGCGGCTTGCGTGGCGTCGGACGCCGCCACCGGCAACACCGCCAGAGGCACCAGTGCCTGCGCGCGCAGCTGCGAGCGCGCCGCCTTGGCATTGTCGGCTTCGACGATGCCGCTGCTGGACTTGCCATCGGCACGCAAGGCTTCGAATCGGTACGCGGGCATGGGGTGCCATCGTAGCGCCGCTGCGTATCATGGTCTGCAGACCGGGCTCGAACCCGGCCGCATCACAACCGGAGACAACCATGCTGGTACGTCCGCTGCTCGCGGTGTCGCTGTTGCTCGGACTGGCCGCCTGCCAGACGCCGCCACCCGCGCCGCCACCGTCGCCACCCGCTGCCGCGGCGCCTGCCGCCCCACCGCCGGCCTGGCAACAAGGCCGCGGCGCGGCGATGACCGCTTCCACACTGGCACCCGTGCCCGGTCGCAACACCGCGACGCCGGCAGCCGAGATCCCGGTCGCGAGCTTCCGGCTGCCGCCCGGTTTCAAAGTCGAGCTGTGGGCCAGCGGCATGCCCGGCGCGCGTGCGATGGCGCGCGGCGACGACGGCAAGGTCTACATCGGCACCCGCGGCCTCGGCCGGGTCTACGAGGTCACCGACAACGGCACGCAGCGCTCCAGCCGCGTGCTGGTCGACAAACTCGTGCAGCCCGCTGGCGTGGCTTTCCGCAACGGCTCGCTGTACGTGATGGCAATCGACAAGGTGCTGCGCTTCGACGGCATCGAGAAGAACCCGGCGGTGGCCCCGGTGGACATGACAGCGGCCTTCAAGCTGCCCAAGGAGCAGCACCACAACTGGAAGTACATCGCCTTCGGCCCCGACGGCAAGCTCTACGTGCCCTTCGGCTCGCCCTGCAACATCTGCGTGCCCGGCGACGAGTACGGGCAGATCCGCCGCTACAACGCCGATGGTTCGGGCATGGAGGTGCTGGCGCGCGGCGTACGCAACTCGGTGGGCTTCGACTGGCATCCGCAGACCAAGGAGCTCTGGTTCACCGACCACGGCCGCGACTGGATGGGCGACGATGGGCCTGAGGACGAGCTGAATCGCCTGTCGCGCACCGGGCTGAACTTCGGCTTCCCGTATTGCCACGCGAACGGCGTGCCCGATGCCGACATCAAGAAGCCCGACCCCTGTGCGGGCGTCACGCTGCCAGTGCAGACGATGGGCCCGCATGCAGCGGCGATGGGCGTGATGTTCTACACCGGCCGCATGTTCCCGGAGGCCTACCGCGACGTGGCCTTCGTGGCGCGCAAAGGCTCATGGAACCGCAGCAAGAAGTTCGGCTACGACGTGGTCACCGTGCGCGCCGATGCCGACGGCCGCAATGCCCGTGTCGAACCGTTCATGACCGGCTTCATGAATCCGGCCACCGACCAGTTCAGCGGCCGTCCGGCCTACCTGCTGCAGATGCCCGATGGCGCGCTGCTGGTCTCCGACGAACAGCTCGGCGCGATCTACCGCATCAGCTTTGCGCGTTGAGCTGCGCTGCCTCGTCGCCGCTGCCTGCCTGTGCGGCGCCGCGGCGACAGCGGCCGACCCGCCGCGGTTCGAGGCCTGCCAGGCCTGCCACGCGACGAATGCGCCGCTGATCCCGCAGCTGGCCGGCCAGCCGCGCCTGTATCTGGAGAACAAGCTGGTGCTGGTGCGCGACGGCATGCGCGACATCCCGGCGATGAAGGCGGTGATGGAGGGCCTGAGCGACGAGGACATCATCGTTCTGGCCCGGCACTATGCGGCGCTGCCGGCACCGGCGGCAGTTGTCGCGAAGGCCGACGCCACGCGCCGGCGCGCCGGCGCCGCGCTGGCCGAGCGCGCGCGCTGCGCCAGCTGCCACCTGCCGAACTACGCCGGCCAGCAGCAGGTGCCGCGACTGGCCGGCCAGCACGAGGCCTATCTGTTGCAATCCTTGCGCCAGTATCGCGACGCGCCCGGCCCGGGCCGCGACACGCTGATGACGGCGGCGCTGCAAGGTCTGGCCGACGCCGATCTGGCCAACCTTTCACATTACCTGGCCGCGCTGCAGCCGTAGCCGCTCAATCGCGCGTCACGCGGATCACCTCTTCGAGCGAGGTCACCCCTTCGCGCACCAGGCGTTCGCCGTCTTCGCGCATCGAGCGCAGCCCGGCGGCCTGCCCGGCGGCCAGCAACTCCTGCTCGGCGGCGCGGTTGTGGATCAGCGACTGCACGCGCGTGTCGGCCACCATCAGCTCGTAGACGCCGGTGCGGCCTTTGTAGCCGCTCGAGCTGCATTGCTCGCAGCCCACCGGGTGCCAGTGGCCCTCTGCGTCCTGCCGCTTGCAGGCCGGGCAGAGCTTGCGCACCAGGCGCTGCGCGAGCGTGCCGAGCAGGCTGGACGACAGCAGGAACGGCTCCACCCCCATGTCGATCAGCCGCGTCACGCTGGACACCGCATCGTTGGTGTGCACGGTGGCCAGCACCAGGTGGCCGGTGAGCGAGGCCTGGATCGCGATCTGCGCGGTTTCGTAGTCGCGAATCTCGCCGATCATGATCACGTCGGGGTCCTGGCGCAGGATCGCGCGCAGCGCTTTCGCGAACGTCAGGTCGATCTTCGGATTGACCTGCGTCTGGCCGATGCCGGGCAACTCGTACTCCACCGGGTCTTCGACGGTCAGCACGTTGGTGCTGCCGGTGTCCATGCGGCCCAGCGATGCGTACAGCGTGGTCGTCTTGCCCGAACCGGTGGGCCCGGTGACGAGCACGATGCCGTGCGGCTGCTGCACCAGGCGGTGGTAGGCGGCGAGCACGTCGCCGCTCATGCCCAGGCCTTCGAGCGTGAATTTCGATTCGGCTTTGTCGAGCAGGCGCAGCACCGCGCGTTCGCCGTGCGACGAGGGCAGCGTGGAAACGCGCACGTCGATCGCGCGCCCGCCGATGCGCAAGCTGATACGGCCATCCTGCGGCAGGCGTTTTTCGGCGATGTCGAGTTCGGCCATGATCTTCAACCGCGAGATCAATGCCGCATGCAGCGCCTTGTTCGGCTGCACCACCTCGCGCAGTGTGCCGTCGACGCGAAAGCGCACCGCGCTCGATCGTTCGTAAGGCTCGATGTGGATGTCGCTGGCGCCGTCTTTTGCGGCCTGCGTGAGCAGCGCGTTCAACATGCGGATGATCGGCGCGTCGTTGGCCGCTTCGAGCAGGTCTTCCACCGCCGGCAGGTCTTGCATCATGCGCGACAGGTCGACGCCCGACTCGACCTCGCCGATCACCGCGGCGGCGCTGCTCTCACCGCCGGCGTAGGCCGCCGCGATGCGTTGCGACAAGGTGGCCGCGGTTTCGCGCTCGAAGGTGGCGATGTCGAAATGGCGCGTGGTCTCGGCGAGTGCCGACAGCGGCGTCGTCTCCGAGGCCCACAACACGAGCTGCTCGCCGTGGTCTTCGAGCAGCAGCGTGTGCGCCTTGGCGAAGGCGTAGGGCAGGGGGTGGCGGGTGGCCATGGAGGTGCTACGGTTTCGTGGCGGCAGGGGCCGGGGCTGCGGGCGAGGCGTCCGGCGCACGCAGCGGCGGCAGCACAGGGGCCTCGTTGATCGGCAAGACGACGCTGGGCGCGGGCTGCTGCTCCTTCTGCTGGCCGCGGATGACGTCGTAGCGGTCCAGCGAGAGGCGGTTCGCGCTGTCGGCGTCGCGCAGCACCGTGGGGCGCAGGAAAATCATCAGATTGCTGCGGCTCTTGGTGCGCGATTCGCTGCGGAACAGGCCGCCGATCCATGGCAGGTCGCCGAGCAGCGGCACCTTGCTCTTGCTGTCTTCGAAACGCTCCTGAATCAGGCCGCCGATGACGAGGATGGTGTTGTCGTCGACCACCACGTTGGACTCCACCGAGCGCTTGCTGGTCGTCGGCCCGGCGCCAGAGGTGCCCTGGGCCTGGCCGATGACGTCGGAATTTTCGAGAAAAACCGACATCCGGATTGCGCCGCTCTCGCCGATCTGCGGCTTGATGCGCAGCGTCAGGCCCACGTCCTTGCGCTCGATGGTCTGGAACGGGTTCGTCGTGCCGGTGCCGGTGTTCGTGAACTGGCCGGTCAGGAAGGGCACGTTGTTGCCGACGACGATCTTGGCCTCTTCGTTGTCCAGCGTCAGCACGTTGGGCGTGGCCACGATGTTGGTGGTGGATTGCGTCTGCAGCAGCCTCACGATCGCGCTCAGCGACGCGACGCCGCCCACGGTGCGCAAGATGCCGACGTTGAGGCCGGAGCCGAGGTTCAGCGCTCCCGTGGCCAAGGCGCTGTTGACGGTCAGCAGGCTCGGGTTGTTGGCCGTGGGCAGCACCTGCGCGGCCTGTAAGCTGCGCGTGCCGTCGCGCGCCAGCTCGCCCAGCCATTGCACGCCGAAGTCGGCGTTCTCGCCGCCGTTGACTTCGACGACCAATGCCTCGATGGAAACCTGTGCGCGGCGCGTGTCGAGTTGATCGATCATCGCCCGCACCTGGCGGTACAGCGGCTCGGGCGCGGTGATGATCAGCGAGTTGGTGGCCGGGTCGGCCTGGATGAAGCCGCCGGTCGAAGGCTGGCCCGAGGCGCTGATCGGCGCCGTGGCGGCGGCCGACGCGGTGCCGCTGATGCCGACGCTGCCTTGCAGGCCGCCGAGCGGACTCGCCGGCAGCGTGCCGATGCCCGCGACACCTCCGGCGGCGGTACCGCCGCTGCCCGTGCCCACCGCCGCGAAGGCCGCGCGCACCACGGTGGCCAGGCGCACTGCATCGGCGTTTTTCAGATGCACCACCCACATGCCGCCGCCGGGGCCGATGCCTGCAGCGGGCCGGTCGAGCTTGGCGATGGTGGCGCGGATCGCGGCCAGCCGCGCCGGATTGGGGGCGCGCACCAGCAGCGAGTTGCTGCGTGGCTCGGCGATCACGGTGGTGCCGCCGCCCGCGCCCAACGCGCCGGGCACCATGATCTGCTGGCCGGCGTCCGACAGGCGCTGCACCAGCGGCACCAGGTCGCTGGCCACCGCGTGCTGCAGCGCGATCACCTCGACCTCGGTGCCGGCGGGGTTGTCCAGCGCTGCGATGATCTTCGACAGGCGCTGCAGGTTCTCGGCGTAGTCGGTGATGACCAGCGTGTTCGTGCTCGGGCTGGCGTTGATGGTGTTGTTGGCGCTGATCAGCGGGCGCAGGATGGCCACCAGGTTGTTCGCGTTCTCGTAGCGCAGGTTGAAGACCTGCGTGATGATCTGGTCACCTCGAACGTTGATCTCGCCGATCGACACGGTGCCCGCCTGCAGCTTGGCGTCGGCTTCGGGCACCAGCTTCAGCAGCCCGCCGCTTTCGACCACCGCGAAGCCCATGCCGCGCAGCGCGGCCAGGTAGGTCTGGTAGGCCTCGCGAATGCTTTGCGGCTGCTCGCTGTAGACGGTGATGGTGCCTTTCACGCGCGGGTCCACGGCGATCTGACGGTCGATCATCGCGCCGATGGCGCGTGTCACGGCTTCGATGTCGGCGTTGACGAAGTTCAGCGTCACCGAGGCGCGGCCGCGCTGCGGCGCAGGTTTTGCCTCGGGTGCCTGTGCCGGCGCCGGCGCAGTGGCGGCCAGCGACAGCGCGAGAGCCGTGGCGCACAGCGCCGTGCGCAGCGGGGGCAGCCGAGGGGGAAAGTCTCGCGTCATGGTCATCCGATCGAGAGTATCGAGATCGCGCCCTGGCGGCGCCCGATCACATTCAGCAGGTTGTTCAGCGTGCCCTCGGAGCCGGCGTCGGCGCGCGCCTCGCCGCGGAAGCGCAGCGCGGTGGTGCCGCCCCATTGGCCGGTGCCGTTCAACTGCAAGGGCCCGCGCAACGTGGACAAAGCGAGCCTGGCCGATCCGGCGGCCTGCGGCTGGCCATCGATGATCACGCGGTAGTCGCCCAGTGACTCCAACGACGAGGCACGCGAAGACAGGCTGTCGACGCGCAACTCGGCGCTGCCGCTGAAGGCCCATCGGCCCTGTGTGCTGGCAAAGCCCATGCCGTTGCTGGACAGGCGCAACAGGCCGCCGAGCTGCAGCGTGTTCCACGGGGCGCCCAGGCCGGTGAGCCAACTCGCGGGAACCTGTGCCACCGGCGCGCCGCCCGGTGCTTCGCCGCCGAGCAGGCGCACGCTGAAGCTGCCGATGCCCGCGGCGATGCGCAGCCGCTGTTCGCCGCTGAGGCAGCAGGCCTGGCGCGCGCGCAGCTCGAAGCCGCTGCTGCGCGGGCGCAGCTTCCACGACAGCCGCCCGGGCAGCGCGGCGGCTTGCGTGGCACCCTTGCCGCCCGCCAGCACCACCAGCGCACTGCCCTGCCAGATCGTGCCGCGCGCATCGGCCAGCAACAGGGCGCCGCCGCTGGCATCGGCCACCGCACCGGCCAGCCACGCGGCCGGCGCGAACAGCACGACGCCCAGCAGCAGGCCGAGCAGCGCACCGGCGCCGGCCCAGGTGGAGCGCGCGCGCAGCCAGCGCGGCCACTTCATCGCGGCGCTCCGCTCGGGGGCGTGCCCGGCAGCACCAGCACCAGCGTGCCGCTGAAGCCTTGCGGGGTGCGCGCCAGCGTAACCTCGATGGGCCGCGCGCGCGCCGCGCTGCGCAGGTCTTGCAGCCATTCGCGCAGCAGCGGCGTGGAGACCTTGTCCAGCGTGACGAGGGCGCGTTCGCCCTGCATCGTGAGCTTGGCCTTGTCGCCCAGCCGCTCGATGGCGGCGTTCAGCGCCGCCAGCGCCTGCTCGCCGCTCACCGGCGGCGCGCCGCGCAGTTCGCGCGCCTCGGTGGCCAGTCGCTGCATGGCCTGCAGCTGCACGTCCAGCGCCTCGAGTTGCGCCGGCGCGGTTTGCAGCGTGCGCAGCGCCGGCTGCAAGGTCACCCACCAGAGCAGCAGCAGGGCCAACGACGCGCCGGCGACCTGCACGAGCAACTGCTCGCGCGGCGCGCGTGAGCGCCAGGCCACGCGCAGGGCCTCGCGCCAATCGTCGCGGATCGTCGAGGCGGTGGCCGGTCCGGCCGCTGGTGTGTCGCCGATCATGGTTGCCTTGCTGCTCCGGCGCGAGTGATCTGAACGCGGCCATCGGCGGCATCGGCGTCCAGGCCCGCCGCGCGCAGCCGTTCGCGCAGTGCCGGCAGCTGCGCCGCTGCGACACCGGGCGCGGCCAGCGCCAGCTTGCCAGGCTCGAAGCGAAGCGTTTGCACCGGCGGCAAGCCATCGGGCCAGGCCGCCGAGACAGCACCCAGCAGCACTTCGAAATCGCCTTCGCCGGGGCGACCGGCGGCGGCACGCAAGGCCTCGGTCTCGCGCTGCATCTGCAACGGCGCGTCGAGCACGGCACGCACCTGCGGATGCGCGCTGCGCAGCAGCTCGTCCATCGTCTGGCGCTTGGCCAGCAGCTGGCGGCTCTGCTGCCAGGCGAACAGGTTCAGCCCAACGATCTGCACCAACAGCAAAGCGGCCAGGCCCCAGCGCAGCCAGCGCCATTCGCGCCCCATCAGCCGGCGCGCGGCATCGCGCAGCCAGCGTGTGCCGCGGTGCCCCGGCGCGAGTTCGAACTGGCGCAAGTTGATGTCGGCGGCAGCAGCGATCATCAGCCGGTCGGCGTGGCTTTGCACGGGCACGGCGGCGCCCAGCCAGTGTTCGGCGGGTGCTGCGGCCTCGGGGGTGGCGCTCCAGTCCGCCGGCGCGCCTGGCGGCAGCAACTGGCGCGGCAGGCCGCCGTGCGCGCGCAGGCTGCACACGCCCTGCGCGCTGGCCAGCGTCAGGCACAGGGCGTGCGCCGGCGCGGCGTCGCGGTCGAGGTGGAACCAACCGCGGGCGCTCTCGGTGCCGAGCCTGGGCAGCGACGCCGGCACGATGCGGTCGACGCCCAAGCCGGCTTCGTCCAGCGTGGTCAGCAGCGCCGTGAGCCAGGGCCGGTGCATCACCGCCACCCAGCGGCCTTCGGCGGCCGTGCCTGGCGCGCCAAGTGCGAAGTGCGCAGCCTCGGGTTCGTCGAGCAAGGCCTCTTCGAGCGCGCCGGCCAGCGCCGCGCGCAGCTTGGCTGCGCTCACCCGAGGCAGGTTCACGCGCTGCCAGGCTACATCGGTGGCGTCGAGCACGGCCACCACGGTGTCGGCGTGCGGCAGCAGCGACAACGCGGCCTGGCCGCTGCGCGAGGCATGGCGACCGTCGTTGCTGAAGACGTAGAACCATTCCTTGGGCGCGGCCACCGCGTCGTCGCTGCCGGCGGCAGCGTCCTGGCGCGCCGACAGGCGTGTGCGCGGCGGTATCTCGACGATCAGCAAGGACATCGGGTGAAGGCTAGCTCCGAAGGGCCGAAGTGGACAGTTTCTGGCGGGTAAGCGCGTGTGTCACGCCCGTGACGCGGCGCGGCATTGTCGCCGCATGACGCCACGCCTTGAAGCAGCCGCCTCACGAGGGCGGTGCTACCACCGCAGGCCGGCGTTCGCGGCGCAGCACCACCACCTCGCCACCGCTGCCGGCGCCGCGCACCTGCAGCAGCGCCTGCTCGCTCAGGGCCCGGTCCTCGTAGCGCAGCGTTGCGAAGACGTGGAAGTGGGTGCTGCGCACGCTCACGCGGCTCTCCTCCAGCGTCACCGACGCGGGCACCTGGGCCTTCACCTCGGCCAAGTCCTTGAAGCGGTTGTTGCGCTGGCGCACCAGCCGCGCCGCGTTGCCCATGTCGATGCCGTCGAGCACTGCGTAGATGACTTCGCGCGGCGCCGAGTTGATGTTGATCGGCGTTGGGTTCGGCAGGATCTCGACGAACTCCTTCAGCCGCGCCACCGTGGCCGCGTCCAGCCCCAGCCAGACCAGCTGGTCGGGGGTGGCCGGGGCGATGGCGGCGTTGGCGTTGCTGGCGTCGGCGGTGGTCGGCCCGCGCGCCTGGCGCAGGCCGGCGACCAGCACTTCGTCCACCCCCGGCAGGCCGATCGAATCGCACAAGCGGCGCAAGGTCTGGCGCTCGGCGGGCACGACGATGCCGTCGCTGCTGATCAGGTTGGCGAGGTTGTAGCGCGCCTGCGCGTCGGCGATACGACCCGACAGCGTGGCTTCCAGCGTGGTGTCGGTGTTGTTGTCGCGGTCGGCGGCGAGCAGCGACGACAGCCGGGTCTCTTCCAGCGGCTGGTCCCAGGGCTGGTCGCCATTGGCGGGGTTGTTGGATTGGCGGCGCAGCACATCGCGCGCGATGTCCACCCCGGGTGTGAGGATCCAGCCGGCTTGCGCGCGCGCACGCTCGGCGCCTTCCACCTCGATGGCGCGCGACTGCTGCCAGACCATGCCCGCGGCCACCGTGGCCACCAGCGTGAGCACGATCATCGCCAGCAGCAGCGCGGCACCGCGGCAGGTGTTCGCCGATGTGAAACGTTGGCCGCGCTTCATGACCGCGGCACGACTGCGATGTCGCGCGTCAGCGTCTGGCCACGCAGCTTGAGCACGAGCTGGATGCCGTCGGGCAGCAACTCGCGCTGGCGCAGCGGGCTGGGCGGCGGGTTCGGCGCATTCGGTGCCGGGGGCGCCGCGCTGCTTTCCGCCGCCCTGGAAGCCGCGGTGCCGGCCGGCGCGGCAGCCGTCGGTGTCAGCACCACATTGCCGGTGGACTGCGCATTGGTCATGCGCCCGTCGCGGTAGAAATACACCTGCCACTCGTCCACGCCGTCGAGCAGGCGCACCTGCTGCGCCTCGTTGCCCAGCAGCTGCTGGCTGGCCAGCCACTGTTCCTTCAAGGCTGCGCCCGTGGTCACCGGCGAGCCGGCCCAGCGTGTCCACACGCCGCTGCGCAG
>JANNQO010000369.1:0-20233 GCA_031400795.1 Rubrivivax sp. | reverse complement strand
TGGCCAGCGTCGGCCTGGCGGACTTCGAAGACGCCTACCCCGCGCAGCTTTCGGGCGGCATGAAGATGCGCGCGTCGATCGCGCGGGCGCTGGTCACGCAGCCGCAGCTGCTGCTGATGGACGAGCCGTTCGCGGCGCTGGACGACATCACGCGCCAGAAGCTCAACGCTGATCTGCTGCGCTGGTGGGCCGAGCAGAAGCTCGCCGCCCTGTTCGTCACGCACAGCGTCGCCGAAGCAGTGTTCCTGAGCCAGCGCGTGCTGGTGATGAGCGCGCGGCCCGGGCGGGTCGTGGCCGAGCTGGCGATCGACCAGCCGTATCCGCGCGAGCCGTCGTTTCGGCTCAGCCCACCCTTCGCCGACGCTTGCCGCATGCTCAGTGCGGCGCTCGAAGAAGCCATGCGCACCCCATGAAGACGTTGCTGCCCGCGCTGGTGCTCGCTGGCCTCGTGCTCGGCTGGGAGCTGCTCGTGCGTGTGGCGGGTATCCCGGCCTACACGCTGCCCGCGCCATCGTTGATCGTGCAGACGCTGATCGCCCACTTCGGCTCGCTCGCGCTCAGTTGGTGGTTCACGCTGAAGATCACCTTCGGTGCACTGGCGCTGGCCTGTGCGGGCGGCGTGCTGATCGCGGCGGTGTTCGCGCTGTCGCCGCTGCTCGAGCGCGCGCTGTTCCCGGTGGCGGTGGTGCTGCAGGTCACACCGATCGTCGCCATCGCGCCGCTGATGCTGATCTACATCGACAGCACCACGGCGGCGCTGCTGCTGTGCGCGTGGATCGTGGCGTTCTTTCCGATCCTGTCGAACACCGTGATCGGGCTGCGTGCGGCCGAGCCGAACCTGCGCGACCTGTTCCGCTTGTACCGTGCCAGCCCCTGGCAGCGCTTGCAGTTGCTGCGGCTGCCCTTTGCGCTGCCGTACTTCATGGCCGGGCTGAAAGTCTCGGGCGGGCTGAGTCTGATCGGTGCGGTGACGGCCGAGATGGTGGCCGGTGCCGCCGGGCGCGAGACGGGACTGGCCTCGCGCATTCTGGAGGCGAGCTTTCGCACCGAGACACCGAAGATGTTCGCCGCGCTCGCGCTGCTGGTGTTCACGGGGGTGCTGATCTTCGCGCTCTTGAACCTGCTGTCACGCTGGGTACTCGGGCCCTGGCATGCTTCAGAATCGTCGCGCAACGATTGAGAAAGGCGGCTTTCGATGCTTCGCACCTTCACGCTGGTGGCCACGCTGCTGCTGGCCGGCGCCGTGCAGGCGCAGGACAAGGTGACTTTCGCCACCAACTGGAAAGCGCAGGCCGCGCACGGCGGCTTCTACCAGGCGCTGGCCGATGGCACCTACAAAGCGTACGGGCTGGAGGTGACGATCCGGCAAGGCGGCCCGCAGGTCAACAACCGGCCGCTGCTGCCGGCCGGGCGCATCGATTTCCTGATGACCGGCAACCTGCTGCACAGCTTCGACAACGCGAAGAACAACGTGCCCACCGTGGTGGTGGCGGCGATGTTCCAGAAAGACCCGCAAGCACTGATCGCGCACCCGGGACAGGGCTACGAGAAGTTCGCGGCGCTGAAGAACGCACCGCAAGCGCTGATCGCCAAGGACGGCCAGTTCAGCTGGTGGTTGTGGTTGAAGGTGGCGCATGGCTTCAAGGACGAGGTGCTCAAGCCCTACAACTACAACCTCGGGCCCTTCCTCGCCAACCCGAAGTCGATCCAGCAGGGCTACTCGGTGGCCGAGCCGATCTACGTCGAGAACCAGGGCAAGTTCAAACCTGTGGTTCACCTGCTCGCCGACCACGGCTTCTCGACCTACAGCACGGTGATCGAGGCACGCACCGACACCGTGAAGAACAAGCCCGATCTCGTGCAGCGCTTTGTCGACGCGTCGATCCTCGGCTGGGTGAACTACCTCTACGGCAACCGCGCCGCGGCCAACGCGATGATGATGAAAGAGAACCCCGAGATGACGGCAGCCGAGATCGAAGCCTCGGTGGCGCTGATGAAGAGCCAGGGCATCGTCGACTCGGGCGAAGCGGGGGCCAATGGCATCGGCGCGATGAGCGCAGGCCGCATCCAGGACTTCCACAACCAGATGGTCAGGGCGGGGCTGTACAAGGCGGGCGAGGTCGACCTCTCGCGCGTGGCCACGCTGCAGTTCGTCAACAAAAAGGTCGGCCAGGACGTGAAGGCGCGCCTGGGCGCGAAGTGACTCGGAGCAACGCATGGCAAAACCGAAGAAGGGCGCAGGCCCGGTGATCAACATCGGCACGACCGCGGTCCCCGCGATCAACATCGGCATCTCCGAGAAAGACCGCGCGGCGATCGCCGCGGGCCTTTCAAAGCTGCTCGCCGACACCTACACGCTGTACCTCACCACGCACAACTTCCACTGGAACGTGACCGGGCCGATGTTCAACACGCTGCACGCGATGTTCATGGCCCAGTACACCGAGCTGTGGAACGCGGTGGATCCGATCGCCGAGCGCATTCGCTCGCTCGGCCACCCGGCGCCGGGCAGCTACGCGGCCTTCGGCAAACTGGCGTCGATTGCCGATGCGCCGACCGCGCCGCCCAAGGCGCTGGCGATGGTGCAGATCCTCGTCGACGGCCACGAGGCCGTGGCCCGCACCGCGCGCGCGGTGTTTCCGCTTGTCGAAAAGGCCAGCGACGAGCCTACCGCCGATCTGCTGACGCAGCGCTTGACGGTGCACGAGCAGACGGCGTGGATGCTGCGCTCACTGCTCGAGGAGTGACGTGACGCCGCCGCTGACCGGCATCGACCACGTGCACCTGCGCGTGGCCGACCGTGTGGCGGCAGTGGCCTGGTACCGCCGTGTGCTCGGCTTCGAGCCGATCGCCGAGTTCATCGAATGGGCGCAAGACGGCGGGCCGCTGACGATCGCCGATGCGGCGGGCAGCGTGCACCTCGCGCTGTTCGAATTGCCGCCGAAGGTGGGCGCAGGCGTCGTAGCGATGCGCACCGATGGCGCCGGCTTCATCGCTTGGCGCGAACACCTGGCACGCGAACTCGGCCAGCCGCCGCGCGTGGAAGACCACCGCCTTGCGCTGTCGATGTACTTCGCCGACCCCGACGGCAACCCATTCGAGATCACGACCTACGAACACGACGCGGCGCGCGGCCGCTGATCATTCGATGTCGTCAATGTGCTTCGGCCAGGTCGCCTTGAGCAGCTTGCTCAGTGCGCGATCAGCGAGCAGCTTGCCGCCGGTCTGGCAGCGTGCGCAGTAGTTCGTCTCGTTGTTCGCATGCACGATCCGCTGCACCTTCGTCGCACACACCGGGCAGGGCAAACCGTAGCGCCCGTGCACCGCCATCTGCGGGTGGAAGGCGGTGACCTTGTTCGGCCAATCGCCCGCCTCGGCGCGCAAGCGCTCGGTCCACTCGAAGAGCACCGCGCGCGTGGCGTCGAAGAGGCGCTTCACGTCCGCCTCGGGCAGCGATCGCGACAACGCCACCGGTGACAAGCGCGCGCGGTGCAGGATCTCGTCGGAGTACGCGTTGCCGATGCCGCTGAACAGCCGCGGGTCGGTCAGCGAGCGCTTCAGCGTGTGGTTCTCGCGCGCCAGTTGCGCGGCGAAGGCGGCAAGATCGCAATGCATCACGTCGATGCCGCCGGGGTCCATCGCCTGCAAGGCGGCACGGTCAGCCAGCACATGGATCGAGGCCCGCCGTGTCGTGCCGGCCTCGGTCAGCACGAGTTGGCCGACGTCGAACTCGAAGGCCGCCAGCGCGATGCGCCCGGGCAGTTTGTCGCGCGCACTCAACCAACGCAAGCGGCCGGCGATCATCGGGTGGATCACGATCATCCGGCCACTGCCGAGGACAAGCACGATGCGCTTGCCCAGTCGCTGCACATCCACCACCGCCTGCTCATCGACCTCGGTGATCGTCGGCACCGCGTGCGCAGCACGAACGGATTGAACATTCGCGCGCGCCGCAGCACCTGGCCGTTCAGCCTGACTTGCAGGCGTTCGACATAGACAGAGATGTCCGGCAGCTCGGGCATCGGCGCAGTCTGCCATGGGCTGGCGCCTCACCAACGCCAGCCTGGCGGCGATGGACATCACCGAAGCGCGCGGCGGCCCGCCGGTGACACCGCTGCTGCAAGAGGTCGAAGCCTCGACACGCCGCGCCGCGGCGCTGTACGCGCAGATCCGCAGCTTCTCCAGCTGATCCCGGATATCAGGCGTTGAGGTAGGCCGACCGGTCGCCCAGCCAGCGGTCGACCAGCGCCCGCGCGGCGGCAGGGTCGTCGGCCCACAGCCGCGGCGCGAGTTCACGGGCCTGCTGCAACAGCGCATCGTCGGTCTGCAGATCGGCGAAGCGCAGCAGCGCATCACCGCTCTGCCGCGCGCCCATGAACTCGCCCGGGCCGCGGATCTCGAGGTCGCGGCGCGCGATCTCGAAGCCGTCGCTGCTCTCACTGATCGCCTTCAGCCGCGCCTTGCCGGTTTGCGACAGCGGCGCCGTGTAGAGCAGCACGCAGACGCTGGCCAGCGCGCCGCGGCCGACCCGGCCACGCAACTGGTGCAGCTGCGCCAGGCCGAAGCGCTCGGCATGTTCGATGACCATCAGGCTCGCGTTGGGCACGTCCACGCCGACCTCGATCACCGTGGTCGCCACCAGCACCGCCATCTGCCCGCCGCTGAAGAGCGACATCACCGCGGCTTTCTCGGCTGCCGGCATGCGGCCGTGCAGCAGGCCGACCATCACGCCGGGCAATGCGGCGCTGAGTTGCTGGTGCGTCTCGGTGGCGTTCTGCAGATCGACATGTTCACTTTCTTCCACGAGTGGGCAGACCCAGTAGGCCTGCCGGCCGCTGCGCACCTCGTCGCGGATGCGCCCGATGACCTGCTCGCGCCGGTTGTCGGCGAACAGCTTGGTCAGCACCGGCGTGCGTCCGGGCGGCAGCTCGTCGATGGTGCTCACCGACAGGTCGGCGAAGTAGCTCATCGCAAGGGTCCGCGGGATCGGTGTCGCGCTCATCATCAGGAGGTGCGGCTCCAGAGCCGGTTCCGAGAGCTTGCCGCGCAACGCCAGCCGCTGCACCACGCCGAAGCGGTGCTGCTCGTCGACCACCGCCAGGCCGAGCCTGGCGAAATGCACATCGTCCTGGATCACCGCGTGCGTGCCCACCGCGAGCATGGCTTGGCCGCTGGCCAGCTGTTCGAGCATCGCTGCGCGGGCCTTGCCTTTGCGGCTGCCGGTGAACCAGGCCACCGTCACGCCGAGCGGCTCGAGCCAGCCGACCAGCTTGCGGAAATGCTGTTCGGCCAGGATCTCGGTGGGCGCCATCAGCGCACCTTGCCAACCGGCATCGATGGCGCGTGCTGCAGCCAGCGCTGCCACCACCGTCTTGCCCGAGCCGACGTCGCCTTGCAGCAGCCGGTGCATCGGCTGGCCGCGCGCCAGGTCGGCAGCGATCTCGGCCACCACCCGCGCTTGAGCGCCGGTGAGCCGGAACGGCAGCGCCTGCAGCAGCCGAGCGCTGAGCGTGGCGCGGCTGCCCTCGTCGATGATGATCGCCGGCGCCTTCAGCGCGGCACGCAGGCGCCGCGCATCGGCCTGCGCCAGCTGCTGCGCCAGCAACTCGTCGAACTTCAAGCGCTGCCAGGCCGGGTGGCTGCGGTCCTCGAGCGTCGCCAGCGCCACCTGCGGCGGCGGCTGGTGCAGGAACAGCAGGGCCTCGCGCAGCGACGGCAACCCGGGCGGCACGCACTGCGGCGGCAGCAGCTCGTGCAGGGCCGCGCGTTGCAGCGCCGCCGCGATGGCCTTGCGCAGGTAGGCCTGCGGCAGCTGGGCGCTGGTGGGGTAGACGGGCGTCAGCGCGGTCGGCAGCGGCGCGCCTTCCACGACCGCCTTGCAGACCGGGTGCATCATTTCGCGCCCGAGCAGCCCGATTCGCACCTCGCCGCGGATGCGAAAGCGCTTGCCCGGGCTGAAGCTGCGCTGCTGAAACGGGTGGAAGTTCAGGAAGCGCAGCAGCAGCTGGCCGCTGCCGTCGATATCGACCACGCGCACCAGCAACTGGCGCCGCGTGCGCTGCTCGATGCGTGCGTCGAGCACGGTGGCCTCGACCTGCGCCACATCGCCGTCGCGCAGCGTTGCGATGTTCACGACGCGCGTTTCATCTTCGTGACGCAGCGGCAGATGCAGCGCCAGGTCGATGTCGCGCACCAGGCCCAGGCGCCGCATCGCCTGCTGTGGGCCGCCGCCGCGGTGCGGCGACCCGCCCCCCGAGGGGCTCGAGGAACCTTGGGAGCGGCCCGGCGGTTCTTTGGCGGGCCCTGTCGTGCCTGCGGTCTTGGTGGGCATGGAAGAATTCTGCAACCCATGACCCTCGACGACTTCGACTACGCGCTGCCCGAGGCGCTGATCGCACAACACCCTGCATCCGAGCGCAGCGCTTCGCGGCTGCTCGACGGGCGTGGCCGACTGCCGGTGGACCGCGTGTTCAGCGCGCTGCCTGAACTGCTGAACCCGGGCGACCTGTTGGTCTTCAACGACACGCGCGTCATCAAGGCGCGCCTGTTGGGCCGCAAGGCCAGCGGCGGCGCGGTGGAGCTGCTCGTCGAGCGCGTGCTGCCGCCGGGCAACGATGTGCTGGCGCCCGGCAACGAGGTGCTGGCGCCCGGCAACGAGGTGCTGGCGCATGTGCGCGCGAGCAAGCCGCCGCGTGCCGGCGCGGTGCTGCGGCTGGCCGATGCCTTCGACGCCGAGGTGCTCGGCCGCGGCGGGCCCGACGATTCGCTGTTCCGGTTGCGCTTCTCCGCCCCCGTGCTCGAATTGCTCGATCGGCACGGCCATGTGCCGCTGCCGCCCTACATCACGCATGGCGACGATGCTGACGACGAGCGGCGCTACCAGACCGTGTTCGCCGATCGCCCGGGTGCGGTGGCCGCACCCACGGCCGCACTGCATTTCGATGAAGCGCTGCTGGAAAGGCTCGCAGCGCGCGGCGTGCAGCGCGCCGCGGTGACGCTGCACGTCGGCGCAGGCACCTTTCAGCCGGTGCGCGTGGCCAGGCTGTCCGAGCACCGCATGCACAGCGAATGGTTCGAGGTGAGCCCTGCCGCTGTCAGCGCGGTGCAGGCCGCGCGCGAACGCGGCGGCCGGGTGGTTGCGGTGGGCACCACCTCGCTGCGTGCGCTCGAAACCGCTGCGCGTGGCGGCGCGCTCGGGCCGTGCACCGGCGAGACCGACATCTTCATCACCCCCGGCTTCGAGTTCCGCGTCGCCGACCTGCTGGTGACCAACTTCCACCTGCCCAAGAGCACGCTGCTGATGCTCGTCTCGGCTTTTGCCGGCCACACGCAGGCGATGGCGCTGTACCGGCATGCGATCGAATCGCGCTACCGGTTTTTCAGCTACGGCGACGCGATGCTGCTGGCGCGAAATCACCGCGGCGGGATGTCTTGAATCCGATCGGGGCGTACGCTCGCAACTCCACGATCGTGCCGCGCTGCGGTAACTTTGCGCGAAAGCCATGCACATCCCGCACTCCACGTTGATCGCTGTCGCCACCACCCTGACGATCGGGCTCGCCGCGGCGGGGGCCGCAGCACAGGGCCCGCCCAGCCAGCCGCTGCGCCCCGCGCTCGCTGGCAAGACCCAACAGGCGGCCAGCGTCGACCTGCTGCAGCTGCGCGGCAAGGTCGTGCTGCTGTTCTTCTGGTCGACCGATTGCCCGGTGTGCATGGACAAGCTGCCGGAGCTGCGCCGCAACCTCGAAGGCTGGCGCGACAAGGACTTCGTCATCGTTGCGATCAGCCAGGACCGCTTGCTCGCCGACCTGAAGGCCTATGAGCAAGTGCTCGACCGCATGATCCGGCCGAACGCGCAGATGAAGATCGTCTGGCGCCGCGACCCCGCGCACCGCGACAGCTTCGGCGAACTGCCGCTGAACTCGCCGACCACCATCATCCTGGACAAGACCGGCGTCATCGCCAAACAGCACCGCGGCCGCATGCCCGCCGAACTGTGGGACGACATCGCCGAACTGGTGCTGAACTGACGCCGTCGTGATCGCACGCCGGCCCAACGTTCGAGGTGATCGAATGACTCGCGTTCCCGGCGTGCGCCGCCTGCTCGGGGTCGATGAGCCGGAGCGGCTCGCGCTGGCTGGTGTGTTGATCGATTGTGTCGACGGCGGCGCTTCGGTGGGGTTCATGCAGCCACTGTCTCTGTCGCCTGCGCTGGCGTTCTGGCAAGGAGTGGCCGACGCAGTGGCGCGCGGCGAACGCGCACTGCTGGTGGCCGACGACGAACACGGCATCGCCGGCACGGTGCAGCTGGTGCTGGCAATGCCCGAGAACCAGCCGCACCGCGCCGACCTGGCCAAGATGCTGGTGCACCGGCGTGCGCGCCGCCTGGGCCTGGGCGCGTTGCTGCTGCGCGAGGCCGAGGCCGTCGCGCGGGAGTGTGGCAAGACGCTGCTCGTGCTGGACACCGCCAGCGCTGACGCCGAGCGCCTGTACGAGCGCCAAGGCTGGCAGTGCGTGGGTGCGGTGCCGGGATATGCACTGCTGCCGCAAGGCGGCTTGTGCGCCACGCGCTTCTACTACCGCGTGCTGTGAACCGATGGAAGCCGGCTGATCACCCACTGCGGCGCAGCGTTTCCCGCGCCGCGCGCACCACGCTCGCGGCATCCACCTCGAAATAGCGGCGCAGTTGCTGGCGCGTGTCGCTGCGGCCGAAGTCGTCGGTGCCCAGCGTGACCATCTTCGCGCCGACGTACTCGGCGATGAGCTGCGGCCAGGCGCGCACGTAGTCGCTGGCTGCGACGATCGGTGCGCTGCCGGCCAGCAGCCGGGCGACATGCGTCGCTCGCGGCGCGGGCTGCGGGTCGAGCCGGTCCTGGCGCTGCGCCTCGCGGGCTTCGCGCGCCAGTTCGGCATAGCTCGTCACGCTGAACACTTCGCTCGCGACGCCATGCTCGTCAGCGAGCAGCCGTGCCGCTGCCAGCACCTCGTGCAGGATCGTGCCCGATCCGAGCAGTCGCACATGCCCTTTCGCTTCAGTCACGTCGAACGTTGACAGCCGGTACATACCGCGCAGCAGATCGTCCCGCACGCCATCGGGCAGCGAGGGCATGGCCTGGTTCTCGTTCATCAACGTGACGTAGTGGAACTCGTCGCGCTGCTCGACCAGCATGCGGCGCATCGCGTGGTCGAGGATCACCGCCAGTTCGCCGGCATGCGCCGGATCCCAGGCGCGGCAATTCGGGATCGTGCTGGCCACCAGGAGGCTCGACCCGTCCTGATGCTGCAGGCCCTCGCCACCGAGCGTGGTGCGGCCGGCCGTGGCGCCGAACAGGAAGCCGCGCGAGCGCTGGTCGGCGGCGGCCCAGATCAGGTCGCCGACGCGCTGGAAACCGAACATCGAGTAGTAGATGTACATCGGCAGCATCGGCAGCCCGTGCACGCTGTAGCTGGTGGCCGCGGCGATCCACGAGCTCAAGGCGCCGGCCTCGTTGATGCCTTCTTCGAGCAACTGGCCGTCGGTGGTCTCGCGGTAGTAGAGCATCTGCGCCTTGTCTTCGGGCTCGTAGCGCTGGCCCTCGGGGCTGTAGATGCCGATCTGGCGGAACAGGTTGGCCATGCCGAAGGTGCGCGCCTCGTCGGCGACGATGGGCACGATGCGCGGGCCCAGTGTCGGGTCTTTCAGCAGGTTGCCGATCATGCGCACCGCGGCCATCGTCGTGCTCATCTCCTTGCCGTCGGCCTTCAGCGCGAAGTCGGCCCAGGCTTCGATCGGCGGCACCGGCAGCACCGGGCAGGCGGCGTTGCGACGCGGCAGCGCGCCGCCGAGCGCGGCGCGGCGTTCGTGCAGATAGCGCATCTCGGTACTGTCCGCGGGCGGCTTGTAGAAGCTCAACTGCGCCACCTGTTCGTCGGACAGCGGCAGCGCGAAACGTTCGCGAAAAGCGGTCAGCGCCTCCAGGTCGAGCTTCTTGGCCTGGTGCGAGGTCATGCGGCTCTCGCCGGTGCCGCCCATGCCGAAACCTTTCTTCGTCTTCGCCAGGATCACCGTCGGCCGGCCCTGGTGCGCTTTCGCCGCAGCGAAGGCCGCATGGAGCTTGCGAAAGTCGTGCCCGCCGCGCTTCAGCGCATCGATCTCGGCCTCGCTCATGTGCGCGATGAGCTGCTGCACGTCAGGGTCCTGGCGGAAGAAGTGTTCGATGTTGTAGGCGCCGTCGTTGGCGCCCAGCGTCTGGTACTGGCCGTCGACGGTCTGCGACAGCGCGCGCAGCAGCACATGGCGTGTGTCGCGCGCGAAGAGCGCGTCCCAGTCCGACCCCCACAGCACCTTGATGACGTTCCAGCCGGCGCCGGTGAAGAGCGCCTCCAGCTCCTGGATGATCTGGCCGTTGCCGCGCACCGGGCCGTCCAGGCGCTGCAGGTTGCAGTTGACGATGAAGGTCAGGTTGTCGAGCTTTTCGCGCGTCGCCAGCGTCAGCCCGGCGATCGACTCGGGCTCGTCCATCTCGCCGTCGCCGAAAACGCCCCAGACATGGCGATCCTTCGTTTCCAACAATCCGCGCGCGGTCAGGTAGCGCATGAAGCGCGCCTGGTACACGGCGTTCAGCGGCCCCAGGCCCATCGAGCCGGTGGGGAACTGCCAGAACTCCGGCATCAGCCAGGGGTGGGGGTACGAGCACAGGCCGTTGCCGCCGACCTCCTGGCGGTAGTTGGCGAGCTGCTCTTCGCTCAAGCGCCCTTCGAGGAATGCACGCGAATACACGCCCGGCGCCGAATGCGGCTGGAAGTAGACGAGGTCGCTCGATTGCCCGTCGGCACTGCCGCGAAAAAAGTGGTTGAAGCCGACCTCGAAGATCTCTGCCGCCGAGGCATAACTCGCGATGTGGCCACCCAGTTCGCCATAGGCCAGATTGGCGCGCACCACCATCACGAGGGCGTTCCAGCGCATGATGGCCGTGAGCCGCTCTTCGATGCGCAGGTCACCCGGGTAGGCGCCTTGGCTTTCCAGCGGGATGGTGTTGCGGTAGGCGGAGAACGGCTGCACGTGCGGCACGATGCCCAACGCTTGCGCCTGTTCTTCGAGTCGTTCGAGCAGGAACAAGCCGCGTGCCGGACCGCCTTCGGCCACGACGGCCCGCAGCGCGTCGAGCCACTCCTGGCTCTCTTGCGGATCGGCGTCGTGGGCGGGCAATTCCATCGGGGCAGCATAGCCCTTTCGACGTCATCCCCCGGCTTCGGGATGTCCGCGCTTGCCAAGCGCGCGCACGCCTGGAAACATCCGCCCAGTCGAGGCGTGCCGAGGGATCGCGTGGAAGCGGGCCACAAACACACCGTGCTGATCGTCGACGACACGCCGGCCAATCTGGCGCTGTTGAGCGAGGTGCTGCGCGACGACTACCGCACGCTGGTCGCCACCACAGGTGAGCGCGCGTTGCAGATCGCCGCATCGAGCGACCCGCCGGACCTGATCCTGCTGGACATCATGATGCCGCAGATGTCCGGCTACGAAGTCTGCCGGCGACTGAAGGCCAACCCGGCGACCAGCGCTATTCCCGTGATCTTCGTCAGCGCGCTGGACGAGGTCGACGACGAGACGCGGGGCCTCGAGCTGGGCGGCGTGGACTACCTGGCCAAGCCGATCAGCCCGCCGATCGTGAAGGCGCGCGTGCGCACGCATCTCACGCTGTACCGGCAGCAGCGCCAGTTGCAGCAGGCGGTGCGCACGCTGCGCCGATTCTTCTCGCCGTCGGTGGCCGACCTGATCCTGGCCAGCGGCAGTGACGATCCGCTGCGCCACCACCGCAGCGAGATCGCAGTGGCTTTTCTCGACCTGCGTGGTTTCACTGCTTTCACCGAGACCGCCGATCCTGAAGAAGTGATGGGCGTGCTCGGCGAGTACCACGCCGCGATGGGGGCGATCATCGTCGCGCACCACGGCACGCTGGAGCGTTTCGCCGGCGATGGGCTGATGGTGTTCTTCAACGACCCGCTGCCGGTGGCCGAGCCGGCACTGGCGGCGGTGCGCATGGCGCTGGAGATGCACGAGCGCTTCGTCGCGCTGACGCGGGGCTGGCAGCGGCGCGGTTATGCCCTCGAGATGGGCATCGGCATCGCGCAAGGCTACGCCACCATCGGCGCGATCGGCTTCGAGGGCCGGCGCGACTATGGCGCCATCGGCACGGTCACCAACCTGGCCGCGCGGCTGTGCGGCGAGGCGCAGGGCGGGCAGATCCTGGTGTCGCAACGCATCTGGGGGCATGTGGCCGATCGTGTCGACGGCGATGCGGTGGGCGAGCTGTCGCTGAAGGGCTTCGCGCGGCCGGTCGCAGCTTTCAGCGTGCGGCGCCAAAAAGCCAACGTGGCCTTGCCCGCGGTGTCGCAGAACTGATTCGATGCGCCTGCGCAGCGTCTCATCGGCCTTCTTCAGCGCGGTGGTGCTGGGCCTGAGCGCGAACGCGCTGCTGCTGTGGTTCATCCACCAGAGCTACGACAAGGTGCTGGCCGCGCAGGAGCACCGCCAGCGGAGCCTGGAGTTGACCCAGCGCGTTCGCCAGGAGACCGAGCAGCTCGGCCAGCTCGTGCGTGCCTACTCGGCCACGGCCGAGCCGCGCTACCTGCTGTACTACTACGACATCCTGGGCATCCGCAGCGGTGAAAAGCCGGCGCCGGCCGAAGCCGCCTCGCCGACCTACTGGGATGACGTGATCGCCGGGCGCGTGCAGCACCAGCTTCCCGGGCAAGGTCCGCTCGGCTCGCTCGAGCAGCGCATGACGTCGCAAGGCTTCAGTGCCAGCGAACTCGAATCGCTGCGCCGGGTGCTGGACACGAGCACCCGTCTGGCAAAGATCGAGGAGATTGCGTTCGCGGCCACGCAGGGCCTGTACAACCCGCAGACGCGCGAAATGGTCTCCGACGGGCCGCCGCAGCTGGAGTTCGCCGGCCGCCTGGTGCATGGCGCCGACTACAACGCGCTGAAGGCAGAACTCTCCGGCGCCGTGGCCGGCCTGATCGGCAAGACCGACCGCCGCACCGCGGACGAAGTGCATGCAGCACGCGCGCGGCTCGAAGGCTCGATCATCGCCTCGGTTGCCTTCACGCTGCTGCTGTTCGTGGTCGTGGCGACGCTGTGGCGAATGATCCGCCGCCGCGTGCTCATGCCGCTTCAGCATGTGGCCGGCGTGGCGCGCGTGCTGGCCAGTGGCCGTTATGCCGCGCGCAGCGGCGCCAGTGGCGGCGTGGACGAGGTGCAAGATCTTTCCGGGGCGCTGGATGGCATGGCCCAGGCCATCGAAGAAGACCTGCGCCACCGCGAGCACATCCAGGCCGAACTGCAGAGCGCCCGCGCGCAGGCCGAGCAGGCGACGCAGGCCAAGTCGATGTTCCTGGCCAACATGAGCCACGAGATCCGCACGCCGATGAACGCGATGATCGGCATGGCCTACCTGGCGCTGCGCACCGAGCTCACGCCGCGCCAGCGCGACTACGTGGGCAAGATGTACAACGCCGCGCGTTCGCTGCTGGGCATCATCAACGACATCCTCGACTTCTCGAAGGTCGAGGCCGGCCGCATCGAGCTGGAACAGGTGCGCTTTCGCATCGAGGACGTGGTCGGCAATGCGCTGTCGCTGGTGCGCCAGCGCGCGCAGGAGAAGGGTGTCGAGCTGCTGTTCGACATCACCGAGCCGGCGTTGCTCGGCGAAGACGGCGCGCTGTCGGGCGACGCGCTGCGCCTCGGTCAGGTGCTCACCAACCTGCTCTCCAACGCCGTCAAGTTCACCGAGCGCGGCCATGTCACGCTGACGCTGGGCGAGCGCGAGCGCAGCAGCGCGAGGGTGGTCCTCGACTTCCGCGTGCAGGACACCGGCATCGGCATGACGCCCGAGCAGATCGGCCGCCTCTTCACCGAGTTCACGCAGGCCGATGGCTCGACCACGCGCAAGTACGGCGGCAGCGGGCTGGGGCTGACCATCTCCAAGCGGCTCGTCGAGTTGATGGGCGGGCAGATCGACGTGAGCAGCGAGGCCGGCCGCGGCACCGAGTTCCGCTTCCACGTGCCGATGGTGCTGGCCACGCCGCCGGCACCGCCGGCCACGCCGCTGCCGCGCGCCGGCTCGATGCGCGTGCTGGTGGTCGACGACCAGCCCGATGCACGGCGCTCGCTGGTGGACATGCTGCACGCGCTGCAGGTCGGCCGCGAGGCCGGTGGCCGCATCGACAGCGCCGACGACGGCGACACGGCGCTCGACGCACTTGCCCGGGCCGATGCCGACGGCCGCCCCTACGACCTGCTGCTGATCGACTGGGTGATGCCGCGGCTGGATGGCGCCGGGGTGCTGCGCGCGCTGGCCGAGCGGATGCATCCGCACCGCCCGTTGCCGGTGATCGTTTCCGCCTACGACACAGAGAAGATGCAGGAAGCGGCCAAGGCGCTGGGCGCGCAGCACCTGCTGCCCAAGCCGGTGCTGCCGGAATCGCTGCGCGGCCTGTTCAACTGGCTGGATGGGCAGCGGTCGACCGAGACGCCGGCTGCCGCCGATGCGCGGGAGGCCGCTCAGCTGGCCGGCATGTCGGTGCTGCTGGCCGAGGACAACCCGATCAACCGCCAGCTCGTCGTCGAGCTGCTCGAGCAGGTGGGCGTCAGCGTGGAAGCCGCGGCCAACGGGCAGGAGGTGCTGGACCTGCTCGACGCGCGGCCCACCGATCATTTCGAGCTGCTGCTGCTGGACCTGCAGATGCCCGAGGTCGACGGCTACGAAGCGGCGCGCCGCATCCGCATGAGCCCGCGCCACTTCGCTTTGCCGATCGTCGCCGTTTCGGCGCACGCGCTGGTCGAGGAACGCGAGCGCTGTCGGATGTTGGGCATGAACGAGCATGTCAGCAAGCCCATCGATCCGCAGTTGCTGTACGCGACGATCGCACGCTATCGGCGCGCGCCGCAGCTGTCGAGCGAGCCGGCCGCGGCCGTCGACATGGCCACCGGGACGACCCGCGACGCAGCCGGCGACCGCGCGTTGTTGCTACGATTGCGCGCACTCCTGGAGCGGGGGGACACGGAGGCCGTCGATGTCTGGAACGCCAACGCACAGCACTTTGCGCGGCTGATGGCCGATTCCTCGGTGGCGCGCATGCATGCCGCATTGGCGGGCTTCGATTTCGACCTGGCGTTGCGCCTGCTGCCTCGGGCCGAGGCGACCGAATCGGCGCCGTTATCGTGACCGCTCGGCGTGCCCTGTCGGTGGGGTTGCTGGCTGCAGCCTTCGCGGCGCCCAGCCTGGCCTTCGAGACCTCGATCTCGGGCTTCGGCACGCTGGGCTACACACGCTCCGACCAGCGCTTCGGCTATCAGCGCTTCGTCGACGATGGCGGCACGCTGAAGCGCGATTCGATCTTCGGCCTGCAACTCGACACCAAGCTGGGCGGCGACTTCGCGTTCACCGTGCAGGGCAAGGTCGCCGCGTCGCCGAACAGCGATTCGGGCGTGCGCGCCAGCGTCGCCTGGGGCTTTCTGTCCTGGCGGCCGAGCAACGACTGGCTGCTGCGCGCAGGCAAGTTCCGCGTGCCGCTGTACCTGCATTCGGAGACGCAGGACGTGGGCACGACGTTTGACCTCGCGGCGCTGCCGGTGGAGGTTTATTCGCAGAGTCCGACCACCGATTTCCGCGGCCTCTCGGCGAGCCGGAGCTGGAACACGGTCACCGGCGACGTCGTGCTCGACGCGTATTGGGGCCGGGCGCGCACCGACATTCGCGCCTATGGGCGCCACGACTTGTCGGTCGTGATCGGCAACGCGCTACTGCAGAAACCGCCGGTCTTCCTGCCCGTCACGGTGCACGTCAGCGGGCTGGCGTTGACCGTGCGGCGCGACGAGGATCTGTATCGCCTCGGCTATGCCCAAGCGCGGCTGGACAGCCGCTCGCCGGTGCTCTTCGTCGAGCACTTCCCGTTCGTGAACATCCCCGGCTTGCCAGGCGTCGGCTACTACGACACGCTGGACGGCATCGCCTCGGGCCGGGTGCCGCTGAAGCGCCGCATCACGGTGCCGGTGATCACGCTGGGCGCCGATGCCGGCGGGCCATTCGGCACGCGCGTGGCCGCCGAGTTCGGGCGCCGCATTGTCAAGGAAACGCTCGGCTTCGACTCCAAGGGTGCCTACCTCTCCGTGCGCCGCCGCGTCGGCCCGTGGACGCCGTATGTCACCTGGGCCGTGCTGCGCTCGACCGACGGCGACCGCCAGGAGTTCGCGGCGGTGAACAACCAGCGCGTGCCCGGCTTCATCCCGCAAGCGGCGCTGATCAACCTGCTGCAAGAGGCCGGTGCGGACGGCATCCAGATCTTCGACCAGCGCTCGCTCGGCGTGGGCTTCTCGTACCGCGCCTCGCCCACCTCGATGTTCAAGGCCGAGCTGCAACGTGTGCGCGTGGGCGAGGGCTCCGCGCTGATCGACGACCCGCGCGGCGTCCACGTCCAGCGCCAGAGCCTGCGTGTGCTCTCGCTGTCCTACAGCCTGGTGTTCTGAGCATGAAGCGCCGTGCGCTCACTGTATTGCTGGCGCTGCTGCCGTGGGCCCGTCACGGCAGGGCGCAGGCCGGTGGCATCGTGGTCATCGGCCACCCCGGTCTCGACCGACTGGACGTGGCCACGCTGCAGCGCATCTTCACCGGCCGCGTGGTCGAAGTCGGCGGCGTGACGGTGAACCCGGTCAACGTGAGCCAGGGCAACCCGGTGCGCTCGCGCTTTCTCGCCGCTTTCCTGAACCAGGACGAAGAAAAATACCTCGCCTATTGGACGGTGCGCCGCTACATCGGCAAGGGCGTGCCGCCGCGCGAGTTCGCCACCGCGTCCGAAGTCATCCGCTTCGTGCAGTCGACGCCGGGCGGGATCGGCTATGTCGACGAATCCAGTCTGCCCGCAGGCGCCAACGTGCTCGTACGCTGATTCGGCGGCACCGCCCACAGCAGTATCAGCGCCAGCGCCGCGGCCGCCGCCGTCACCGCGCCGCTGAACTGCCAGCCACCCGACTGCGCGGCCGCGAAGGCCACCGCCGGCGGCCCGCAGAACTGCCCCAGCGCCGAGCCCTGCTGCACCCAGCCCACCGTGGTGGCGGTGGCGTGCGGTTGCGGCGCCACGCGCACCGCGAGCGTGAACAGCGTGGCCGGAATGACGCCGCCGCACATCGAAAACAGCAGCACGGCGGCGAGGCGCAGCGGCACCGGCCAGCCAATGGCGAAAAAGGCGAGCGCTCCCAGCGCCATCGCCACGCAACCCAGCGCCAGCAGCGCGCGCGGCGCCACGCCGCGCTGCAAGGCGTGCCCGGCCGCGAGGTTGCCGAACATGTTCACGATGGCCACCACAGCCCCCACCAGCCCGACCTGCCAGGCCGTGGCGCCGCCCTGCAGCAGCAACGTCGGCAGGAAGCCGACGACCGCCAGCCACTGGAACGCGTAGAGCATGAAGAGGCCGGCGACGACCCAGGGTCCGCGCCTTGACAAGGTCAGCGCCAATCGCTGGCCCGTTCCACTCAGAGTCGTGCCACCCGGCCGCGGCGGTGCCGAAGTTCCCCGCGCCAGCACGCCCGCCATCACGAGCGTGAGCCCGCCGAGCAGCGCCCACCAGCCGCGCCAGCCGAGCGCCGGCACGGCCAGCGGCCCGAGTCCCAGCGCCAGCGCGGTGGCCAGTGGCATGTAGGTGCTCCAGCCGCCGAGCGCGGCGGCGATGCGCTCGGGGGGTACCTGCTGGCGCAGCCAACCCGGTGCCGGCAGCACGACGAGCAGAAAACCGAACCCTTCCACGACGCGCAGCGCCATCAAGGCCGCCACGCCCGGCGCCGCAGCGCCCGCGGTGCTGGCCAGCGCGAGCAGCAGCAGCCCGGCCAGCATGCTGCGCCGCGCCCCCAGCCCATCGGCCCAGGCCCCGAACAGCGCGCCCAGACTCATGCCGGCGAGTTGCACCAGCGACAGCAGGAAGCCGGCCTGCACCAGCGTGATCGCCAGCGCGTCTTGCAAGGCCGCAATCGCCGGCGGCAGCTTGGCCACGTGCAGCGCCGCGCAGACGCCCGCGGCGACGATGAGGCGCTCGGCAGTGGCGGGCTTCATGCAGCAACAACTCTATCGCTGTGCCCGAGCTGCGGCGTCAGATCGGTGGCAGAGTTCCGACCCAACCCGATGGCTGCCACCCACAACCCGAACGCCCTGTCCATCGAACGCTACCGCCGGCGCGCCGCGGGCTACGATGAATCGGCCGCCTACACGATGCCGCTGCGCCGGCGCACGATCGCGCTGCTGCAACTGCAGCCCGGCGAGGTGGTGCTCGATGTCGGCGCCGGCACGGGGCTGAGCTATGCGCTGCTCACCGACGCGGTGGGCGCGCAAGGCCGTGTGCTCGGATTCGAGCAGAGCCCGGAGATGTTCGCGCTGGCCCGCGCGCGCGTCGAGCGTGAAGGCCTGCACTGCGTCTGGCACGTCAACGCGCGTGCCGAAGACGTGGAGTTGCCGCAACTGGCCGACGCCGCGCTCTTCAACTACGTGCACGACATCAGCCGCCTGCCGGGCGCGGTAGAGAACGTGATGCGGCAACTGAGGCCCGGTGCGCGCATCGCGATGGCGGGCATGAAGTTTTTCCCCTGGTGGGCCGGCCCCCTGAACCTGCTCGCCTGGCTGAAGAACCGGCCGTACAACGCCTTGGCCGCCGATCTGTGGCAACCTTGGGACCTGGTGCAAGCCCATTGCGACCGCTTCGATCGTTGCAGCACCCAATGGGGCATGGGCTACATCGCCAGTGGCCGCCACAAAACCGAGGTCTGTAGATGAATCTTGCCCGTGAGCCCGGGCCCGAGCCCACGCCGCTTGCGCAACGCTGCGCAGCGCTGCGCGAGCGGACGATGGCGCTGGTGGCCACCCTTTCCGAGGCCGATTGCCAGGTGCAATCGATGCCCGACGCGAGCCCGGTGAAGTGGCACCTGGCGCATGTCACCTGGTTCTTCGAGACCTTCATGCTGGAGCGTTTCGAGCTCGGCTTCAAGCCCTTCCACCCGGCTTTCCGCGTGCTCTTCAACAGCTACTACCACGGTGTGGGCGAGCAGCACCCGCGCGCGCAACGCGGACTCGTCACGCGGCCGGGGCTGGCCGACGTGAAAGCCTACCGCGCGGCCGTGGATGAACGCCTGATGGCGCTGCTCGCGGAGGAGGTAAGCGACGAGCTGGCGGCGCTGATCGAACTCGGCCTGCAGCACGAGCAGCAGCACCAGGAGCTGATCGTCACCGACTTGAAACATCTGTTGTCGTGCAACCCGCTGGCCCCCGTCTTCAGGCCGATGTGGCCGCTGGCCGCGGTGGCGCATGTGCCGTTGCAGTGGCTGCCCATCGATGGCGGGCTGGTCGAGATCGGCCACCGTGGCGCGGGCTTCGCCTTCGACAACGAAAGCCCCCGCCACTCGGTCTTCCTCGAGCCGTACGCGCTGGCCAATCGCCTCGTGACGCATGGCGAGTGGGCCGCTTTCGTCGACGACGGCGGCTACCGCGATGCGCACTGGTGGCTCTCAGCGGGCTGGGACTGGGTGCGCCAGCAGGGCATCGAAGCGCCGCTGTATTGGCAGCAGCTGGCCGATGGCTGGCACAGTTTCACGCTGCATGGCCTGGTGCCCATCGACCCGCTCACGCCGGTGGTGCACGTGAGCCTGTACGAAGCCGATGCCTACGCGCGCTGGCGTGGCGCGCAGGAGGGTTGCGCGCTGCGCCTGCCCAGCGAAGCCGAGTGGGAACATGCTGCCGAAGGCCACGAGGCGCTGTCGCTCGCGCAAGGCAACTTCGCCGAATCCGAGACCTTGCATCCGATGCCGGTGGCGCGCGTTCGCGAAGGCCCGATGCAGCTGCTGGGCGACGCCTGGGAGTGGACGGCCTCGTCCTACCAGGGCTACCCGGGCTTTCGGCCCTGGGCCGGCGCGGTGGGTGAGTACAACGGCAAGTTCATGGTCAACCAGTACGTGCTGCGTGGCGGCTCGTGCGCCACGCCGAAAAGCCACATCCGCGCCAGCTACCGCAACTTCTTCCCGGCCGAGGCGCGCTGGCAGTTCAGCGGTGTGCGGCTGGTGCGCCAGGGCGGCTAGATCAGCAACCCGATCAGCATCATCAATCCCACCAGCAACACGCTCGAGCCCAGCGGAAAGTACCAGTCGCGGCCGCGGATGCGGATCTTGAAGTCACCCGGCAGGCGGCCCAGGCCGATCTTCAGCAGCCAGCCC